>DAIDMK010000048.1 GCA_027449025.1 Lutibacter sp. | reverse complement strand
GTTGGGGTTGAACTTGTGGTTGTAAAGTTATAATTAACACCATTAATTGTTGTGGTGTAATTTAATGAAGATTGCGCTGTAATTTTAATCTGCCCATTGTTTTTGCCAACGCAGGTTTCACTGGTTACTTCAACCGTAAAATTGTTGGAAGGCAAAGTGAAAATAGGACATCCAGTACTGTTTACGTCTGTTCCAGGAAATGTGTTCGGGCATAAATCTATGGTATCTGCAACGCCATCGCCATCGCTGTCGTCTTGTGCTGTACCACCCCTTGGATCCAGTAATTTTACGGTGGAATATAGTTTGTATTCCCCAGGGTTCAACGTGATTGCTGTTGAAGTATTGGTAATGATTTTTTCTTCACCCGTAAAATATTCATACCAAGTTCCTGTTTTTGAAAATTGAACAGTAATCGATTTTGAAGCAATATCAAAATTTCCAGCTATAGCAACATCCATACTGGCGTGTTTTAAAAGAATGGATTTAGTTAAAGTTCCCACATTTAAAGTAAAATCGCTGGTGTTAAAAACGGGTTGTTGTTTCTTGAATTCAATCAGTGTTGTCCATGTATTGTAAATTTGTTTTCTGTTGGCATCATCAAAATATTCCCAATGAATTGGTTTTTTGCCAACCCTGTCGTTAAAATTAATACTAATATCATAACCCAATTCTCCAAATTGCCATATCATTTTTGGTCCCGGAATGGTAAAAAAGAACATTCCTGCAAGCTCTTGTCTGGATAATGCAGTATTCAAATCTTTAACATTGTAGGTGTCATTGCTGTTTCCAAATTGAAGATTTTTATACATCAATCGTTCTTCATCATGGCTTTCCATATAGCCAACAACATTTGATTGATTCCAGCCTCTTTTTTTGTATGAAATCCAGGAAATATCAGATTGATCACTATAACCCATCGTGTTCTGGTTATAGCTGTAGTTCATATTTCCCCAAAGTAGTATGCCATAATTTGCCAAAACAGTTTCTTCTGAATTGTCTGACAAATGTTCGAAAACCACATAAGGTTTGTTAGATGGGCTATTGCTCCAAACGTGGTCTGCGTATGCTTTTAAAATATCAATTCTAGATTGATCATAATCGCTTCCCCAACTATTCACTCCATAAGGGGTATTTGAAAAACCTTTGGTAAAGTCAAATCTAAATCCATCAATTTTATATTCAGTAAGCCAATACGTTAAAACATCCTTAAAGAAAGAAGTTGTATAAGTTGACTCATGATTAAAATCATAACCCCATTGTGCGTCTGGATTTGCAAAATTGCTTTGTTGGTTGTACCAAGGATTGTCTGCAGCTGGCTTGTTATTTGTGCTGTCCCAATACATTTGCAAAAGGGGCGATTGCCCGTAAGAATGATTAAAAACAACGTCGGCGAGCACTGCAATACCCCGTTGGTGACATGCATCCACAAATCTTTTAAAATCGTTTTTGGTTCCGTAAGCTTTGTCCAATGCCATATACAAGGCCGGATTGTAACCCCAGCTGTCATTTCCTTCAAATTCATTTACAGGCATCAATTCAATGGCGTTTACGCCCAAGGAAGCTAAATAATCTAATTTAGTGATGGCTTCATTAAAAGAAGAACTTGTTGTAAAATCCCTAATTAACAACTCGTAAATAATTAAATTGCTTTGTGCCGGTCTTGTAAAGTTGGTAGTGGCCCAAATATAATTTTCCTGATTTATTTTGAAGGTTGAAACATTGCCTGTAGTTAGATTTGTGGGATAGACTTTTAAATTCGGATAATTGGTGCTTGAAATATATTGGTCATTTTGAGGATCCAATATTTTTTCTGAATAAGGATCGGCCACCTTTATGTTGTAATCTATTAAATATTGGTAGGCATATTCTTTATTTGGGTCTAAACCGCTAACAGTTAGCCAAAATAGATCTGGATTTGTAGTGTCTTTGTATAATTGATGTGTATCACTCAGTTTCCAATCGTTAAAATCTCCAATTAAATTAATTGCTGATTTATTTGGGGCTTCAATAACAAAAGTTAAAGAATTATCTTGATTTATAGTTATTCCCTTTTTTGTTGTAGGAATAGATAAACTTTGTGTTGGGGATTTTATATAGATAGAAATCTCGGTTTCTTTAGTTTCTGTTGAAGCCGTAGCTATTGCTTTTATTGTGTGATAACCAGTTGCTGAAAAAGCAAAAGAACCTGAAATGGTAGTTGAATTTAAAGCAGTTTGTTGAGCGCTGCCATCAATAAGAAGTTGTAAATCAGCTGAAATAGAAGAAACAGCCGTAATATTAATACTTTCGTTTAAATTATAAGCACTATTATTTATTGGATTTGTAATTGTTATGTTTAAGCCTTCTTCATAAATTTTTATAAAATAATCAGGTCTAGTTTGTTTTGACCTATCCGCTGAGCGAAATACAACAGCAATATCAGTTACAATTTCTCCACTTGTTACATTATAAAATGTTGGAATGTTAGGTGTTATTTTAAATTGATAGGTATTTGTAGCGATTCTTGAAAGTTTTGCTTTTTCTATGTTACTACCCCAATCAGCGATGACATATTTCCAATCGGTATTACTTGTGGATTGCGTTGTCAATAAACCAGTATGTGCATATACATCTCCAGTATAACCTTCTAATTCCGTTCCGGACGCATCAAATGTTATTGTAATTTCACTGTTAGCAGTTGGCAATGTAGGGGATGTGGTAACTTGTGAAAAAACAAGTACAGGTAGTAGAATAAATAATATGATTAACTTTCTTTTCATCTGTTTATATTTTATTTATTATTTTTTATTGGTACAGATGCAGTTGGCCATTAATCATTCTGCTGTGTATCAAAATTTATTATGGCTCGTTTCAGCTTTGATATTGAATATTATACTAAATGCAATGAACCGGATGCATCTTAAGAACCGGTTCAAAGCACAAAGTTAAATTATTTTAAAAGGCTGTAACTGAATACAGCCTTTTTAGTATTGATAAGAATATACTTTACTTGGAAAGTTTTATAGTCCCATCATTAAAATTAACAGTGATTATATAGTCTCCCGCAGTTGTAACTTTAATGTTATCTTCACCGTTTTGCTCTATAACCATTGGGTTCATTTTATTTTGAGCGATGTCATTTGACCAATCGCCACCAGTGTTAGATTTCACAAATTTAAATTCATCATTTGCAGCTAATGCTTGTGTAATTTGAAAGACATTGCTTGAGATTTGTGTAAATTGTGGATTACCAGCGTCATTTGACCAACCTCTAAAACTTCCAACTAAATATAATTGAGAAGGTATCACAATTTTTGAAACACTGATGTTATTGTTGGTGTAGTTATATGAGATAACGTAGGTTCCAGCCTCAGGTACAGTTATGTTTCCTCCGTCTTTACCGATTCCTCCATCCCAACCAGTATTGGTTGGTAAAAATTTAAATTCATCAGATGCGGCTAAGGTTTGAACTATAGAAAACACCCCTGCCTTACCATTTGTCATAGGTAAAGCTGCTTCTGGAGTCCATGCAGGATTTGTCATGGATCCAACTAGGTATAGATTGTTAATTTCTTTCATTGTAAATGTAAGAGAATTAAAATTAACTGTAATTAGATATTGACCTGCAGGATATCCGCTAATATTTGGATCGCCGCCTTCATTAATTATTGTACCTAAATTATTAGGGTCTTGTTTCCAAGCACCATCCCAAGATGTATTGGTTGGTATAAATTTAAATTGATCCCCATCTGCTAAATTAGCTGAAATAGAAAAGGTATTATCTCCATTGTTATTAAATGGAAATGCTGTTGCTGGATCCCATCCTGTTAATGAGCCAATTAAATATAAATTATCTGGCGCAACAACTTCTACTAAAGTAATAGTTTTAGTATTCGTATTTAAAACTAAATCCCAAGGACCTTCAGTACCTGTAAATTTGAAATTCATTTTGTCATCATTTGCATTTTCTAATAAAGGATCAATTGTATATCCATTAGATTCAAAATACGCATAATTGTAGCTGACATTTGTTTCAGCTGGCTTAGCAAAAAATCTGAATGCATTTTGGGTTAAATTTAATCTACCTTTATAAACACCATCAGCAATTGTGATATTAACGTCCTCAGCTAAAGCAGCCCCACTTATGGTCAAGTCATTTGTTAAGCCTGAAAAATAGGCTTTTACAGTTAGTGGAATTGGTTGCGAATATGCTTTGGCGATGGAAGCTCCCAAGATGCTTTCAACCCTAATTTCCAAGCTATTAACATCTTCAAAATTAATTGACAGAGGAGATGCTATCGCAAATAAATTACTGCTTATTTTATTTACAGCTTTATTTAAATCACCAAACGTTAATTTACGAGAGAGTTCCGAAGTTCCCTCTTGAGCCAAAGGAATTGTCACTGCTGTTGCAAAATCATTGCCTGCAACATCCAGTTGCAAGTAGTACATTATAGCACCATCGTTATCACCGGAAGCCTTTGACCAAGTAAAAGTTACAGCATCTGCCGCTTCATTTCCTTGCACTAAATCGGTAGTTCTTGTTATTTCGAATGTATTTGTAGCTGGCATATCTAATTCTGCAGAAATTAGTTCTGCTTCAGAAGCATCTATTGTGTTGATAGTTACTTCATCTGATTCACAGGCGACAGTAACTGCAAATACAGCTATTAGTATATAAATTAATTTTTTCATATTATATGTTTTATTTTAAATATTAAATACCAGTAACAACAGCATCACCTTTAAAACCAATATTAAGTGTAATTGATGCGCTTCCAGCACTAACGCCAAAGTTTCCATCACCTTCATCCCAAGCGGTTAAATTTGTTCCAACATTGAACTTCCAATCTTCTCCAGAACCAAAAACAGCGTTAGATAATAATTTAGAACGGAATTTAACTTCACCATCAGTTAAGTTTAAAGTAATTCCCCAAGTATTGGTGTTAAAATCGTATGTCATAGGCGTTTCTCCATCCCAAGAATTAGGTGTGGCATTACCAATAACTCCCCATTGCATTTTAACCAATTTGTAGGTTAAATTATCAATATCAACTTGTACATAATATTGTCCTTTTTCTAAAATTTCAATATTTTTACTATCGCTACTGTTGATTAAATTCCCATCCTGAGCACCATCAATAGTCCCATAGTTACCTATTACATTATCCCAAACAGCCTGATTTGAAATAAATTTAAAGATATCACCTTCTGTTGCCTTTAGATAAGCTTCAAAAACTTTTGTAGTTCCATCTCCAATATATCTCATTTCCATACCTTGTTCTGGATTCCAATTGCTTTTGCCATAATATGATTGAACCGAGCCTACAATAAATAATTGCGGTTCAATAACAACTATTTTTTCATAAGCATTTACTTTGATTGTAATTGGCTCAGAAAAACTTTTATCTTTAGAAATATTGGCTACGCTTACAACCCTTAAGTCAAACTCAGTTCCAGTTGAAAAGTCAACTTTTAATGCAGAACCTGATTTTACAAGTTGTGTGTTAATGGCATTTACAGCTATGTTTAAATCGTTATTACTAATTTCTTTAGACAATTCTGTAGTTCCTTGGCTGCTTAAAGGTGCGTAAACACCATTTTTAAAGTTATTTCCTTTTATATCCATTTCAAGAAAATAAAGTATAGCGCCATTATAATTTCCCTTTACTTTAGACCACGTAAAAGTTGTAGCTATTTCATTTTCGTTTCCAACAACAGCATCTGTGGTTTCCGTAATTTCAAAGTCAATTACAGCAGGTGTGTTTAACACTGCAGTTCCTTCAATAGTTTCAGACGGGAAAATATCGATGTCTGCATCATCATCCTCACAAGACCAAATACTTATAGATAAAAGTAATATTAGTATAAATTTTAATTTTTTCATTTTAATATAGTTTTAATTAGTATCCTGGGTTTTGAGGTAATAAATTCTCATTTGCATTGATAGCAAATTGCGGAACAGGGAAAATGTTTCGTGTGTTTGCGGATGTATTTTTCTCCCACCAAGATTCATTAAATTTGCCAAATCGAATTAAGTCTTGCCTTCTTGTACCTTCCCACAATAATTCTCTTCCTCTTTCATTTAAGATGTCTTGCAACGAGTAGTTTCCTGTAGTGGTTGCGTTTGCCCTTAATTTAATTTCATTTACCAATGCATCACCGGCTCCGCTTCCATTTAAACGAACTTGGGCTTCTGCCTTCATTAATAAAATGTCTGCCAATCTAAAAAGTGCAAAGTCATTGCTTAAATTTCCTTTAGCTCCTTCTTTAATTTCCCATTTAGCTACACGAACACCAGAATTACGAATTTGATTTAAGCTATAGGTATTCGCATCCATTAGTAAAGCAGGTATATTAGGCGTTAAAATTAAATTTACGCCAGCAACGTTATCAACAATCTCACTGCCATCTTTTGCATATTGTTGTCCTACTAAAAGTCCATTGGCTCTTAAATCTGAGCTCCCAAATAAATTATAAGTACCTTCTAATATCGCAAAACCGTTCCATGGTTGAACACTCATATTAAATGTTTGCTGTGATAAATAATGCAAAGTTCTCATGTGAAAATTAAATCCTGTAAATTTATTTTCATCATAGGCAATTGTATAGATATTTTCTTTTGAAGCACCATTATCTGTTACGAAGGGAGTCAATGGATTTCCTTCTAAAGAATAACCTAAACTAATAACATTGTTACAGGCATCTATAGTTTCCGTCCACATTGGTGTTCCTGTATAAACTTCGGCATTTAAATATAATTTAGCCAATAAAGCATAGGCAGTACCTTTATTTATTGAACTAGAAGCCACTCCTGGAGTTGGAGTTGGTAATTTATCAATATTATCTATAATATCTTGAACAATTGTTTGGAATACCTCTGCTCTAGGTGTTCTATGTGGAAATTCTTCAGCATTGGTAAAAGTTCTCGGAAAGGGAACGTCACCATAATTATCAATAGCTAAGTAGTAATAATAAGCTCTTGCAACAACTGTTTGTGCTAAAACCTTAGCAACTTCAGGATTTTCTGCATTTACTTCCAGCAATTCAATTGCTCTATTTGCTCTTGGAACGGCATCATAAATTAATCCCCATAGTTGGTTAATAGCTTCAGTATTATTTCCCCAAGTGTGTTGGTGCAATACACGCCATTTACCACCATCATCCCAATCAGCTCCTCTTGTTGGCGCTACAGCTTCATCACTTGAGACTTCTTGAAGAAACCACCAACCACCGCCATCCAACATGCTTTGGGTTTTAGTAAAAACCGGATTGGCAACGCGGATAGCTTGTTCAGAATTTTCAGGATATGAGTCTCCTGGAATAAAATCTGAAACATCACTCTCTAAATCTGTGCAATTGTATAGCGCGAAACTTGCTATAAGTACGATTGCAATTTTATATATGTATTTCATTTTTTTATATGTTATAATTCAACGTTTATACCGAATGTGATTGTACGAGTTTTCGGATAAATATTATATTGGTCAATCCCAAAATAAATTTCTCCCTCATTTTGCTTTCCTCCACTGAAGTTTACCTCAGGGTCAATACCATCATAATTAGTTAAGGTGAACACATTATTTATTGAAGTATAGACTCTTAGGTTTGAGATACCTTTAATAATATTTTTAGGGAAAGTATATCCTAAATTAATATTGTCTAATTTAAGGAAACTTCCATCTTCAACATAATAACTTAATGATTGGTATGCACCGCCTACATAACCATCTAAAGCAAGTGCTTCGTCAAGTACATTTCTTTGGGTGATATAATCTGGATTCCCAAATACTTGTTTGGTAGCATTGTAAATATCATGCCCAACAACTGCTCTAAAAGAAGCGCTTAAATCCCAATTTTTGTAGGTAAAGCTGTTGCTCCATCCCATTTCAAAATCAGGTAAGGCATTCCCGATAGGTTTTTTATGCTCATCAGATTGAGAAACGTCATCTAAATAATGAATTTCGTTATCATTTCCTTTAACCAACCATTTTCCATCTTCACTAACACCGGCATATTCAAATCCAAAGAAGGTCCCTAAGTCATGGTTAGGCAGCATTCGTTGTGTGGCCACACCAACAATTCCAGGTGCTGAGATATAACCTACATCTCTATAATCTAAAGCGTATTTACCACCATCAAGAGACACTACTTCCATTTTATTTGTAGAGAAAGTAAATGTTGTATTCCATTTAAAATTATCGGTATTAAAAACTTTACCTACTAAAGTTGCTTCAAAACCTGAATTTTTCATTTCACCACCATTATAGAAAATGGTTCCAGCATAATTTGTTTCTGTAGGAACATCATATACAGATAGCATATCTGTAATCTTTTTAGAATAATATTCAACAGAACCAGAAATACGATTGTTAAAAAAACCGAAATCTATACCTACATTTATTTCTTCATTTTCATCCCATTTTAAATCGGGGTTGCCATTGTTGTAATAATCTAAATTTACAATGGGATCTCCAGTTTCTGGATCTATAGAAGTGCCGGATGGACCTACCCTAAGATAAGATAAATAGCTATCAATGTTGCTGTTACCTGAAATACCCCAGCTGGCTCTTAATTTTAATAAATTAATAAAATGAGCGTTGTCTTCAATAAAATTTTCGTTTGCCATATTCCAAGCTACTTGAACTGAAGGAAACCAACCCCATTGATTATTATCACCAAAAACGGATGATCCATCTCTACGAATCATTGCTGCTAAGTAATATTTTGAATCATAATCATACATAGCACGTGCAAAAACGCCGATATCGGTTCTTTCTCCTTTATATGATTCAATATCTCCCAATTGAACATCTTCAAAATTTTGAAGTTTGTCTGCGCCAAGTGAGTTAGATATAGGTTCTCTTCCTTCTGCAAGGAATCCATCCCAATCTTGTTTTATATAAGAATAACCAGCTAAAGTTGTTAAATTATGAACGTCATTAAAAGTTTTCTTATAAGTTAACGTTCCTTCAAGCATTGCTTGAGCCCAATTGTCATAAGCCCTTTTACCATACCCTGTTCTAATTAGCGTATTTTGTGATCCGATATTGCTACTGTATTTTGGTTCAAAATAAGTAGATTCACTGTCATTTCTGAGGTAGCTTAAGTTTAAGCTTCCTACTAACCCATCAATTAAGGTATAATCAAAACCTAGGTTACCTGTATATTTTTTAGCATCTCTTTCATTTTGAATTTGCTCTAAACTGGCTGCAGGATTGAAATAGTTAAATACTCTTGATGTTTCAAAATAACTGCCGTCTGAATTATAAATAGGGTCAGTTGGCAATCTTTGAAAAGATTGGAATAATACATCAGTACTTCCATTTCCTCCATAATTAACATACTCATTACTTTCAATTGAAGCAGACATTCCCATGGTAATCTTTAATTTATCATCAAATGATTTTTGGGTTAAATCAAGTCTTCCTGTGGTTCTGTTTTTATTAGAACCAACAATTACGCCTTCAAAATCAGTATTTGTGATGGAAGCTCTATAAGTATTGGTTTCAGAACCTCCAGAGATTGCAAGGTTGTTGTTTATGGTAATACCTGATCTATATACCTCATCTTGCCAATCTACAGATCCACCGGCATCAGAAAAATCACCATATTTATCTTGATTTGCTGCAATATAATTTCTATAGCTTTTTGCAGATTGAAGTCCTAATTTTTTATACACATCATCCATAGCGAGATAAGTATTGTACTCAATTTTTGCAACCCCAGCTTTACCTGATTTAGTAGTAACAAAAATAACCCCATTTGCACCATCTGCACCATATATTGCAGTTGAAGCTGCGTCTTTCAAAATATCAAATGATACGATGTCTTCAGGCGCAATAGTAGTTATGTCCACTCCTCTAACACCATTAACAACATATAAGGGATCCCCACCTGCAGCAAATCCTGCAGCACCTCTAATTCTTACATTAAATCCTGAATTTGGGTCACCACCTTGCTTGGTTACACTAACACCAGCAGCTTTTCCTTGAATTGCTTGTATTGGGTCAACTAAGGTTCCTTGATTTAAGTCTTTAGCTGAAACCTTTACTGCGGCTCCTGTTTTATCTTTCTTTTCAACAGTACCATAACCAATGATGACAACTTCTTCTAAAGATTCTGTGTTTTCAACCAAGGCAACATTGATGGTGTTGTTGGTTCCTACTGTAATTGACTGGGTGTTAAACCCAACATAAGAAAACACCAAAATATCGCTTGGTTTTACATTTTCTAAAATATAGTTTCCGTCAAAATCTGTTGCGGCTCCTATTGCGGTTCCTTTAATAATAACGCCAACTCCAGGAAGCGCTGTGCCACCTGTGGCTTCAGTAACTTTTCCTTTCACGGTTTGCTGCGCAAACATCACCAAAGGCAAAAGAAGCATGACATTAAACAAAAAAATTTTAAAATTTTTCATCTATTTTATGTTAATTAATAATTAAGGTTTTTTTTAAAAATTAGTGTACTATTTTTTACATTTCACTGTGTGAAGTTACACACTTAACATTAATTTAACATTGATAAATATCAATTAAAAGATTGCGCAAACGTTTTCGTGTTTACAACTTTTTTACGCAAACGTTAGAGTATGGTTACTAATTTTCAAGGATTTTTATAAAAATCTTTTAAATATGGTAATTTTGAAGTTTTTCTGATACTATTATAGAATGGTTCTATTTAAAATCACTTCGTTTTTTTAACTATAAAGTCTATATTTGTAGATATTAGTGGTATTGTTTAATTATAAGAAAATATTACTAAAAATATAAGCAGTAAACAAAGATCAAATTTTGAATTTTAGCATTTAACATAGCATCTTTAACTACTTTAAGCCATAAACTTTCAACTTTCAAACCATTAAAATCAAATGAAACCAAGAATTACCCTAAAAAAAATTGCAAGAGAGTTTGGCGTGTCCATTTCAACGGTTTCAAAAGCGCTAAAAGACAGTCATGAAATTAGTGAAGAAACAAGGGGGAAAATTAAAGCTTTTGCCGATTATTATAACTACAAACCCAACAATTTAGCGCTGCAACTACGCAATCAAAAAACTTCTGTAATTGGGGTTATTGTTCCAGAAATTGTACATCATTTTTTTTCAACAGTCATCAATGGCATTGAGAAATACGCTACAGAAAGGGGATACAATGTTATGGTATGCTTGTCCAATGAATCTTATGAAAAGGAGGTTTCTAACATGAGCATGTTGACCAATGGAAGTGTGGACGGATTGATTGTTTCTATTGCCAGAGAAACCCTGCAGAATCAGAATTTTAAACATTTTGAAGCCATAATTAAAGACGATTTTCCATTGGTATTATTCGACAGAATTAACGATGATATTGAGTGTGACAAAGTGATTATTGATGATATTGGCGGCGCTTTTAAGGCTACAAATCATTTGGTTGAAATAGGTTCGAAACGAATTGCATTATTAACAACCCAAGATTTTATAACGGTTGGGTCATTGAGAAAAAAAGGTTATATAAAGTCGTTGAATAAAAGTAAGATTTCTGTTGATGAAGGTCTCATTTATAAAATTGATGACAATTTGGATTTATATGAACAAATAAAAAATGTGTTTACCAGTAAAAACACTCCTGATGCCATTTTAGCAGTGAATGAAATATATGCGGCAATTGCTTTAAAAGTTGCCAAAGAAAGCGGTTTAAAAATTCCTGAAGACATCGCCATTATTGGTTTTACCAGTGGTTTAATTTCTGAATATACCGATCCGCCGTTGACTTGTGTTGAACAACATGGATTTTTAATGGGCAAACAAGTTGCGGAATTATTAATAAACAGAATTGAGAATGTATCACCTAGTGAGTTTCAAAAAGTTGTAATATCACCCAATTTAAAAATTAGAAAATCTACTTTAGATGATTAACCAATTGGTCGATTAAAAAAGATGAAAACTTTAGAATTTAAGAAAAATTAGAATTAATAAAAAAGGGTCAATACCTATCAGGGAAGTTCAAGTTAAAAGTTGAAAAAGGCAAAATCCAATATCTAAAATCTAAAATCCAAACTTACAGCTCATAACTCTAACGTTGTAGTGCACAATTGTTCATTTTTTTAGCTAAATCTTACTTCAAAAAAGGGCTAACTTAAATTTTTATTTATATATTTGACCCGTACTATTTTTTACACTTCACACAAAAACAATTCATTACAGCTTATCGGCTTTTGATTGTATTATATTTTTTAACAATTACATTATGGAAAAACGGAAACTAAGTTTCTGGGATATTTGGAACATGAGTTTCGGTTTCCTTGGAATTCAAATGGGTTTTGCGCTACAAAATGCCAATGCCAGTAGAATATTGCAAATTTTTGGTGCAGATGTCCATGAACTTTCTTGGTTTTGGGTGGTAGCGCCCTTAACGGGTTTAATTATTCAACCTATTATTGGCTACTATAGCGATAGAACCTGGACCAAACTTGGCAGAAGACGACCTTACTTTTTAGCTGGTGCATTAATGGCAGCTGTAGGATTGGTATTAATGCCCAATGCCGATATGTTTACCGCATTTTTGCCTGCCCTATGGGTTGGAGCTGGAATGTTAATGATTATGGATGCCTCCTTTAATGTTGCCATGGAGCCATTTAGGGCTTTAGTGGCCGATTTATTGCCTTCAGACCAAAGAACACTTGGATTTAGCATTCAAACCATATTAATAGGTATTGGAGCAGTTATAGGATCTTGGTTGCCTTATGCTTTATCAAATTGGTTTGGAGTCTCAAATAATTCAGCAGAAGGCGAAGTTCCGCTAAACTTATTACTTTCATTTGTTATAGGTGCTTTGGTGTTGGTAATCAGTATTTTAGTGACTGTATTTACCACCAAAGAATACACGCCAGAAGAGACAGCGCAATTTAGCACTCCTGAAAGTGAAGAAGAAATTGCGGCTGAGGAAAAATCAAGTTTACTGGATATTTTCTCTGATTTCAAAAAAATGCCTTTGACCATGAGACAATTGAGCTCGGTTCAATTTTTTTCTTGGTTTGGCTTGTTTGGGATGTGGGTATTTTCAACACCAGCAATTGCACATCATATTTATGGTTTGTCCTTAGATGATCACGGATCTGCCTATCAAATTGCAGGTGACTGGGTTGGAATTTTATTTGGTGTTTACAACGCAGTTTCTGCCGTGTACGCCTTCTTTTTACCAGCAATAGCTAAAAAAATAGGTAGGAAAATGACCCATGCAGTTTCACTGGCTTTTGGTGGTTTAGGTCTTATTTCAATTTACTTTGTGCCAAATGAAAACTGGTTATTTTTATCCATGTTTGGAATTGGTATTGCTTGGGCGAGTATTTTGGCAATGCCTTATGCAATTTTGGCAGGGTCAATTCCTGCGAAGAAAATGGGTGTTTATATGGGAATTTTCAATTTCTTTATTGTAATTCCACAAATAATAAACGCCATCATAGGCGGTCCAATCGTAAAATATTTTTATGGAGGAAACCCAATATATGCGTTGTTAATTAGTGGTATTTCATTATTAATTG
This sequence comes from Lutibacter sp., assembly GCA_027449025.1. Taxonomy (GTDB): domain Bacteria; phylum Bacteroidota; class Bacteroidia; order Flavobacteriales; family Flavobacteriaceae; genus Lutibacter. The sequence continues at coordinate 9,352 of DAIDMK010000048.1, read as the reverse complement.
CAGCAATTTTAGTGATAAGAGTAAAAGATGTTGATGACACAGTAGTTAAAATAAATTTATGAGAAATATGATAGCATTTATTTTCGATTTAGACGGCGTAATTGTAGATACAGCAAAGTATCATTATTTAGCTTGGAGAAATTTAGCGAACGTTTTGGGTTTCGAATTTACCGAAGAACAAAATGAATTACTTAAAGGCGTAAGCCGTGTTAAATCGCTAGAAATTTTATTATCTATCGGAAAAGTCAATTTATCCGAAGAAAAGAAACAAGAATTTTTACTTCAGAAAAATAAAGAATATTTGGAGTACGTCAACAAAATGACTTCCGAAGAAATTTTGCCTGGCGTAAATGATTTGTTGAATTTTTTAGAGATCAATGAAATAAAATATGCCCTGGGTTCAGCCAGTAAAAACGCATCATTAATTTTGGAGAAAGTCGGACTTTTAAACAGATTTAACGCTATTGTTGACGGTAATGATGTTTCTAAGGCGAAACCAGACCCTGAAGTGTTTTTAATTGGTGCAAAAAAATTAAATGTAAATCCTGAAAATTGTGTGGTTGTAGAAGATGCCATTGCGGGGATACAGGCGGCAAATGCTGCAAAAATGATAAGTATAGGAATTGGAGATGCAAATGTGCTATATGAAGCAGATTATGTTTTTAGTGATATGACAGCCATTACACCCGATTTTTTAAAAAATATAATGAATTAAAGACAATGAATAAAAATTATATTAAGCCTTACGAATGGTCAATTGTAGAAGAAGGTTTTAATCCAGATAATGTAGAAGCGTCAGAAAGCCTGTTCAGTATTGGAAATGGGTCTATGGGACAGCGTGCCAATTTTGAAGAAAATTATTCAGGAAAAACCTTTCAGGGAAGTTATATTGGAGGTATTTATTATCCCGATAAAACAAGAGTTGGCTGGTGGAAAAATGGTTATCCAGAGTATTTTGCCAAAGTGCTGAATGCGCCAAATTGGATTGGCATTAATCTGCAAATCAATAAAACGGAATTGGATTTACATACTTGCGAGGTTTCAAATTTTAGAAGAGAATTAAATATGAAAGAAGGCTGGCTTAGCCGTTCCTTCCATGCCATTCTTGAAACAGGAGAGGAAATTCAAGTAGTTACAAAACGTTTTATAAGCTTGGAATACAATGAGATAGGGGTGATTGAGTATGCTGTAAAAGCTATAAATTTTTCAGGTGAAATTTCTTTTTCTCCTTATATAGATGCAGGAATAAAAAATGAAGATTCTAATTACAATGAATATTTTTGGGAAATACTAAAAATTGTCAAAAGCAAAAATACTGGTTGCATTCTTTCAAAAACCTTAAAAACGGCATTTCATGTGGCAACAGCCATGGAAGTTTCGTTTACTTTAAATGATAAAAAAGTTGAGGTTGCTCATCAAACTGAGGTTGAAGAGAAGTCGTTGCATTATACCTATAAGTTACCTGTTTCCAAAGGTGATACTGCCACAATCTATAAATATGGAAGCTGTGTAAGTTCTTTAAATTATGCAAATGAGGATTTGATTGAAGCGGCTTTTAACAATGTTAAAAAGGCTAGTAATTTAGGGTTTTTACAACTTTTAGAGTGCCAGAAAAATTCTTGGACAAACATTTGGCACACAGCGGATATTATTATTGAAGGAGACATAAGAGCACAACAGGGCATTCGATTTAATATTTATCAATTAAATCAAACCTATTTGGGAACCGATGCCCGATTAAATATTGGTCCAAAAGGATTTACCGGAGAAAAATACGGCGGAAGCACTTATTGGGATACGGAAGCCTATTGCATTCCTTTTTATATGGCAACAAAAGATGCCAGTGTGGCGAAAAATCTATTGTTGTATCGGTACAATCATTTGGATAAAGCCATTGAAAATGCGCAAAAACTCGGATTTAAAAATGGTGCGGCTTTATATCCAATGGTTACTATGAATGGGGAAGAATGCCATAATGAATGGGAAATTACTTTTGAAGAAATCCATAGAAACGGCGCTATGATTTACGGAATTTACAACTATGTAAATTATACCCAGGATTTTGAATATATTCCAAAATTCGGATTGGAAGTAATCATTGCTGTTGCTCGTTTTTGGCACCAGCGTGCAAATTTTTCTGAAGCAAAAAACCAGTATGTTATTTTAGGTGTTACCGGACCTAATGAATATGAAAATAATGTAAACAATAATTTTTACACCAATTATTTGGCAAAATGGTGCATTCAATATGCAGAGGAGTGTTTAATTAAGGTAGAAACAGCGTATCCTGAAGATTTTGTTCGGGTGATGGAAAAGACCAAATTAAAAGATGAAGAAATCAAAGAATGGTTAAAGATTGCAGAGAATATGTATGCTCCTTTTAGTTTGGAACACAATGTGTATTTGCAACAGGATGGATTTTTGGACAAGGAATTAATTCCGGTTGCTGAATTGCCAGAATTGGAAAGACCCATCAATCAAAAATGGTCTTGGGATCGTATTTTGCGCTCTTGTTATATCAAACAAGCCGATGTTTTACAATGCATGTTCTTTTTTGAAAACAAATTCAGCAAAGAAGATTTAGAACGTCATTTCGATTTTTATGAGCCTTTAACGGTTCATGAATCATCACTTTCTCCTTGCGTACATTCAATTTTGGCAGCTTCTATAGACAGAATGCCAAAAGCTTATGAGCAATATGTAAGAACTTCACGTTTGGATTTAGATGATTATAACCACGAAGTTCATGAAGGTTGCCACATTACAAGTATGGCAGGCACATGGATGTCTATTGTGCAGGGATTTGGTGGTATGCGCGTTTGGGAAGATGGTATTTTATCCTTCAGTCCACAAATTCCGAAAGAATGGAAATCGTATTCATTTACCATAAATTTCAGGGGAAATATTATTAAGATTTATAAAAGCCAGAACGAATGTAAATTCTTTAACGAGTCGGAAAATGAAGTTAAAATGATGGTGGATGAGAATGAAATTTTACTTCCGGCAAATAAATTGGTTGCTGTAAAATGTTAGAATAATACACATGAAAAACCTAATTCTCCTAATATTATTAGCTTTAGGCAGTTCATTATATGCCCAAAAGATTGATAGAATTGAACCGCCTAATTGGTGGGTTGGTATGGAGAACAACCAATTGGAATTGTTGATTTACGGAAAAGACATCGCGCTATTTTCGCCTTCTGTAGATAATAAAAACATATTGATTTTAGACATCAAAAAAACTGAAAACAAAAACTATCTGTTTTTGAATTTAGATTTGTCCAAAGCAGTTTCAGGGAAATTCAATATCAACTTTTCAAAAAATGGAAAGTCGAATAGTTTCTCAGTCGCATATGAATTGAAGGAAAGAACCCGTAATTCAAAATTAAGGGAAGGTTTTAACAGCTCGGATGTTATTTATTTAATTACGCCCGATCGTTTTGCAAATGGTGATGTTACCAATGATGTTGTAAAAAAGATGAATGAAAAAACCGTTGACAGAAAGGATGATTATGGTAGGCATGGCGGTGATATTAAAGGAATTACAGACCATTTGGATTATATAGATGACATGGGATTTACAGCCATTTGGCCAACGCCGGTATTGACCAATGATATGAAACAAAGTTCTTACCACGGCTATGCGATGACCGATTTTTATCAGGTAGATCCGCGTTTTGGAACGATGGAAGATTATATCGAATTGGGGAAAAGTGCAAAAGGTAAAGGCATAAAATTGATTATGGATCAGGTTGCAAACCACATTGGTATTGAACATTGGTGGATGAAAGATTTACCAACCGGTGATTGGCTAAATTATCAGGAGGAATTTTTAAAAAATAATATTGTCACTACAAACCATAGAAGAACCACAAATCAGGATGCATATGCATCGGTAAAAGACAGCGATTTAATGAGTGAAGGCTGGTTTGTTTCTTCTATGCCCGATTTAAACCAACGAAATCCTTTGCTGGCAAAATACTTAATTCAAAATAGTATTTGGTGGGTAGAAATTCTCGATTTGGGCGGAATCAGGCAAGATACTTATCCGTATCCAAACAAACAATTTATGTCCGATTGGGCTGGTGGCATTATGAAAGAATATCCGAATTTTAGCATTGTTGGAGAAGAGTGGAGCTACAATCCTTTATTGGTAGGTTATTGGCAACAAGGCGCGAATAATAAAGATGGCTACGAGTCTAATTTATCTTCAACGATGGATTTCCCGATGCAAAAAGCCATTGTTGAGGCATTGAATGAAGTAGAAAGCTGGAACAATGGTTTTGTAAAAATGTATGAAGGTTTGGCAAACGATTTCGCTTATGCCAATCCGAGCAAAATCATGGTATTTCCGGACAACCACGATATGGACCGAATTTTTACCCAATTAAAGGAAAATGTGGCAAATACCAAAATGGCATTGGGTTATATTCTTGTATTGCCAAGAATTCCCCAATTGTATTATGGAACAGAAATTTTAATGCAAAACACTGCCAAGCCTGGAGATCACGGATTAATTAGAACCGATTTTCCAGGAGGCTGGATGAATGATAAAGTGAATGGTTTTACCGGTGAAGGCTTAACATCTGAACAAGCAGAAATGCAGTCCTTTTTGAAAAAAGTATTGAATTATCGTAAAAATAGTGAAGCAATCCATTCAGGCAAAACAATTCATTTTACTCCTGAAAATGGAGTTTATACACTTTTTAGGATTAAAAATGATGAAATTGTAACGGTGATATTAAATAAAAATGAAAATCCAATCACGTTAAATTTAAGTAGATTTGAAGAGGTTGGTTTAACTGGAAAATCAGTTAAAAATATAATTTCTAATGAAACTTTTACTTGGAAAAATTCATTAAAAATGAATAAAAAAGGTGTTGTAATTTTAACAACAAAATTTTAGAGAATAAGATTAGAAATTAATTCCATCAACCTGAACTTGTTTCAGGTTCGCATAATAATTGATAATTAATATCATGAGATTCTGAAATCGAAAATTCACAAATTCCTTATTGTAAAATAAGAAAGAGATGAGTAAACAAGTTCAGAATGATGTGTAAAAATAAAATATATGAGAGTATTAAAGTTATTCCTAATTTTTCTTCTTGCAGGAAGTTCATTTTTGAATGCGCAAAATGCCGACAGAAAATTTATTTCCGTTAGCCAAAAAAATGCAGTTGTTGAGGTTAAAACCAACGATGGTTCTTATCAAATAAAACCTTATTCGGCAAAAATTGTGGAAACCTCCTTTATTCCAAACGGTGAAGTTTACAATCCCAATTCGCACGCAGTTGTTTTGAATCCTGAAAACACGGAATTTAATATAACCGAAAAGGAAATTTCAATTCAATTAAAAACTTCGGGAATACGTGTTGAAATCAGGAAAAACCCATTTCAAATTTTATATTTTTATAATGATAAGCCGTTAATTTCTGAAAGAAAAGGTTATGTTAAAACCGAAGAGTTTGAAACATTGGATTTCAATTTAACAACCGATGAAATTTTATATGGTGGTGGCGCTAGAGCTTTGGGAATGAACCGCAGAGGAAACAGATTGCAATTGTACAACCGCGCACATTATGGTTATGAAACGCATTCAGAATTGATGAATTTTACGATGCCTTTGGTGTTCTCTTCCAATTTATATGCCGTTCATTTCGACAATGCGCCCATTGGTTATTTGGATTTGGATAGCAAAAAAGACAATTCTTTAGTTTATGAAACTATTTCAGGAAGAAAAACTTATCAGGTAGTTGCGGGCGATTCGTGGAAAGATTTAATTGAGCAATACACCATTTTAACGGGGAAACAACCTATGATTCCGCGCTGGGCGCTGGGGAATTTTTCGAGCCGATTTGGTTACCATTCCCAAGAAGAAACGATAAATACCATCGATCAATTTTTGAAAGATGAAATTCCGGTTGATGCTATTATTTTAGATTTATTTTGGTTTGGAAAAGAGATGAAAGGCACGATGGGGAATTTTGAATTTTTAAAAGATTCATTTCCAAATCCGAAGAATATGATCGCAGATTTAAAGGCAAAAGGAGTTAAAACCATTTTAATTACGGAACCGTTTATATTGACGACTTCAGGAAAATGGAATGAAGCCGTTGAAAAAGATATTTTGGGAAAAACCAAAGAAGGAAAACCTTATACTTACGATTTTTACTTTGGAAATACCGGAATTATTGATATTTTTAAGCCTGAAGGGAAAGCTTGGTTTTGGGAAGTTTACAAGAAATTTAACGATTATGGCGTTGCCGGTTGGTGGGGAGATTTGGGCGAGCCTGAAGTACATCCCTCAGATTTGCAGCACGCAACTGGCTCTGCCGATGAAGTTCACAATATTTATGGTCACAATTGGGCAAAACTCGTTTTTGAAGGCTATCAAAAAGAATTTCCAAACCAGCGTCCGTTTATTTTGATGCGCGCCGGATATTCTGGCTCCCAGCATTACGGAATGATTCCTTGGTCGGGAGACGTTAACAGAAGTTGGGGAGGATTGCAATCACAGCCCGAAATTGCCCTACAAATGGGCATGCAGGGAATGGGCTATATGCATTCCGATTTGGGTGGATTTGCAGGAAATAATTTAGATGATGAACTATACACCCGTTGGTTACAATACGGTGTTTTTCAACCTATTTATCGTCCGCACGCACAAGAAGAAGTGCCTTCTGAACCCGTTTTTAGAGAACCAAAAACGAAAGCTTTGGCAAAAAAATCGATAGAATTGCGTTATAGTTTATTGCCTTATAATTACACCTTGGTTTTTGAGAACAACCAAAAAGGAACGCCTTTAATGCGCCCTTTGTTTTTTGAAGAAGCCAATGCATCGGTATTTGTCAATGACAAATCCTATTTGTGGGGCGATAGTTTTTTGGTGAGTCCGGTGGTAAAACAAGGCATTTCTGAACAGGAAGTTTATTTTCCCGCAAACTCAAATTGGTACAATTTTTATACCGATGAAAAAGTTGGGGGTGGACAAACAAAATTGGTTTCCTTAAATGAAGAAGGTATTCCAACTTACGTACGCGGTGGTGCTTTTATTCCTAGAATTCAACCCATACAAAATACGGATTTGTACAATTTAAAATCATTTGATTTGCATTTTTATTTTGATGAAACCGTAAAAGAAAGTAACGGCCATTTGTTCAATGATGATGGTGAAACCCCAAATGCTTTTGAAAAAGGGAAGTATGAGATTTTGAATTTTGAAAGCGAATACAAAAACAATCGATTGTATATTGAAATTGAATCAAAAATCGGTAAAAATTATCAATTTTCTAAGAAAATGACTAACTTACTGATTCATAATATTTCAAAAAAGCCCAAAAAAGTAACAGGCAATATTTATACCTGGGATAAAAATAATCAGACTTTGTTAATTCCTGTTTTATTAAATGATCCTTCAGTAAAAAAGGTAAAAATTAAATTAACTTATTAAAGAATCGAGCGTCAAAAATTTTGAAAAATAAAGGAATTATTAATGGCGAACAGCATCTGTTACCAACAAAAAAATAAAAATTAAACAGATGAATCGAGCATCAAAAATTTTGAAAAATAAAGGAATTATTAATGGCGAACAGCATTTATAACCAACAAAAAAATAAAATTTATCAGATGAAAAAATATTTATTCATTTTAGTATTGATTGTTTCAATAAGTTGTTCTCACAAAAATCAAGATAAAATTTTGAAGGTAGATAATGCTGAAAAACCATTTCTATGGGAAGGTGCAAACATTTATTTTTTACTGACAGATAGGTTTAATAATGGTGATGTTTCAAATGATTTGAACTACAGTAGAACTAGAGTGGGTGCTAAATTAAGAGGATTTGAAGGGGGTGACATTAAGGGGATTACTCAAAAAATTGAAGAGGGTTATTTTACTAATTTAGGGATTAATGCTATTTGGCTAACACCAATTGTTGAACAAATTCACGGTTCTGTTGATGAAGGTACTGGGTTAACTTTTGGTTATCATGGGTATTGGACAAAAGATTGGACATCATTAGATGCTAATTTTGGGTCAGAGGAAGAATTGAAAAGTTTAGTTGAAGTTGCACATAAAAACGGGATTAGAATTTTGTTAGATGCCGTAATTAATCATACCGGTCCTGTAACAAATGTAGATCCTGTTTGGCCTGAAGATTGGGTAAGAACTGGACCTCAATGCGATTATCAAACCTATGAATCCACCACGGCCTGTACTTTGGTTAAAAACCTTCCAGATATTAAAACCGAAAGCAGTGCAACTGTTGAAATCCCAGTGGAATTGGCCAAAAAATGGAAGTCGGAAGGAAGGTATGAGCGCGAAATGAAAGAATTGGATGCGTTTTTTGACAGAACCGGCTATCCGAGAGCACCTAAATATTATATCATTAAATGGCTAACGGATTATATTGTTGAATTTGGTATTGATGGCTATCGGGCCGATACCGTGAAGCATATGGAAGAAAATGTTTGGGTAGATTTTAAAAATGAATGTGATTATGCTTTCGAACAATGGAAAAAAAATAATCCTACTAAAGTTTTAGATTCAACCAATTTTTATTTGGTTGGAGAGGTTTATAATTACAACATTTCCAGCGGACAAATTTTTGACTTCGGCGACAAAAAAGTTAATTATTTCGAAAATGGTTTTAACAGTTTAATCAATTTTGAATTCAAATGGAATGCTGCACAACTTCCTACTTATGAAGCCCTTTTTTCAAAATATGATTCCATCTTGCAAAATGATTTAAAAGGATTTGGCGTTTTAAACTATATAAGTTCCCATGATGACGGCGCTCCTTTCGACAAAGAGAGAACCAAATCTTTTGAATCTGCCACTAAATTATTGTTATGCCCTGGCACTTCTCAAGTTTATTATGGCGATGAATCTGCCCGTTCCTTAATAATTGAAGGCGCTGTTGGCGATGCTACTTTACGCTCCAATATGAATTGGAACGATATAGCAAATAGGTTACAAACCAAAGAAATTTTAACGCATTGGCAAAAATTGGGTAAATTCAGAAATAACCATGTTGCTGTTGGCGCAGGAGTTCATAAAATGATTTCTGAAAATCCTTATGTTTTTCGAAGAACCTATTCGAAAGGAGATTTTAAGGATGAAGTGGTTGTAGGACTCGATTTAAATATAGGAGAAAAGAAACTGAATATAGGAACTGAATTTATGGAAGGAACAGTTTTGGTTGATGCTTATTCCAACACCGAAGTAATTGTAAAAAACGGGATGGTGATTTTAAATACCCCATTCTCCATAGTTTTATTAGAAAATAAAAATAAATGAAACAAGCATAACAAATTATGATACACAAACGAATGATTAATAGCGAACAGCA
>DAIDMK010000047.1 GCA_027449025.1 Lutibacter sp. | reverse complement strand
TTGCCAAATTATTTATTGATGCAGGTACCGTGGTAATTGCCGCTTTTATATCTCCTTATATCAATATGCGCTTTATCAAAGAAAGAATTTTTTGAACTGCTTGTTCGGGGGTTTCCTTCAGGGTGTCAATCTCTACAAAAGGGTTTATAGGCGTTTCATAAGGCGCGCTGATTCCTGTAAAATTTTTAATTTCTCCAGTACGCGCTTTTTTATACAGGCCTTTTACATCGCGTTGTTCGCAGACTTCCAGCGGGGTATTGACAAAGACTTCCAGATAGTTTTCTTCACCCACAATCTCTTTAATTTGTTCGCGCATATTGATATAAGGAGATATAAAAGCGGCAATTACCACGGTACCTGCATCAATAAATAATTTGGCAACCTCGGCGGTACGGCGTAGGTTCTCATTACGATCCTCTTTGGAAAATTTGAGTTCTTTGGTAAGTCCCCTTCTCAAATTATCACCATCTAAAGTATAAGTATGAATTTTTTGTTCGTGCAGATTTTTTTCAAGCAGGTTGGCTATGGTGGACTTCCCTGAGCCCGACAAGCCCGTAAACCAAATTAAAAATGACCGATGCTGATGCATTTTTTCCCTGTCGCTTCTGGTGATTGTATAGGCTTGTTTTTTATTAAGATTTGTCATGTTGAATCTGCAATATTAAAATTAGCTATTTTTTTACTATAAAATAAGGATTTAACAGCTGGGCTTTGTTGTATTGAAGCTCCCTATCAACCGCCGTCTGCAATACTTTTAATCCAACGGCATTGCAAATTGCATGGCCGGCTGCCGTATCCCATTCCATAGTTGGCGCAAATCTAGGGTAAATAGTTGCTTTTCCTTCCGCTACCAAACAAAATTTTAAAGAACTTCCTACGGAAACCGTGCTTACCTGCTTTCCTTGTTTTTCCAAATGCGCCATAAACACTGTGGTTTCTTCGTTTAAATGAGAACGGCTGGCAACCACTTTTATTTTTTCTGAATCCTCTTTTAAAGGAATTAATTCTTCTAAGGAAGCTGCCTCGCTTTCCGCGGTAAAATGATGTTCTTTCAACAGCATTTTATAGGCTTTTTTTGTTGAAACCAATGCGTAATACACTGTTTTACTAACCGGTACATAAATAACTCCCAAAACTGGTTTGTTATTTTTGATTAAGGCAATGTTCACCGTAAATTCCCCGTTTCTTTTGATAAATTCTTTGGTACCGTCTAAAGGATCCACCATCCAGCAGGTATCCCAAATTTTTCTTATGGCGTACGCCGTTTGCTTGTTTTCTTCGCTAATAATGGGGATGCCGGTTTTTAAAAGATGGCTGTTAATAATGTCATTTGCATTTTTATCGGCTAAAGTCAATGGGGAATTATCAGATTTTAAAATTACCTCAAAACTTTCCCCATAAATTTTCATGATTGCTGCGCCTGCTTCCACTGCAGCTTTTATGGCGGTTTCAAGTAATTTATTCATTGATATGGTGTAACTATGCTATTGGGATTTGGGTTTACTGGCAAAATATTTATAAATGGTAAATATATTGCATTGGCTGGAAAGGAAAAAATGTTTTTGTGAGAATGAAAAAAGGGGATGTTAGATATTGGATATTAAATATTAAATATTAAATATTAAATATGGATATTGGATATTAGATATTAGAAGTTATTTGAAGTGAGGGTTCGATAGGAACGTTTAGTTAGGGACAGGTTGCCAAGTCTGCTATCGCCTTCTCGCAATAATCTATGTTTAAAAACAAGCTTTTTATACAAAATCTTCTGAAAAATAGTGCTCCCTTTAGGGTAAAAACTATTTTTTTACTTGTCTTTGCGATGGAACTATGCAATAAAATGGAGTAACTGCGAAGTCGGGAGACTTCGTAGAGCGGGTAAAAACTATTTTTCACACGTATTTGCAGGCCATAGCGATATCTATGGGTGGGTTGGAACGATGATACCAGCCAGCTTGAGGGCAAGTAAAGAAAACAACTAGCAGCTCTTTTCTAAACGTTCGGCCCTACTCAAACTTAATGGATTTCGCCGGACTTATTTTTGCGATGATGATGGAAGGAATGATTAACATGGACAGACAGAGCAATAAGGTTCCGATGTTTAATAAGGCAATATAGCCAAAATCGATATACACAGGAACGGTATTTACGTAATAGGTTGAAGGATCCAAGGTTATAAAACTGCTGTATTTTTGTGTAAACAATAAAGCGAGTCCTATGAGATTTCCCCAAAACAATCCTTTTATAATAAGGTAGGCAGCATTGTACAAAAATATTTTTCGGATGCTGAAATTAGCGCCGCCCAAGGCTTTTAAAATACCCACCATTTGGGTTCTTTCCAATATAAGCACCAGCAAAGCAGTAATCATATTGATGCCGGCCACCAAAATCATAATGGCGATAATCAGGTACATATTATTGTCGAACAAACTAATCCACTCAAAAATGGAAGGATATTTTTCTATCACGCTTTTGCTGTTTAAGGTTGATGCAGTTTGCTGGTACACCTGTTCACTTTTTTCCTGAATCTCATCAAAATTGTTCAGCAACACTTCAAATCCGCCCACTTCGTCATCATCCCAACGGTTCATTTTTTGTATGTGCCTAATATCTGCAATCACAAAGTTTTCGTCAAACTCCTGAAAACCGGAATTATAAACGCCAACTACCTTAACCACACGAAGCCACGGCGCTTTCGCCGGATCATCTTTTACAAATAAGATGTTAAACTCATCACCCAAATGAATATTGAGTCTGTTAGAAATCTCTTCTGAAATCAGCACTTCATTGGTCACTTCCTTTGAAAAATCGGGCAATTTCCCTTTGGTGAGGTATTCTTTAAAGAAAGTCCAGTCGTACTCCTGCCCTACACCCTTAAAAATAATGCCCTCAAAATCGGTTTTAGTCCTGATAATCCCAGCCTTGGTAGCAAAAACCTGCACATTTTTAATGCCGTCTATGGTGGTGAATTTCGGGTAGAAGTCCTGCTTTTTAGACACTTGATTTAAGGTGATTTCCGAATTGTTGTCGTCAAAACTCGTAATCTGTATATGTCCGTTAAAGCCCGAGAGTTTTTCTCTGATTTTTTGTTGAAGTCCAATGCCGGTAGCTACAGAGACCATCATAATCACCATGCCCATCGCAATGGCGATAATCGCTATTTTTATTATTGGTGATGAAATGCTACTTTTGTATTGCTTTGCGGCAATAATGCGTTTTGCAATAAATAACTCGTAATTCAATTGGTCTATGATTTCTATGCGGTTCAAAAATACATATTTCTTATCGGTTTTTCTGCTATTTTTTTGTTTGAATTCTTGTGTTGCAAAAAATCAGGTTAGGAATTTCAATCCTGAATCAAAAGTTATTGCACAGCCTCTGGAAATTGTGGTGGGCGCAAACAATACGGCAGCTTATTTACCTTTATTGGCAGGAAAAAATGTGGCACTGGTAACCAATCAGACCAGCGTTATCTTTAAAAAGAACGGATCTGTACATTTGGTGGATTCCCTGCTTTCACAAGGAATAACTATTAAGAAAGTATTTTCTCCGGAGCACGGATTTAGAGGAGATGTAGATGCCGGTGAAAAAGTGGCTGATGGAATTGATATAAAAACGGGTTTGCCAATTGTTTCATTGTACGGGAAAAATAAAAAACCAACTCAGGAACAACTTCAGGGAATTGAATTGATGGTTTTTGATATTCAAGATGTGGGGGTACGATTTTACACCTATATATCTACCCTACATTATGTGATGGAAGCCTGTGCTGAAAATGGCATTCCGCTTATTGTACTAGATCGACCAAATCCGAATGCCCATTATATAGACGGACCAACCTTAAAAATGGAACATAGCACATTTTTGGGCATGCACCCTGTTCCGCTGGTTTATGGGATGACCATTGGCGAATATGCCCAAATGATTAATGGAGAACATTGGCTCAAGGATAAAGTGACTTGCAATTTGACGGTGATTTCCTTAAAAAACTATACGCACCAAAGCGAATATCACCTTCCCATTAAACCATCACCTAATCTGCCAAACGACAAAGCCATCAATTTATATCCGAGCATGGGCTTTTTTGAAGGTACCAACATCAATGCGGGAAGAGGCACCGAAAATCAGTTTCAGCAATACGGCGCACCTTTTTTCCCGAAAAGCGACTTTACTTATACGCCACAGCCCAATCCAGGCGCTAAAAACCCAAAACACTTGGGAAAGCTGTGTTATGGCGTTAATTTAGAAAATACCAAACGAATGAGCAGTGTTACTATTGAATGGTTGCTCGATGCTTATGCAAAAACACCGAATACAGAATCCTTTTTTGGACCTTCCTTTACGGCGCATGCCGGAAATACCGAATTGGAAATTCAAATAAAAAATGGAATGTCTGCAACAGAAATTTACAGTTCATGGCAACCCGAAATTGCCACATTTAAAAAAATAAGGACAAAATATTTATTGTACGAATAATAATCCAACAAATTTTATCGATTTTTTTCAACCAAACCCAAAAATTAAATTTGATTCCACAAATTCTTGAAAAACCATGGATTATTGATCTATTTTGGAATAATCGGGTTTTAATCACACTTAAAAAATACCTTTATTATACAATCTGATTCCTATGGTAACTCCCCTCTTTTTAAATGCAATTTTTTCAAAAAAATTCTGAATAAAGGGTTGCTAATTTCTGGTTAAAAATCAACTATACAAATACCTAAACCAAATAAAATTTTAAGACCTTTTCTGCAAATTAGAAGATTTTACGCTTTTTTGTCCTTCAAATCGTCCGGTAAAAAGCTGTTTTTTGAGAATTTCAAGTCTGTTTTTATATATAAATGGTAAGTTTTTTAAAATAAATTGAAAATATTTTTACTCCTACGAACCCTTTGAAAATAAGCTATTTGGTTAGTTTAATCGAACAAATGGTAAGTTTTTTACAACAAATGGTAAAATAATTGCAAATTTAATTTGCACGTTAAGTATTTTTATATACATTTACAACATCAAAAACGAATAACCCAAAGTTTAAAATTGTAAAAAACCAAAACCCCAAAAAAACAAAATAAATAAATCAACCCCAATTCGCTTAAAAATTACCTTAACCCCAAAACCCAAAAAAATAAATAAATCGACCCCAAATTATTTAAAAAATTACAATAACCCCAAACCCCAAAAAAAATGAAAACGTATGCCCCAAAATTATTCGCATTACTACTTTTAACCACAATTTTATTTTCCTGCTCTAAAGAAGATGACGGAGTGTACTTCAATGAAAATAGCGAAGTGGTAAATGCCAAAGTAGCTTACTCACCTATCGAATCTGAAATCATTGGCTTGGTAAATGCCCATAGAACAAGTTTAGGCTTAAATGCACTAAGAACTTTAGACATTGTTTCTGGTGTGGCAGACGGGCACACAGAGTATATGATTGAAGTTGGCCAAATAAGCCATGATAATTTTTCAGAAAGAGCCCAAATTTTAATGGATCAAGCAGATGCCAAAACTGTGGGCGAAAATGTTGCCTATGGATACAGCACGGCAGAAGGTGTGGTAAATGGATGGTTAAACAGTGACAGTCACCGAAAAATTATTGAAAATCCGGATTATACCCATTTCGGTATCTCAACGGAATCAAATACAGAAAACAAAAATTACTTTACAAATATTTTTATAAAAAAGTAACCTAAAAACACAATCAATCCCCCAACAAAAACAAAAGTTAATTTTTAACCCCTAAATTAATCAAGATGAAAGCAAAACAATTAAGACAAAACGATAGCGCCACTTATTTAAAAGTAGTAAACAACAGTATCAGTAAAAAAAACACTTTAAATGAACAAGTGAACAGAATTAACATTAACACTTTAATGCCAGGCTTCAATTACATCAACCACAATGGAGATGTTGCACGTCCACAAAATCAAGTTTTACTGTAAAATACCAAAAGAGGAATTAATAACACTTAATTCGCGTTGTCCCCACAACGGTTTTAGTTAAAAGTTCTGTATTAAAAATCATTGTCCCCACAACGGTTTTAGTTAAAAGTTCTGTATTAAAAAATCATTGTCCCCACAACGGTTTTAGTTAGAAGTTCTGATATTAAAAATCATTGTCCCCACAACGGTTTTCAAACAAAAATAAAAAGGTACATAAAACCCTTAAACACATCATAAGCAATCACATCAATTTGTGTTGCTTAAAAAAAATGGGAAGCTACTAAAATATTGATTGTAAGGGGTTACGGTCATTATTTTAGCTTCCCTTTCTTCATTTAAAGAATTCCCCCCTAGCCTCCTAGAAAGAATTCATATTGTAAGAAGGAAGTTAGTTATTAAAACCTGGCAAGCAGGTCTAACTCAAAATGGTCAAATTCCAAAACAACAATAAACAACAACTAAAGCGGCAATTTCTTTTTTAGTGCTTCCACAATGTTATAAACTGCTGGGCAGATTTCTGTATTTTTCATGGTTAAGTTGGTGAGCTGGATAAATTTTCGACGGTTGGTATGTGGATATTCATTACAGGCCTTTGGACGTACATCATAAATGGTGCACATATTGTCGTTTAAATCCAAAAAGGAACAAGGAGCAGTTTTTAATACATAAAAATCATCTTGATCTCTTTCCAAATAGGTAGAAATAAATTGATACTCTTTCATTTTTACATACTTGGCAATGCGTTGAATGTCCTTCTCTGTAAAAATAGGGCTTGTGGTTTTGCAGCAATTCCCACAGGTTAAGCAATCCGTTCGTTTAAATTCACTGTTGTGAAGTTCCTGCACCACAAAATCCAAATTCTTAGGCGTCCGCTTTTTCAATTTTTCAAAATACTTTTTGGTTTCCGGGTATTTTTCTTTCGCCAATCCCGGCAATTCTTTTAAAAACGCTTCCATCTATTTAATTTATTGGCAAAAATACAATTTAAACTTTTAAAAATTATCGTACTTTTGCTCCTTAACAGATTTCAGCAAAAAAAGATGCAAAATAGTTTAGAAATAGCCATTAAAAAAGGATTAAAAGAAATTTACGATGTCACAATTGATTCGGTGGATTTTCAGGCAACCAACAAAGATTTTGAAGGCGATATCACCGTGGTTATTTTCGCATTATTGCGCTATATAAAAGGGAATCCTGTTGAAATCGGCAACAAACTGGGCGCCTATTTAAAAGAAAACGTGCCTGAAGTCAACGATTTTAATGTGGTAAAAGGATTTTTAAATCTGGTGATTTCCGATGATTACTTCCTGAATACCTTCAATGATATTTACAAAACAAAAAACTTCGGATTTGTTGAAGCAAATTCTACCGAAAAAGCCGTAATGGTGGAATATTCCTCCCCAAACACCAATAAACCTTTGCATTTAGGGCATATCAGAAATAATTTATTGGGCTATTCCGTGGCAGAAATTATAAAGGCTTCCGGAAAAAAAGTATATAAAACCCAAATTATCAACGACCGCGGTATCCATATTTGTAAAAGTATGCTGGCTTGGCAACGCTTAGGAAATGGCGAAACACCTGAAAGCGCTGGTTTAAAAGGCGATAAATTGGTAGGAAACTACTATGTGGCATTTGACAAAGCCTATAAAGAAGAAATTGCCCAATTAATTGCGGCAGGAAAAACCGAAGAAGCAGCAAAAAAACAGGCGCCAATTTTATTGGAAGCCCAGGAAATGCTGCTTAAATGGGAAGCTGGAGATGAAGCAGTTGTTTCTCTTTGGAAAATGATGAACGCTTGGGTTTATAAAGGTTTTGAACAAACTTACAAGGAACTTGGTGTTGATTTCGATAAAAATTATTACGAAAGCCTTACTTATTTACTTGGTAAAGATGTGGTGGCAGACGGACTTGCCCGAGGTGTTTTTTATAAAAAAGAAGATGGATCAGTTTGGATTGATTTAACCGCCGACGGACTTGATGAAAAAATTGTGTTGCGATCGGATGGCACCGCGGTGTATATGACACAGGATATTGGAACTGCCATAGAGCGTTTTAAAGATTTTGATTTAAGTGATTTGGTTTATACTGTTGGAAATGAACAGGATTACCATTTTAAAGTACTGTTCTTAATCTTGAAAAAATTGGGTTTTGAATGGGCTGAAAACTTGTATCATTTGTCGTACGGCATGGTCGATTTGCCAAGCGGAAAAATGAAATCGCGAGAAGGAACTGTGGTAGATGCAGATGATTTAATGGAAGAAATGGTTGATACCGCCAGAAATATTTCACAAGAATTGGGAAAACTGGAGGGTTATTCCAAACCCGAAAAAGAGAAACTTTATAAAATAATTGGCTTGGGTGCTTTAAAATATTATATTTTAAAAGTAGATCCGAAAAAACGTATTTTATTCGACCCGGAAGAATCGGTCGATTTTAACGGTAATACTGGTCCATTTATTCAATACACCTACGCCCGAATTCAGTCCATCATCAGAAAAGCCGATTTTGATTTTTCAGGTGAAATAAAAGCTATCGACTTACATGAAAAGGAACGCGAATTGGTAAAACTTATTCAGCAGTTTCCTGAAATCATACAAAATGCTGCCAAAAACCACAGTCCGGCCATAATCGCAAATTATACGTACGACTTGGTAAAAGAATACAATTCGTTATACCAAAGTCTGCCTATTTTGGGAAGTGAGAACGAAAACGAAAAAATACTGAGAACCCAACTTTCGGCAAAAGTGGGTGACATTATCAAGGCAGCCTTTAAATTATTGGGAATTGAAGTTCCTGAGCGGATGTAAGTGGGAAGTGGGAAGCTGAAAGTTGGAAGCCAATAGCCAATAGCCAATAGCTGGAAGGTGAAAGCTGGAAGGTGAAAGTTGGAAGCCAATAGCCAATAGCCAAAAGCCAATAGCTGAAAACTGGAAGCCAAAAGGTGAAAGCTGAAAGTTGGAAGCCAATAGCCAATAGCCAATAGCTGAAAGCTGAAAGCTGAAAGCTGAAAGCAAATAAAAAGTAAAGTTTTATAATTACAGACTACTGTTAACTAATAAATTATTAAAAATAAACGAATAAACAAATAAATATGAAATACGACATCATCATTTTAGGAAGTGGTCCGGGAGGCTACGTTACTGCTATTAGAGCATCACAACTTGGTTTTAAAGTGGCTATTGTAGAAAAAGAAAATTTAGGAGGCATTTGTTTAAACTGGGGTTGTATTCCAACCAAAGCATTGTTAAAAAGTGCTCAGGTTTACGACTATTTAAAACATGTGGATGAATATGGCTTAAAAGCTGAGGCTATCGATAAAGATTTTGGTGCTGTTGTAAAGCGCAGCAGAAATGTAGCGGAAGGCATGAGCAAAGGCGTTCAATTTTTGATGAAAAAAAATAAAATTGACGTTATTGACGGTTTTGGAAAACTAAAATCGGGTAAAAAACTGGACGTAACAGATGCAAAAGGAAAAGTGACCGAATACAGTGCAGATCATATTATAATCGCCACCGGAGCACGTTCCCGCGAGTTGCCTAGCCTGCCGCAAGATGGCAAAAAGGTGATTGGATACAGGGAAGCAATGACCTTGGCTTCACAACCTAAAAAAATGATTGTTGTGGGTTCAGGTGCTATTGGTGTTGAGTTTGCCCATTTTTATAATGCGATGGGCACAGATGTGACCATCGTAGAGTTTTTGCCAAACCTTGTGCCATTGGAAGATATCGACGTATCAAAACAATTTGAACGTTCTTTTAGAAAATCGGGAATCAAAGTAATGACCAGTGCTTCTGTTGAATCTGTTGATATTTCAGGAGAAGGGGTTAAAGCAGTGGTTAAATCCAAAAAAGGCGAAGAAATATTGGAAGCCGACATTGTGCTTTCGGCTGTTGGAATTAAATCGAATATTGAAAATATCGGATTGGAAGATGTGGGGATCGTAACCGACCGAGATAAAATTATTGTCAATGACTTTTACCAAACCAACATTCCTGGCTATTATGCCATTGGTGATGTTGTTCCTGGTCCTGCCCTTGCCCACGTAGCTTCAGCAGAAGGTATTACCTGTGTTGAAAAAATTGCAGGTTTGCATACAGAAGCCATTGACTACGGCAACATCCCTGGCTGTACCTATGCAACTCCTGAAATTGCAAGTGTTGGATTAACAGAAGCGCAAGCATTGGAAAAAGGTTACGAATTGAAAATTGGAAAATTCCCGTTTTCTGCTTCAGGAAAAGCAAAAGCTGCTGGAACGCCTGACGGATTTGTAAAAGTGATTTTCGACGCAAAATATGGTGAATGGTTGGGTTGTCACATGATTGGTGCCGGAGTTACTGATATGATTGCCGAAGCCGTTTTGGGAAGAAAATTAGAAACAACTGGCCATGAGGTCCTAAAAACCATCCATCCACATCCAACCATGAGCGAAGCGGTGATGGAAGCCGTTGCCGATGCTTACGGAGAAGTGATTCATTTATAAGTGGTATGCGTTATGAGTTTTAAGTTTTTAACCATTATACTTTTGGCGTTTTAGCTAAAAATAGCAAAGGCAATTTTTAATGAATTAAAAATTGCCTTTTTTTATTTTTAAAAAAATTCTTAGCTATTAACATTTTAACCAGTCCCCTTCTTTAAGCTATTTTATTTTTTCCGCTTGGCTAGAGTCCATTTGCATTTTGCCTTCCTATAAATTTCATTATATTTGCGTAAGGAGTTATTAAATCATCAAATCATTACTATGAAAACTATAAAAATCCTATTATTTTTTGTGTTGGCCATTTCATTCTCATGTAAAGGAGAAAAACCAAAACCAGTATTACAGCAAAACAATACAACCGCTTCGGTTAAACATTATATTTGTGCAAATAATTGCGAAAATAGTGGCAGTGATGTTGAGGGAGCTTGTCCGGTTTGTAAAAATCCGTATTTGCACAACGACGCTTTTCACGCGCAGGATTTATTAAAAGACGGACCACTTAATGTCCCTACAAATATTCAGGCCCCCACAGCCAATACACCAGCTGCACCATCCCCTGCACAAAATGCCAAGGGCATTTACCATTACACTTGCGACAAAGGTTGTTATGGTGGAGCGGGCACACCAGCAAATTGTTCAAACTGCGGAGCGCAATTGGCACATAACCAGACATATCACAACTAAAACACAAAAAAAATTATGGCATTTTCCTTCTTTAACCTTTTAAAACCGAAAAATAAAATTGGCATTTCCGAAATTATTTCTGAAATTGATTTTAAAGATGGTACAAAATATGCTGAAAACAGCAGCAACAAAGTGTATTTGGATATTGAAGAATTGGGCGGATTTCCTTATATCAAAACCATTATTATCGGCGATTTCTCCACCAAAATAAAACGCATAGGATGCACGCTAACCTTTGTTTTTGATAAGGATTCTTTGGTGCTAAGTTCAGACAACACCGATGTTGAGTCCAATCAAATTAAAAACACCATAGCCAATCACACTGAAATAGATTTTGAATTAACAGAGGAGGAAGCCGTAAAAATAAAAACCGAACAGGTGTTGGAAATTCAGTATACGTTTAAGGACAAGATACTGGTTTTTACACCGCTAGCTAATTAAATTCAATAAGAGCAAACTCGAATTTAAGTGGATCTATATTATTTAGTAACAAGGGAATAAGATTCTCGCCTATCGCTTCATAATAGACTGAGAAATTTTGGTTGCGTTCCTGCAAACTTTGGTTGGGAAATAACTCATTTTGCAAATCAGATATGCGTTTAACCACGTCTGAAAATTTTCGCTTTTGTGCATTTAATAGGCGTTTTTCCAAATTATCCAATCCGTTTAATTGCTTTTTCTCCTGAGCATTCACCGCGCCTAAAAAGGTAGGGTCGGTTTTCGCTGCAAGCGCTTTTAAATCGGAAAATTGCTGTTGCAAGTGCATTTTTTGCTCAGAAAAATCGATGTTGATATCAGAAATTTTCTTAACAGTATTTGCTATCAACGATACTTGTTTGTTAAAAATTTCAGGAATAGAAATCCCTAATTTATCCAGCTTCTGAAGTTGTTTTTTAGTGGCCAGCAAGGCCGAGTTTCGCAATACCAAGATTGGAAAAGAAATGCTTACGCCATCGAAATAATCTTTTAACTGAAACCAATAGGCCAACTCCCCGCCTCCACCAATATAAGCCAGGTTAGGCAACACAATTTCCTGATAAAGCGGACGCATAATCACATTTGGGCTGAATCGTTCGGGATATTTTTCTAATTCCTTCAAGATGTCACCTTCTGAAAAAACAAGGCTGGTATTGTTGACTTTAAAAAGATCGTTCTCAAAAATAATGCGTTCACGAATGGCATCTTTCAGATAAAACAAATTAATTTCCCGCGGATTTACCTGAATTTTATATTCGACGGCCAATTGCTGATCCGTTTTGGAAACAAATTTAAAAGAAGTGTTTTGAAGCAGCTCGTCTTTTACTATAGGTGCCAAAGATTTCTTTAGCCTAGCATCATCCCCATCAACAATAACCAATCCGTATGCTCCAAAAAGTTCATTTACCAGATAACGGGTGGCTTCCGCCAGATTCTCGTTATTTAAATAGGCATTTTTGAACAATTCTCGAAGTGCATTGGCATTATGTGAAGTTCCCAATAGCGCTGAAAATTCATTAAAAACAACCTCAAATCCATCTGTTTTCAATCGGCCCACGGCCCCACTGCTTTCTCTATTCCAGCTAATTTTGGTTTTGTTGACGTTAAAATATTGAATTTCCTCAAAATCGTGGTCCTCGGTAGCCATCCAATAGACAGGTACAAAATTTTGCTGCGGAAACTCCCTTTTTAACCTATCGGCCAAATTAATGGCAGTCACAATTTTATACAAAAAATATAAGGGTCCGGTAAAAATATTCAATTGATGGCCGGTTGTGACTGTAAAAGTATTTTCGTCTGACAATGACGCGATATTTTGATTGGTGGCTTCCGAAACCGCCGTATTTTCATACTGATTTTTAAGCGCCTCAACCAAGAGATTTCTAGACGCTGCAAAAAATGTTGATTTTTTAGTTATAATCTGATTTTTAAAACCTTCAAGATTAGGGAAATTCCCATAAAATTTTGATAATTCGGATTTTTCATCCAAATAATCACAAATTAATTTTGAAAAATAACCGGTAGCGGCAAAAGGAATATGGGTTACACTCATGAGCCTTTACAATTTCTTTTGAAACAACGTATATACATATTCTCTGGTATTTCCTGAAGGCTGGGTGTAGGTATAATTAAATGATTTCAACAATACAAAATCGGTTCCCAAGCGTTCCTGTAGCATTTCTTCATTATAATTAAAAACGTCCAGTCCGCTGCATTTTTTGGCGCCCTCTAAATTAAACTCTGCCAAAATTACGAATCCTTTTGGTTTTAAAGCACCTTTCAGCAAGTCAAAATATGCCCTTTGTTGTTTTTCTTGTGTAAAAAAGTGCAACACTGCCCTATCATGCCACAAATCGACATTTTTTACTTTTAATAAATCGGAGGGATTTGTTAAATCGTCCACTACAAATTGAACAGCTGCATTAACAGAAGAAGGCAAATTGCTTTTCAATTCTTCTATGGCCGCTACAGCGATGTCATTTACTATGATGTTTTTATATCCTTTCGCCAGCAATCCAGCAATTAAAGTTGTTGCTCCGGCACCTGCATTAAAAATGAAAGCCTCTTTTGGTAAGTTACAGCTTTCAATCAATTCAAGCGATGGCGCAGGATTTTCTTCATACCAACCTAAATTGGTAATGGGCGATTTCTGATAAGCCGTATTCCAATGCTCTTTAAAATCGTAATTATTTTTATCCATTTCGTCAATATTATCGTTCATGTCAACCACGCATTTAATTTTTATAAAAATAAGCAATTTAGCTTGTTTGTCGTAATACCTAGAAATATCTGACAAAATTTATAACCAATAGGCCAATATAAAAAAAACAAAAATAACTAAAAGATTTAAGGTATCTAGCCCTAATCATTAACTATTAAAATTGCCAAAACATCCACTATCAAGTTAAATTATTGTCTTCAAAAATCGTTACTAGATTTCGGCAATTTAACCTTAATAAAAAAAGAAATTATTTTTTATTGGAATAAATCGATTTAATTTTATTAAAATTGTTATTCTAAATAAAAGTCTATTTATTAAAACATTGCGTTTAACATTAAATCCAAAAAAACTATCATGAACTTTAAAATGCTAAAATTTATCTCCTTCACGCTGCTGTTTTTAATTTATTTTGAATCCATTTCGCAAGAAGCAAAAAAACCGATAGCAATTGATGACCTGATGAAATTAAAATCGGTAAGCAGTCCCCAAATTAGTCCAGACGGAAAATGGGTTGCCTACACAACGTCAGAAGCCAATATAAAAAAAGACAAAGCCGAAACGCAACTTTGGATGATTTCTTCTCAGGGTGGAGAAGCAATTCCAATGACCTCAAAAGAATTTTATTCGGCAAGTGCACCTCGCTGGAGTCCAGACAACAAATACTTATCATTTTTGGCAAATCAGCCTGAAGAAAAAGCGCAGGTATGGATACTTAACCGAAATGGCGGCGATGCACAACAATTAACAAAAATAAAACAAGGGGTTTCTGGTTATGAATGGGCGCCTGATGGAAAAAGACTTTTATTAAGCATAAAAGACCCAAAGCCAGAAGAATTAACTGCAGATAAAGAAGATGACAAAAAAGCAAAACCGTTTATTATAGATCGTTTACAGTTTAAAAAAGATTATGTAGGTTATCTTGATCGTTACCGAACTCATCTTTATATTTTTACGCCAGGGGATTCTATCCCAGTACAGATTACTTCAGGGGATTTTGATGATGTAAATCCAGTTTGGAGTCCCGATGGGAAATCCATTGCCTTTGTAAGCAACAGAACCGCCAATCAGGATGGAAATTCCAATACGGATATTTGGATAGTTTCTTCGGAAAATAAAGATAAAGGGAAAATTTTGCGACAAGTGACCACAAATCCTAATGCCGACAATGACCCTGCCTGGAGTCCCGATGGAAAATATATTGTCCACACCACAATTATTGACACCAAAGCCATGTGGTATGCAACACAAAAAATGGCTATCACGCCAACTTCGGGCGGACCTTATAAATTACTTGTCGAGGGTTTGGACCGAAATATTAATAAACCCAAATTTTCCCAAGACGGAAAATTAATTTATTTTTTGATTGAAGAAAATGGCACCAGTATTATTGGCTCGGTTGGTGCTTCAGGAGAAAATTTTGAAAGGGTGATTCAAGGTGATTTCAGCATTAGTGACTATTCCTTAAATGGCGCCATGATTGCTCCTTTATTAGCTAAAAGTAACCAACCTTCTGAAGTTTACACTTTTGAAAATAATGAAATTAAGAAATTAACATCTGTTAATGATGAAATAATGGATAAGACTCAAAAACCTATTATTGAGAAGATTCATTTTAAAAGTGAGGATGGCGCCGACATTGAAGGATTTGTGGTAAAACCTATAGGATTTAACCCAAAAACAAAATATCCAGTAATTTTATGGATTCATGGCGGTCCTGTTAGCCAATATGAGTTTGATTTTAATGAATCATCCCAATTGTTTGCTGCCAATGGTTATGTAACTCTCTTAATAAACCCAAGAGGATCTTCAGGATATGGGCAACCATTTTCCGAAATTTTATTTGCAGATTGGGGAAACAAAGATTATCAGGATGTAATGGCTGGCGTTGATTATGTAATTGCCCAAGGTTATGCAGATCCAAATCGTTTAGGTGTTGGAGGCTGGTCATATGGCGGTATTTTAACAAATTATGTGATTACAAAAACAAACCGATTTAAGGGTGCTATTTCAGGCGCAAGCGAGTCACTTTACCGAGCCAATTATGGTCACGACCATTATCAATTAACTTGGGAGCTTGAATTGGGGCTTCCTTGGGAAAATGCGGAAGGATGGGAAAAACTATCACCGTTTAATGATGTTGCAAATATTACCACGCCAACTTTGTGGATGGGCGGAAGCGATGACTGGAATGTACCCATTCTTAACTCCGAACAAATGTATCAGGCGATGAAACGTTTAGGAAGAGAAACATTGTTAGTAGTTTATCCTGGAGAATCTCACGGACTAGTACGACCTTCTTTTATAAAAGACCGATATGAAAGATATATTAAGTGGTTTGACAGCCATGTGAAATAGTTTTACAACTAAATCCCTCAAAATAATTTATCAAAGATTAGATAAAAGTTAAATAAGAGATCAATAAAATAATTATTTATCTTATATAAATGCAATTATTTTGTATTATTGCTAAAATAATAACATATTAATTGTAGGGTTCCAATTATTTTTCGTTATTTAACAGAATAATATTTTTTGTTAAAATCCGACATTTAATAATTTAACATTATCAAATAACAAAATAGTTTAATTCTTAATTTAAAAACAGGTGTATGAAAATTAAAAACTACTTTTTTCTTGGTTTATTTTTTGTCTCATCAATATTAATAGCTCAGGAAAAGAAAATTTCTGGAGTTGTAAAAGGTGAAGATGGAATACCCCTTATGGGCGTGAATATTGTTATTGAAAATACCAGTAAAGGCACCCAATCAGATTTTGATGGAAATTACACCATCACGGCAAATCCCCAAGACGTATTGGTCTTTTCATTTGTGGGTTATGGCAGTATTAAAAGACAAGTTGGGCAACAAATTGTTATCAATATAGAAATGATTTCTGATAACACGTTTGAAGAGGTTGTTGTTGTTGGTTTTGGTAAACAATCCAAACGTAAGGTAACTGACAACATTGCCTCGGTTTCTTCAAGTGACATCAATAATATTCCTATTGCAAGTATGCAAGGTGCGCTTACAGGAAAAGCTGCGGGGGTTCAAATTACTCAGATAAACGGAAAGGTAGAAGGTGGTGTTAAAATGAGAATCAGAGGAGTATCAAGTATTTCTTCCTCGCAAGAACCATTATATGTTATTGATGGAATGCCTTTGATTAATGACGATGAAAGTGTTTCTGAAGCACCAATTAATCCTTTAATTTCATTAAATCCAAATGATATTGAATCCATCCAAATTTTAAAAGATGCTTCTTCTGCAGCCATTTATGGAGCCAGAGGTACAAATGGTGTTGTTTTAATTACCACCAAACAAGGAAAATCTGGAAAAACAAAGGTTTCTTTAAATACTTCTACTGGCTGGAGTGAAGCTACAAACAAGGTGAAATGGTTAAATGCGGCGCAATATGTAGAACTTTTTACGGAAGCTTCTACCAATAGTTATGGCGCTGAAGACACTTGGTTAACAGAAGAAGGCGGTTATTTTGACTGGATGGCTAACGGAAAAGATTGGAGAAACGGAGAAGTTGACACCGATTGGCAAGATTTAGCCTTGGTTAAAGGCTCTGTACAAGACCATAATTTTTCCATTTCAGGCGGTACCGACAAAACTTTGTTCTTTATCTCAGCAGGTTATAATAATACACAAGGAATTGTTCGCGGAAACAACTTAGACCGTTATTCTTTTCGAGGCAATTTAGACCATAAAATTTCAGATAAATTCAGAGCTGGAATCAATACCAGTTTAAGCAAAACAAAAATTTCAAGAATAGGAACAGATAACTCTTTCTCTACACCTTTACAAGCCATTGCACAATCACCACTAACGCCTGCGTATTTGGATGATGGCATTGTTCCCAACAATGAAACAAGTATTTACTATAACTTTTTAATGCAAGAATACAATGGAAATTGGGATGTGAATATTTTTAGGGTTTTGCTCAATTCTTATTTGGAATACCAACTGCTTCCTGAACTAAGTTTTAAGACAGAATTTGGGTATGACAACAACAATCAAACCGAAGAATATTTTGCAGGAAGTTTAACAGAATCGGCTTCTACCAATGGATATGCAGACGCAAACGCCATTCAATCTGACAAATACAGTATCAACAATTATTTTACCTTTGCTCAAACTTTTAATGAAGTTTATGATGTAGAATTTGTGGGAGGTATGAGTTTTGAAGAGAGCTCCCGAAGCAGACAATATGTTGCAGGAACAGGCTTCCCTTCTGACGATTTACAAACTGTGGAAAGTGCTTCTGAAATTACTGCAGGAACTTCAAGTAGGACCAAATACAATTTCCTCTCTTACTTTGGAAGGGCAACTTTCTCAATTATGGATAAATATCTTATAAAAGGTAGTTTACGCTACGATGGATCATCCAGATTTGGTGCTTCCAACAGATACGGTTTATTCCCTGCCGCTTCTGTGGGCTGGATTATTTCTGAAGAAGATTTCATCAAAGATTCTGAAACAATATCCTTATTAAAATTAAGAGGGAGTTATGGGCTAACTGGAAACGCAGGTATTGACAACTTTGCAAGCTTGGGACTTTTTCGCGGAACATCCTATAACAAAAAAGTTGCTTTAGGACCATACCAATTACCTAATCAAGATTTAAAATGGGAAAAAACCGACCAAGTTGATGTTGGTTTAGATTTTGGTATTTTAAACAATCGCATTAGCGGCGAAATCGATTATTATATAAAAAAAACAAATGATCTTTTATTAAACGAGCCTATTCCAGGCACTTCTGGCTGGAGTTCCATTACCCGTAATGTTGGATCGCTTACCAACAAAGGATTTGAGTTTGTTTTAAACACCAATAATGTGATGTCGGAAAACTTGACATGGAAAACTTCTCTAAACCTTTCAACTTTAGATAATGAAGTAACAGACTTGCCTAATGGAGATATTGTAGTTGAAAGAAATATTGTTAGAGAAGGCGAAACCATTTCATCATTTTACTTAGTTGAATACGCAGGTGTTGACCCTGCTAATGGTGATGCGCTATTTTATCTTAATACAAAAAAACCTGATGGCAGTTTGGATAAAACGACTACCAATAATTATAATGACGCACAAAGGATTATATCTGGTAGCCCTTATCCAACATTTATGGCCGGATTAACCAATACTATGTCTTTCTATAACTTTGATTTTTCTTTTACCCTTCAAGGAGAATGGGGGGCTTCTTTATACAATGAAGGTGGAAAATTCCAATCTGGTAACGCAAGATATGAAGACAACCAAACAGCCGATCAATTAAACAGGTGGCAGAATCCAGGTGATATTACCATGGTGCCACAAGCCAGAATGTATAGCACAAACGGACAACAAGCTTCAACACGATATTTGGAAAAATCAGATTTTATTCGACTAAGAAATCTATCTTTCGGCTATACTTTCCCTAAAGAACTTACACAAAAATTCTCTGTTGACCGATTAAGATTGTATTTTACTGGAATAAACTTGTTGACCTTTACGGACTATA
This sequence comes from Lutibacter sp., assembly GCA_027449025.1. GTDB lineage: Bacteria > Bacteroidota > Bacteroidia > Flavobacteriales > Flavobacteriaceae > Lutibacter. The sequence continues at coordinate 4,299 of DAIDMK010000047.1, read as the reverse complement.
GTGGTTATGACCCTGAATCTTCCTATGATGACAATGGAAATTCAAATATACAAAAGGGGATAACATTTTACTCTTCTCCACCTGCAAAAACATTTACAATTGGATTAAATATTGACTTATAAAGAAAGCATTATGAAAAAACATAAATATATTTCAATGATACTATCACTGTTTACGCTAGCATTTATAGCTTGTGATGATAATCTAGACATTGAGCCGGAACAAAACATTTTAACTGAAACAGCAATTGGAAGTCCTAAAAATATTTCCAATATTCTAAACAACGCCTATGGTACAGCTCGATCTGGTTCTAGTTATGGCGGTGGAATTGCAATGGCATCAGAATTAATAGCAAATGATGGCGACCTTTGGTGGAATGGAACCTATGTGGATCCAGCAGAGTTTGATGAGAAAGCCATGTTAGCCGATAATGGATTTGTTCACGATATCTGGATGAATGGCTATGATGTTATCAATCAGACAAATATCATACTTGCCAACTTAAGCGTTTTTACCGATACTTATGAAAAAGAAGTCACTGAGGGAGAAGCAAAATTTCTTAGAGGTTTGGTTTATTTTGATTTGGCTAGGTTATTTTCTAAACCTTATGTTGCTGGAGCCCCAAACAATCAACTTGGAGTGCCTATAGTTTTAACTGCTGTTTTAGATCCTTATAATCTTGAATATCCATCAAGAAATACCCTGGAAGAAGTTTATACTCAGGTAATCTTAGATTTAACAGATGCCTATGAGTTGTTACCTCCTTCAAATACTATATATGCGACAAAATACAGTGCCGGTGCATTACTTGCCAGAGTTTATTTGGAAATGGGTGATTATATAAATGCGCGTACAATGTCAAATGACGTGATTAACAATAGTGGTTCTTCTTTAACTGCTACCTTTGCTAAAGCTTTCAACAATGATGAAAATTCGCAAGAAGATTTGTTTGCGTGGCAGGTAACAAGCCAAGATGCTAGCATTAATTATTTTAATCTTTTTTGGGCTGGTAGAGATTATGGAGGACGCTCAGGAAATCCAGATATTGATATAGAAGATCAGCATTATGACATTTATGATGATGGAAATGATGCTAGAGCCAATTTCTTTTATGAAGCCAAATGGTGGTGTACTACAAAATGGAAATACCAATTTGGAAATATCCCTTTCTTGCGTTTGGCAGAAATGTATTTGATTCGTGCAGAAAGTAATTTTAGAGAAGTAACTTCTATTGGTAATACTCCTCAAAACGATATTAACAAATTGCGAGACAGGGCTAATGCAAGTTTATACACCTCTGTAAATTTAGCAACTATTTTAATGGAAAGAAAGAGAGAATTGGCTTTTGAAGGATTCGCGCTATTTGATGCAAAACGTCTAGGTAAAAATATTGGAAGTATTCCATATAATGCCAACCAATTGGTATTGCCTATTCCACTTAGGGAAATGGATGTAAATCCAAATTTAACCCAAAATGAAGGCTATTAATTAAATTAGAAATTAGTTCACCATCATAGGAGCTATGTATTTTACTTAGCTCCTATGCAATTTTATATCGGTAACCATTAGGAGTGAAAATAGCCTCCCTATATTTTTTACAGCATTAAATATTTGTTGTATCATTGTTTTTTAAAGCTACTATAATTCAACAGGAACTAAGATCCCAATTATTTAACATCATTTACCCAAAAGATATCAGCGTCTAAAATTTATCATTTATGAAAAAAAATATCATTTTTACCATTCTATTCACCCTATTCACCTTTTCTGCAATCATCGCCCAAACCCTCAAATCACCTGCCCAATTTTTAGGCTATGTATTGGGTTCTCAATTCACAAGACATCATAAAGTGGTAGATTATTTTAATTATGTCAGTGAAAATTCGGCAAACGTAAAACTTGAACAATATGGTATAACCAATGAAAACAGGCCTTTATACCTCTCTTTTATTTCTTCAGAAGAAAATATAAGTAATTTAGAAAATATTAGGGAAGACAACCTAAAAAGAGCTGGAATTTTAAATGGTGCTGTTACTTCAGAAGTTGCCACAGTTTGGTTAAGCTACAACGTACATGGAAACGAAGCGTCAAGTACGGAAGCTGCCATGCAAACATTGTATGAACTGGTTACAAATAAAAAAGATTGGCTTAAAAACACCCTTGTTATTATTGATCCCTGCATGAATCCTGATGGGCGCGACCGCTATGTAAACTGGTACGACCAAACAAAAAGTACACCATATAATACGGATCCAAATGCTTTTGAACATAAGGAACCTTGGCCGCGAGGAAGGGCAAACCATTATTTATTCGATTTAAACAGGGACTGGGCCTGGGCTTCACAAGTTGAAACACAACAGCGTATAAAAATTTACAATAAATGGTTGCCGCAAGTTCATGTCGATTTTCACGAACAAGGTTATGAAAGTCCGTATTACTTTGCCCCTGGTGCAGAACCTTATCATGAAATAATTACAGAGTGGCAACGTGATTTTCAAACTCAAATTGGTAAAAATCATGCAAAATACTTCGATAAAAATGGTTGGCGTTATTTTACAAAAGAAGCTTTTGATTTATTATACCCAAGCTATGGGGACACTTATCCAACCTATATGGGTGCCATTGGAATGACATACGAGCAAGCAGGAATTGGTGCCGGATTGGGTGTAAATATTGAAAATAATACGGTTCTTAAACTAACTGACAGAATTGCCCATCATTTTACTACAGGTATTTCTACAGTTGAAATGACTTCAAAAAACACTTCAAAATTACTTTCGGAATTTAAAAAATTCTTTGACAACACCAAGTCAGCCAATCAAAGTTATATTTTAAGAGGGGATTCTGAAAAAATTAATCAGGTAGTTGAATTACTGCAAAAGCATGAGATTTATAGTTTCCCGGCTGATGAAATAACAATTAAAGCCTATGACTATGCTTCAAATTCCATAAAATCAATCAAAACCACCATACACGATTTGGTGATTCCAACCAATCAAACTAAAGGAAAAATGGTGAAAGTTTTATTTGAAAAACAAGCAAAGCTCACCGATTCATTAACCTACGACATTACTGCCTGGAGTATTCCTTACGCCTATGGATTACAAGGATTTGTATCAAACGCCGCCATTGGAATTCATAAAAATCCAACTTCCAATAAAACCACCAACAACAATGTTGCTAATCAGAATGCCTATGCCTATATCCATAAATGGAATGAAGTTTCTGATGCTTCTTTTCTTGGCGAATTACTAAAAAACAAATTTAATATCAGATTTAGTAAAGCCGATTTTTCAATTGAAGGAAATTCCTATAAAAAGGGAGCATTGGTTATTATGCGTGCGGACAATGGCCATCTTACAAATTTTGACGAATTGATTACAAATTTAGCCAATGGATTAAATACAAAATTGACTTCGGTAAATTCAGGTTTTGTAGATTCAGGAACGGATTTTGGCTCTTCAAATTATTCGTTAATTAAACCTAAAAAAATTGCGGCACTTGCTGGTGAAGGAATTTCCTCATTGAGTTTTGGGGAAGTTTGGCACTTTTTTGAAACGCAATTAAAATATCCCTTAACCATCATCAATAATTTAAATTTAAATCGCACTAACATTTCAGCATACGATGTATTAATTATAACCGATGGTTATGATGCCAATAAAGCTGAATTGGAAACATTAACTACATATGTATCAAATGGCGGAACGATTATAGCCATTGGAAGCGCCTTAAATAGTTTTGCTGATAAAGATGGGTTTGCCTTAAAAGTAAAAAAAGACACCCTAAAAGAAAAGGACAATATTAAACCTAATTTAATTCCCTACGACCAACAAGAACGCAATGATCTTAAAACAACCATTACGGGCAGTATTTTTAAAAGCACTTTAGATAATACACATCCCTTGGCTTTTGGTTATCCTAATTTTTACCATAGTTTAAAATTAAGCGGCACTTCTTATAAATTATTAAAAGATGGTGCCAATGTTGGTTATTTTCCTGAAAACGCCACAAATATTTCAGGGTATGCAGGATCTGAAGCTTTAAAAGACGTTCCCAATTCTTTATTGTTTGGAGTTGAGCAAAAAGGAAAAGGACAACTCATTTACATGGTTGACAATCCGTTATTCCGTTCGTTTTGGCAAAACGGGAAACTATTTTTTACCAATGCAATCTTCTTAAATTAGCAAGAAAAGGCGGGCTCAAGCTCGCCTTTTTTGTTTAATGGTAATGTACTGAAAAATAGTTGGTGGATTTCACAAAAATAATTTGTATTATATGCTCATTAATCTGAAGAGG
>DAIDMK010000046.1 GCA_027449025.1 Lutibacter sp. | reverse complement strand
AATGACGTTGCCACGAATTATGTTTTGTAATGACGGGATAGGGAGATTTTGGCAGTTAGGGAAAGGTTGTTTAGAGGCATTTCGGCAGGTAGGGAAAGGTTGCCACGAATTATGTTTTGTAATGACAGAGGATTGCTTCGCTATTGCTCGCAATGAGGAAATATCCACCCTATGGATAAATCTTCCCAAGATGGATTTTCAAGTTGAATTAGTTCTTCCTTCCTTTTGCGATTTCCAGCTTTCAATTGCTTTTCTCTTGATATTGCTTGGTTTATATTTTCAAATTCTTCAAAATAAACCAATTTATCACAATTGTATTGTGAGGTAAATCCTTTGCGGATCTTAGTTTTATGTTGGTGTACTCGTTCTACTAAATTACGGGTTACCCCAATATAAATAACGGTATTATTTTTATTGGCCATAAAATAGATGTAGCTCTTTTTCATTAAGTGAAATTACACTATTTTTTCAAGATCGCAAGCCAGTATAAATCCTTAAACCCCATCATGCGAGGCGTTATTGAGCGATAGCGAAAGAACAACGCTGCATCCTTTTAAAAACTACCACAGAGCTACTAAGAAAGGTTTTTGCTTGTTATAGGATGTGGTAGGGGGATTTTGGTAGGTAGGGAAAGGTTGCCACGTCGGCTATCGCCTCCTCGCAATGACGTTGCTACGAATTATGTTTTGTAATGACAGGGTAGGGAGATTTTGGCAGTTAGGGAAAGGTTGTTTAGAGGCATTTCGGTAGGTAGGGAAAGGTTGCCACGTCGGCTATCGCCTCCTCGCAATGACGGGGGATTTAATGAAAATTGAACTTCGAACTTTTAGCTTTGAGCTTTCACCATTGAGCTTTCACCTTTGAGCTTTCAGCTTTCACCTTTGAGCTTTCAGCTTTCACCTTTGAGCTTTCAGCTTTCACCTTTGAGCTTTCAACTTTGAGCTTTCAACTTTGAGCTTTCAACTTTGAGCTTTCACCTTTGAGCTTTGAGCTTTCAACTTCAAAGCCTATTCCCTAAAAAATTTGTCCAATGTCAATTTAATTCGACCACGGTCCTCGTTGGTGAGGTTAGAACCTGAAGGCAGGCAGAGTCCGTTATTGAAAATTGATTCGCTTAGGGAGCCGCCATAATAAGGGTCGTTCGCAAAAATGGGCTGCAGGTGCAAGGGTTTCCATAAAGGGCGGCTTTCAATATTTGCGGCATCAAATGCCAAACGGAGGTCTTCTCGTGTTTTTCCGCCAGTTTGTTCGGGATTTACCAAAATAGTCGAGAGCCAGTGATTTGAAAAATAATCGGAATTGGGTTCGGTGAACACTTTTACACTTTCGATTTCTTTGAAATAATCCACATAAAAATCGTGCATAGCCCTACGCAATGCGATGTGTGCATCCAGCACTTCAATTTGTCCGCGGCCAATGCCCGCAACAATATTGCTCATTCTGTAATTGTAACCAATTTCACTGTGCTGGTAATGTGGGGCATTGTCTCTAGATTGCGTAGCAAAGAACACGGCTTTGTCCTTTATTTCCTTGGTTTTGACCACCAATACCCCGCCACCTGAAGTGGTGATAATTTTATTGCCATTAAAAGACAATATACCAATATCACCAAAAGTACCGCATTTCTTGTTTTTGTAAGTGCTTCCCAAAGCACTTGCTGCATCTTCAATTAAAAAGAGGCTGTACTTTTTTGCTATAGCAACTAACTCGTCCCATTTGGCAGGCATTCCATAAGAATCCACCACCAAAATCGCCTTTGGCTTTTTCCCTTTTTCCAATCTGTCGCGTATGGCAGCTTCCAATATTTTCGGACTCATATTCCATGTATCGCTCTCACTGTCGATAAAAACAGGTTTTGCCCCCAAGTATAAAATGGGATTTGCTGAAGCTGAAAAAGTGAAACTTTGGCAAAACACCTCATCGCCCCGAGTTACTCCGGCCATAATTAACGCCAAATGGATGGCGGCAGTGCCAGAGTTTAGTGCTGCAACAAAGTTGTTTTCTCCCAAATAAGTTTGAAGGGTGTTTTCAAACTCATTTACATTGGAACCTAATGGCGCTATCCAATTGGTATCAAATGCTTCTTGTATGTATTTCATCTCTTTTCCCGACATATGTGGAGATGATAGCCAAATTTTTTTATTCATAGACTGCTTTTCGAATTGGTTATAAAATTAAGGTAATTTTTTATTAGTGAGGATACCGTTGTGAAGTTTTTGAAAAACTGTGGGGAAGTTTTTTATTGAGATTTCGGTTGGAAGGGGCAGGTTGCCGCGTTGTTCTTCCGCTATCGCTCCTCCCGCGCGCCGGCTGGCCCTATCGCTAAAAATGTATCCCATACATTTTTTTAACGCTCTGTCCCGCAATGACGGGGTTTTTAATGAGCTTTGCAGTAGCGCAATGATCTCTAATTTATGCGAAGCAGAGACATTGCAGTTTTCCAAATAATTTTAAGGTCGCCGTAAAAGGTGTGGGTGTGGTAGTAGTGTAAGTTTAATTTCACTTTGTCGGGGAAGAGGATGGTATCATTGTAGTGTAATGGATTATCCTGCTGTGCCAATAAGGTTTCTTCGTTGGCGTATTTTAAAGTGGCCAAACTGGTAAGGCCGGGTTTTAATTCGAGAATTTTTCTTTCTGTTCCTTGCAGTTTGTCGTAATAGCCCGGAATATCAGGGCGCGGACCCACCACGCTCATATTGCCGATAAGCACATTCAATAACTGTGGCAATTCGTCTATTTTGGTTTTTCGGATAAAATTCCCAAACCACGAAATTGTTTTTATGCCATTTACCGCTTTCATTGACTTTAATTTGAAGATGTTAAAAGGCTTGCCAAATTTCCCTATTCTTTTTTGAATAAAAAGTCCGTTGGATTTGGTATCTATTGAGGCCAAAATCCAACATACCATAATGAGCCAGCCTAATAAAGCAATGCAAACAATGGCGAAGAGGATGTCGAAAATACGTTTAGCCATTAAAATCTTAAGCTTTTGTTTGATTTAATTTGAATAGGATTTGTTTGTCCTATCTAATTTAAGCTAAAATATGAATTCTTTTTTTCTTTTTGATTTTAACTTTTAGTGTGCTTGATGGTTTTTGTTAGTTCAGAGATGCAGCTTCGAAGTCGGGAGACTTCGAAGAGCGGTTTATTCGGCTTCGCCGAAGTAATCCACTCGCAATGACGGGGGATTTAATGAAAATTGAACTTCGAACTTTGAACTTTGAGCCTGCCTCCGGCAGGTAAACTTTCAACTTTCAACTTTAAGCTTTCACCTTTGAGCTTTCACCTTTGAGCTTTCACCTTTGAGCTTTAAACTTTTTTAATGCGTAACCCCTTTACTTCCCAATACCCGAGTAAAAGTAAGCACGATGATTTTTAGGTCGAATAAAAAAGATTTTCTTTCCAAATATTCCTTTTCATAAGCCACTTTATCTTCCAAAGACAATTCATCCCGGCCGTTGATTTGCGCCCAACCCGTGATGCCCGGTTTTAGTTTGTCAACTCCAGCAGCAACTCTTAATGCCATTAAATCATCCTGGTTGTACAATGCAGGACGCGGCCCCACAAAAACCATCTCGCCTTTTATAATATTAATTAAATTGGGCAATTCATCCAAACTTAATTTGCGCAATAGTGCTCCAATTTTAAGGACATACTGTTCTGGATTTTCCAACAAATGCGTAGCAACATTTGGCGTATTCTTTTTCATGCTGCGAAACTTGTAAATATTGAAAAACGAATAGTTGATCCCCACCCTGTTCTGCTTAAAAAAAACAGGAAAGCCATCTTCAAAAAAGATAAACATTCCCACTATTAAAAATATTGGGGAAAGCAATAGGAGCATAATAAGTGAAAGTATTCTGTTTAACATTGTTGATTTGTTGATTTATGTGTTCTCGATACATTTTTTATTCCATTGCATTCCAAAAAAACACTCGAACTGACTTTTTATATAGGATGTTTTCAATTGTCTAATTGCAAAATTTGTTAAATCGAGCAATGAACTTGAGCTCCAGGCCCCGATCTTCCGACTTCGGTCTTCTGTCAAAAGTCAAAAAAATTATAGCAATCCCAAAAGATACTCTCCATATCCAGACTTCTGCAATGGCTCTGCAAGTGCTTGTAATTGCAAATCATTTATAAAACCTTGTCTCCATGCAATTTCTTCAATGCAACCCACTTTTAATCCCTGACGCTCTTCAATCACCTGAACAAACTGTCCCGCTTGCATCAGGCTGTTAAAAGTTCCTGTATCCAACCAAGCGGTTCCCCTGCTTAAAATACCTACTTTTAAAGATCCTTTTTCTAAGTACACTTTATTCACATCAGTTATTTCATATTCACCTCTTGCACTTGGTTTGATATTCTTTGCAATTTCAACTACTGAATTATCATAAAAATACAAACCAGGTACGGCAAAATTTGATTTTGGAACTAATGGTTTTTCTTCAATTGAAAGCGCTTTTAAATTTTTATCAAATTCAACTACACCATACCGTTCCGGATCCGAAACATGATACGCAAAAACAACACCACCCTCAGGGTTTTTATTAGATTGCAATAATTCATCCATATTGGAACCAAAGAAAATATTATCTCCCAGGACCAAAGCCACGCTATCATCCCCTATAAATTCTTCCCCAATAACAAAAGCTTGTGCCAAACCATTGGGAATAGCTTGTTCCGCATAACTAAATTTACAGCCAAGTGCAGCTCCATCGCCCAATAATTTTTTAAAATCGGGCAAATCATGGGGCGTTGAAATAATCAAAATCTCACTAATCCCTGCAGTCATCAAGGTTGACAACGGATAATAAATCATCGGTTTATCATAAACCGGCATCATTTGTTTGCTCATTGCCAATGTTAGTGGATGTAAACGAGTTCCTGAACCACCTGCTAATATAATTCCTTTCATATTTCTTTAATTATATTGTTTTTCGTAATACGTTGCATAATCTCCCGAAGTAATATTATTCAACCAAGTCTGGTTTTCTAAATACCAACTTACGGTTCTTTCCAATCCTTGTTCAAAAGTTACCGAGGGTTTCCATCCTAGTTCCTTATTTATTTTGCTGGCATCGATTGCGTAGCGTAAATCATGTCCCGGACGGTCTTTTACATACGAAATCAATTGTTCCGAAGTTCCAGGAACTCTTCCTAATTTCTCATCCATTATTTTACATAATAATTTCACCAATTCAATGTTTTGCCATTCATTGAATCCGCCAATATTATAAGTTTCTCCAACTTTTCCTTTATGTAAAGCAAGGTCGATTGCTATGGCGTGGTCAAGAACATACAACCAATCACGTGTATATTTCCCATCCCCATATACCGGCAATGATTTTTCCTGGACGATGTTATAAATAAACAGCGGAATCAATTTTTCAGGGAACTGATTGGGTCCGTAATTGTTGGAGCAGTTTGAAATCATATAGGGCAAATGATAGGTTTCCCCATAAGCACGCACAAAATGGTCGGAGCTTGCTTTACTTGCAGAATAGGGTGAATTTGGGTCGTAAGAAGTTGTTTCTATAAACAATCCCGTTTCACCTAAGGTTCCATAAACCTCATCGGTGCTTACGTGGTAAAAAAGCTTGTCGGTAAAATCATCTTTCCAACATTCTTTTGCCGCATTTAATAAATTAACGGTTCCTATCACGTTTGTTCTCACAAAGGCCAACGGATCCGTAATGGAACGGTCCACATGCGATTCTGCAGCCAAATGCAAAACACCCTCAAATTGGTGTTCCGCAAACAACGCATCAATAAATGGCGCATCAACAATATCTCCTTTTATAAAAGTATAATTCGGTTCATTTTCAATATCAACTATATTCTCCAAATTTCCTGCATAAGTCAGCGCATCCAAATTGAATATTTGATACTGCGGATATTTTTTTACAAAAAGTCGTACTACATGGGATCCGATAAAACCAGCACCGCCTGTGATTAATATTTTTTTCATTTTTCTATATTATATTTTTTTAAATCGTTAATTCGAATAATCGAAAAGCTTTATATTTTAGTTCTATCTCAAAGTTTTTTTACTCGGTACTAAATGAACGACAGGTTGCCACAGTCGCCATACCGAAATAAATTCGACATAGGCAATTGCATTCCGTTGCTCCATCGTAATGATATGTTCTTACTTTTTTGCATCGCCCAAAAAAGTAACAAAAAAGACTAGTCTGATGATCTTTCTCTGTAAAATTATTGAATTTTTTTGTCCACATCACCCAGACCGCCTTTCCCATCACTTCACCTGCCGCAAGGCTCTTTGGGTTGCTCCATCAGCCAACGCTAAAAATTTCAATATTTTACAACGAAAAACCTCATAGGACGGGCTTCTTTGATTTGTTTGTAAAATATGTTCGAAACATATTTTTAAGATATTTAACTCAGGTAACTGACAACAAACTTTTCATACAAACTGCTAAACTCTCTTTATAATCCGGCACTACAACACCATAAGTATTTTTTATTTTCGATTTATCCAATAAAGAATATTGAGGTCGTTTAGCCGGTGTTGGATATGCCGAAGAAGGAATTCCACTGATTTCACAATCAAACTGGCCAATTTCTTGAATTGCCAAGGCAAAATCGAACCAACTAATTTCTCCTTCATTAGAAAAGTTATAAATTCCGGCTTGCCAATTTTCATGAGTCAGAATGGTCATAATGGCCTGTGCCAAATCTGCAGCATAGGTTGGACTTCCAATTTGATCATTCACTACATTTAAGCGATCTCTTTCTTGCATTAAGCGAGACATGGTTTTTACAAAATTATTTCCAAAATTGCTGTAAACCCACGCAGTTCTAATGATTACAGACTCTGGATTCACTGCTAAACAAGCCAACTCCCCAGCTCTTTTGCTGATACCATAAATATTAATGGGTTTTGTGAATGCCTCTTCTGTCAAGGCAATTGCTGAAGTGCCATCAAAAACATAATCGGTAGAAATATGAATTAGTTTTGCTTGCTTGTCATTTGCATATTGAGCAATCATTTTAACAGCTAAGTGATTAACAATGTCCGCTAATTCTGTTTCGCTTTCTGCTTTATCTACTGCTGTATAAGCCCCACAATTTAATATGAAATTTGGACGAATAGCTTCTAATTGATTTTTCAACACAGACAAGTTATCCAATGAAACCTTTGTTCTATCTGCAAAAACCCATTTATATTGTGAATAACTCTCCGACAACACTTTCAATTCTGAACCCAATTGTCCGGTAGCACCTGTCACTAAAATTTTTCGCCTATTATTCAAAAGTCTAATCGATTTTATCAAAATTAGGCAATACTACATCCTTTTCCGAAACAATAATATCATCAGGGCTTAACTGCCAATCAATCGCCAGTGTAGTATCATCATACCGGATTCCTCTTTCGCTTTCCTTATGATACCCCTGATCCACTTTATACAGCACTGAAGCCGTTTCACTCAAAACCGAAAAACCGTGTGCAAATCCATGGGGCACCATCAATTGCTTTTTATTTTCTGCACTTAAAACCACACTGAAATGCTGCCCGTAAGTAGGCGAATTTTTTCGTAAATCAACAGCCACATCCAGAATTTCTCCTTCTAATACCCTAATCAATTTGGCCTGAGCAAAAGGATTAATTTGTAAATGCAATCCTCGTACAACCCCTCTTTTGGAGAAAGACTGATTGTCCTGTATAAATTGATACGAAATCCCATTTTCAAGAAATTTAGATTGATTATAGGCTTCGAAAAAATACCCGCGAGCGTCTTCAAAAACTCTAGGTGTTATGATTACTAAATCTTTAATGGCTGTTTTTTCAATGGTCATAATGTAGATCTATTTATTACCCATTTGGTGTAATTACTGAAAACATCAGTCCGATTTCTATTTAATGAAATGGGATAAAAAATATATCGAGAACCTTTATGATTAAGATGTTCTAGATTTTTGGTTCCCTTTAGAGTCGTTGTAAAAAATTAAAAAAAACACTACAAATACTCATCCCCAAAAGTGGCAGCCATTTCTTCGGCAACAGGCTTGATTTCTTGTTCATTGCTTTTTGGATAAATCAACAATACTTTCCCATCATCGACAACAATATAGTCTTTCAACCCCTTTATCACTGCTGCTTTGCCTTTTGGCAAATGAATAATGCAATTTTCAGTTTCTTCAATATGTGAGTTTTCCACGCTCAAAGCATTATTTGAATCATCTTTTTCGGAAACTTCGTGTAAGGAAACCCAAGTACCCAAATCCGACCAACCGATATCCGCTGGAATCGTATATACATTATCAGCCTTTTCTAAAATCGCATAATCAATAGAGATATTAGGGCTTTGAGGATAATGTTCCTCTATAAATGATTCCTCTTCATTAGTATTATACACTTCATTCCCCCGCTCAAACAATTGATGAATTTCAGGCGCATAATTTCGAAAGGCATTTTGAATGCTTTGAGCTCGCCAAATGAAAATCCCCGCATTCCACAAATAATCCCCACTCGCTACATAAGCTTTGGCTTTTTCTAAAATTGGTTTTTCCAAAAAACGTTCAACTTTATGAACGCCATCAACAACCTCTTTATGAAAATTGATATAACCATAACCCGTATCCGGTCGTGTTGGACTAATACCCAAAGTCACTAAAGCATCTTCTTGCGCAGTATAATCCAAAGCTTGAGTAATTTTATCCAAAAATTCCGTTTCCTTTAAAATCAAATGATCCGATGGGGCCACTACAATATTAGCATCTGGATTTTCTTTCAGTATTTTATAAGAAGCATAAGCAATACAAGGAGCTGTATTATTACGACTCGGTTCCAGTAAAATATTATTTACTAATATTCCTTTCAGTTGTTCCTGTATCAATCCCAAATACTTTCGATTGCTCAGAATGTATATATTTTCTTTGGGGCAAATTTTTGCAAAACGCTCATACGTCAATTGTAATAATGATTTACCTATTCCAAGAATATCTATAAACTGCTTAGGAAAGTGATTGCGGCTTTTTGGCCAAAATCTACTCCCTACGCCACCTGCCATAATTAAAACGTAGGTGTTATTTTTAGTTCCAGTCATTAATATTTTTTTTTTGTCATTTACTTTTTAAATGATTTAAAAGTCATCATCAAACCTTGCTCAGCAGAAACAGGCAATGCTTTCCCGATTGCCTTTATAATCTTCTTATTGCTCACCACATAATTCTCAGTTAGTTTTTGCAATCGCTCGGAATTAAGGGGAAGATGAATTTTATCACCCATAAATGCTATGGATTTAATGAATAATGAATTGATTTTCCAAATTTTCGTTCTCTTTCCTAAACTTCTCCCTAACAACCGGATCAATTCATTTGTCGACAAAGACTCTTCATCCGACAATTGATAAACTCCTGAAGGAATTGCTGTATTTTCTAATAATTCTTTAATCACGAAACAAAGATTTTCAATACTCAAAAAAGAGCGCTGATTCTCAAAAGCACCCAAAGGCCAAGGCAATCCTTTAGAAACCAATTGGTATAACAAATTTAAATTCCCCTTGTTTCCCGGTCCATGAATCATGCAAGGTCTAAGGATATAAACCCGCTTCCCTTCCGGTATTTCCTTACTTAATATATACTGTTCTGCTTGCTGCTTGGCAATCCCATAATGAGTTTTGGGATTTGGAATACTTTCTTCAGTCAAAATACCTTCGACTTTGTCAGCTACTGCTTTTACAGTACTCATAAAAATAAACATTGTAGCTTCTGATGCCAAAAAAGCATCATACAATTGTTTGGATAATTCAAAATTGGCTTCGTAATAATCCTGCGACTTGGATACTTTTTTTAAATCGTGTGCCTTGCCGGCTAGATGAATAATAGTCTGCCCTTTTATCTCAAATTGCTGATTGGGAATATAACGCACGCTCATAGAACTGACATCATAAGAAGTCTTCAAATAATTTTGAAGATTCGTGCCTACAAATCCTGAGGCGCCTGTGATTGCTATATTCATTTACTTAAATTGAGCTAATGCCTTTTTATTTATTATTTTTCTATCTGAATCAAAAAACCAGCCCCATTTATTAAAATACGTAATTGCCGAATTGATAAATATCTTAAACAATTTCCAGCTTTTATTAGCACCTGAATCATATCCATGATACACAGAAACTAATGGAAAATAAATTGTCTTATAATCTTGATGCATTCTTCTAGACAAATCCCAGTCTTCAAAATACATAAAAAAAGCATCATCATACATACCTATATCTTTTATCGCTTCAATATTAAGCAAAGTAAAGCACCCTGAAAGAACAGGTGCGTTATAAATTGCATCTTTTGAAACTTGACGCAACTCATATTTATTAATAAACTTTTGGTAAGCTGTGGCCGGTTTCTTTATTTTTCGCCAAAGAATACTCAGCGGACTCGGTAGTAATTTAGGTAGATTTTGAACTGTTCCATCTAAATTTAAAATTTGAGGCATCATCATCCCAATTGTCTTATCATTTGCCATATACACAAGCATAGGTGTAATTACATCACCTTCAAAATAAATGTCTGGATTCACAATAAAGTGATATTTTGAACCTATTCCAATAGCTTTTTGAATAGCAATATTATGGGCTAATCCAAAACCTATATTAGAAGGATTTTTAATATATTCAATTTTTGAATTATACTCCTGAAAAGTTTTCAAATCATCTATTGGGGAATTATCAATTAGATACAACTTTATAATTTGTTTTGTATTATAAATGCTATCAATTACTTTTTGAAGATCTATTGGTTTAGTTTGATATAAAACAATACTTGCAGTTATAATATTCACATTATTCTTTATTAAATTTACATAACATTCTCTTTAAAAATTTACATTTAACTATATTTACAAGAATACTTTTTATAAGAAAAAAATTGATGCATTGTTTTTCCTTCCAAATAAACTTCAATAAAACAAAGCGGCACAATTTAAAAATAGTAAATTTTTGCCGTGTTAATTTTTTGTATTTTTTTTAAAAAATTTCACTACTTGAATTAAAAATCAAATAGAGATAAATCAAAATAATTTATTAATAAGCATATCCTTACCATAATTATCTTTGAAATAAGATTTTAGTTTTTCTTTCTCTTCACTATTCTTAGATACAGGTTTATTTAATAATAAATCTATCAAATCATCACATGTTTTAAATTCAATTAATTCATTCTTATACTTATCATCTATACCTTCAAAAGCAATGGATGTTCCAATAACAGGAGTTCCAGTAGCCAACGCTTCAATAACTTTTACCTTTACACCAGCGCCTTTAAAAACAGGTGCTATTAATGCTTTTGATTTCATTAATTCAATATAAGGATTTTCAACAAATCCTAAATATTCAATATTTGAGTTTCCGTCAATTTTTTGTTTAATATTATCAGGCAATGAAGATCCTAATATTTTAATTTTAATATTGGGTAAATTAGGTGAAACTTCATTTATAAACCATTGAAGGCCTTCTCTGTTTTCAATTCTATTCCAAGCACCATAGAGAATGTAGGAATTTTCTATCTTTAAATCATTGTAAGAATACTCATCAATTATTTTATCGATATAAAATGAAACAGGAATGGCTTTACAACGAAAATATTCAGTTATTAAATTTTGATCTTTATGACTAAAACAAAATATTTTGCTAGCAGATTTTAAAAGTTTTTTTTCGGAATATTTCAAAAAAGGCAATAAAAGATTATTTAATAATGTATGAGACCTAGTATATTTTTGATAGATAACATCATGTGCCATAAAAACTTTATTTTTATGCTTTATAAAAATAGAATAGATAAATACTTGACTGAAATCAAAATATAATATATCATATTTATCACAATTACGATATAAATAATACAAAAGTTTAAAATTAAATCTTACAGTAAAAAAGGGATGAATAAATATCAACTTAAATGAATTCAATAGTTTACTTATAACAGAAAGTTGTATTACTTTTATTATATTAATATTATCATTAATTTCAGATTCATGTTCTTTATAGCTAAAGTATATAAGGTCAACATTATACACATCAGATAACTCATCCAAAAGTTGTCGTGAATAGTTTTGTCCGGCAGTTTTTCTATTAGGCGGGAATGATGATAAAAACAATATTTTTTTCATAACAAACTTTATATTAAAATTTCTTTAAAAGAAATTCTCTAATTTTTGACTCATTAGCAGTATTAGAATATTTTTCCTCATATAATTTTCGAGAATTTTGCCATAATATTTTTATTTTACTAAAGTCACATATTAATTTATTAATTTCAAAAATAAATTCTTCTTTTGTATTACATTCAATTAATGGGGAATCTTGATTATTAACACTATCTAAATAACCTGTAAAGGCTTCCTTACTTCCAATTACAGGACGTGAATGCATTAATGCTTCTGCAATTTTTGTTTTCATTCCACTTCCGGAGAAAATCGGAGCAATAACCAAGTCACTTTCATTATAATATATGGATAAATCATCAACCTTACCTATTATTTCAGCGTTTAACAATTTCTTGTTATTTTTCTCTCTTTCAAAGCCATTCCCCACTATCGTTAATTTACATTTTACATACGGAAGAACTTGTATACAGAACCATTCTATTCCTTCAAGGTTTGCAAAAAAAGAAGAACCAACAAATAATATCTTAATTTCATTTGTTATTTTTTTTATAGATTTATCCCATTCATCATTAATACAAAAAGGGAGGATAAGGTCTATTTCACGTTTGTAGATTTTTCTAATATTCAATTTATCCCTTTCATTCATTGTAATATTATAATGTGAATTCTTTACCGCCAATTTTTCAGCAAAAAAAGAATTAACAAATAAAATATAATTATAAATTTTGAATGGTTCGAGTCTTAACCTTTCAAAAGAATATTTTGCTTCAACATTATGATAAAAGGTTATGATTTTTATTTCGCTAAATGTTTCTTTAAGTTTTTTTGCTAACCATCCTAACAGAGAAGTTGAAATAAACACATATTTAATTTTATTTTTATTTATAATATTAGTAATCTCTACTATCTCATCATTAATACTGTAATAATTTCCAATTAAGCCATTTAGGGCTCTTGAAAATTTTGAACTATTAAACTCTATTTGATAACAGGACGAGTAACTTGAAATATTTGCAACTAAATCCTTATTCATCTTATCACAAATGAAACCTCCTGTATTTTTATTTTGTTTTATCCCAATAAATAAAATATTCATACTTTTTTAAGTGCTTTTTTGTTTAAATTTATTTATTTTTAT
This sequence comes from Lutibacter sp., assembly GCA_027449025.1. Lineage (GTDB taxonomy): Bacteria > Bacteroidota > Bacteroidia > Flavobacteriales > Flavobacteriaceae > Lutibacter. The sequence continues at coordinate 10,970 of DAIDMK010000046.1, read as the reverse complement.
TCTAATTAAGAAAATGAGTATTACTAAAAAAATTGGAATTAACTTATATACAGTAGGGTAAAGTGAAATTGAACCAGCTCTAACACCCCTGAGGGGAATGTCAATAATATAATATAGGCAAAGTACAGAAAATGCTTTATATTTATTTAACGTATTGAAAAATATATTTAAAGTGAACCCAAACAATAATGCGTGAAGTGGAAATAAATATTTTCCAAAAGAATATACTCCTTCAATAACTAATCCAGGAAGTATTACAAAAAAATTTGGAGCGAAACGGGAAACATGTAATATATTTTCGGTATATTCTATATTTAATAAATAATCTGCAGAACCAAATTTCAAGAACCCAGGTAAAGGTAGAGTGAATAACCACCATAGATACCTTCCAAATTCTCCTCTGTTCATTCGAATTAAATCATCAAAATAAAGCGAAAAAGAAAATTCAACATTTGCAATAGACTTAAATGCACCAGACATATTATCTAAATTACTTTCTACCCCCATTCGCATTGATATATAAATTGCAAAAAAGAAAATTAAAAAGAATGATGATACTAAAGATACTGTAAGGATTAATTTTCTTTTATTAGGATAATTAAAGTAAAGGATAAGGATGACCAAAGCAAATATTCTTAGCATTCCACCTCTTGAAATATAGGCATTAGAAACATATCCAATATATTCAACAACAAAAAGGACTAGAAACAACTTAATTGGTTTTTTAACCAACTGAGATAATGAATAATAAAAAAAGATAATTAAAAGATATCCAAATGATTCTGAAATAGTGTGACCTTGAATTTGCTTATCTAGACCAAGCGACACATTCGGTGTTGGTGGGTTAAAAAGCAGTCCAATTTTATTAACTGGATAAATTAAATCTGATAAGTTATATATTATAAATAAAAAGATAAAAACCCAATAATAATTTTTAGTGAATTTTGATAATTTGTCATTAGATAATCCTGGTACTTTTATACTAATATTACGAAATATATAAAATGAAAATCCAAGAGTAAGTGTGTATATTATATAGTATATTAAATATTGATTTGAATTAATATAAAATGAAGTAACTCCACAATAAAAATAAAAGAAAATAAATGTTACTATTATAAATACTTTTTTAACCTCATCTTTAATCTTGAGACACCAAGCGCCTGCAATTATTGTAACTGCTGTGGCTAAAATAAAGTTGATAATGTTTATCTCCATATTTACACTATATAAAATATTATTATTTTTAAAAGCCCAAATCAACTGGGAAAATATATAAATTAAAAAAATATTTTAAAACTGACAATCTTAGATGCAAGCATACAAATCTTTTTATCAATTTTATTAGGGCCAATTAATCAAAAAATAATATTTCTAATTAGATTTTCATTAGAATAACTATTTCAAAAGAAGTATTATTAACGCAAGCATATGAGAATTCTCTCTATTATTAAAAAAATTTCTAATGCAATTTCTAAAAAATTAAATAAGGGATGCATATAGTTCAAAATATTTTTGAACTATTATTTCCATTTTAAATGATGAATTAATTTTTTTAACAGCTTCTGTCCCAAAATATTCTTGCTTTTCAGGATTATTTAGTATATTATTTATACAATTAACAAGTCCCTCTACCGAACCCATATCAAATAATAAACCATTTAATCCGTCGTCTATAATATCTGTTGATCCTGACACTTTTGAACTTATACAAGGAAGTCCATATGCCATTGCTTCTAATAATGAATTTGACATTCCTTCCGATCTAGAAGGGAGTATAAAAATTGGATTTTCTTTAAAAATCTCAAAATGAGAAGAAACACTCCCTACAAATTCAATATTTTCTTGCAGAGAATATTGATTGATAATACCTTTATAAGTGTCCAAATTACCTGAACCCGCAATTATTAATTTAATATCTGGAAATATGTTCTTTACTTGAGCAAAAGCTAATAATAAAATATCAAGACCTTTTATTTTCCCCTGCCAAAAATTACCCAAAAATAACAGCTTTGGACACTGTTGATAAATAAAATCAGAACGTCTAACATTAGTTAGATCAACTCCATTGGGGATTAAAAATATTTTATCTTGTGAAATATCATACTTTGTAATAAAATTATTTTTAATTTGAGTAGATATTGCTATAAAATTTATTTTCTGAAAATAATATTTATATGGTATTGGTATTACTGTCAAGTATCTCAAAATTTCTAATCCATCGTAAGTCGAATCCTTAATAATAATAGGTTTCTTTATTAAATTCATTACTAAACGAGCAACAAGAGTAAATGATCCTTGGTGAAAATGTATAATATCAATATTTTTTCTCTTCCTGTACAAATATATTAATACTGATAATTGAAAGAAATACTCAGTAAAAGTGTATCGAAAACGATTAATAATTCTATCTAATAAATTCTGTTTTTTTTTGGAGATCGCATGAGGTCCAATATAAAATAAGTTTGAGATAGAATTAAGCCTTTTTATGGGAATGGAATAAATTTTCTCATCATTCAATAGGTCATTAGAAAAATGATCTGTAACTATTCTTACATCAACTCCTTTAAATTCTTTTAACCCTTTTGCAAGATTTAAACATTGCTTTTCATTACCGCCAAGGTAAGGGTAAAAATATCTACAAACGAAATAAACAATCATATTTATATATTTGTGTTCAATAAATTAAATAATCAATAGAAAAAAATTAAAAAGAATAAACCCCTTGTCTTAATTAAATTTGTTATGACAAGAAAACAAGATTAACAAGTCCATATCTGTGATTGATGAAATTTTTTTGTAAAAATTCTATCGTATTGATAGTTATGAAGTAGTTAAAAAATAAAACCTATTAAACTAATAACTTAATTTTAAAAAAGAGTAAAACTACTATTCTCATAAGTAATTACTTGGTTCCCATATATTTTGGAGCTACGAAAGTTTTCAATAACAAACTTAAGTTCTTAGCCTTTGTAAAATTCCCTTTTGAATAATTCGAAATCCCTATAAGAAACCTTTTTTTGCACCTTTTTTCTTTTTGCCCAATTACTAAGTCATTAGACTAAAAATTTTCGAACCAAAAATACTGAGATAAGTATTCTCATTAATATTGATAACTATAGCTTTCAATCCAATTCTTCATTTCAACAATCATTTCCTCATAGGATGGCACCTTATAATCAAAATCTGTTCTTATACTATACATACTTTTATCGACTTTATAGGACGAATTTTCATTAATAGTTAATGAATTATTTCTGAATATTTTATTGAATAACTTTAAAAGACTGTATTTATCTATTTTCTTTTCACCGGCAACCACAATAAGACCAGTTATATTTTGTTTAATGGCATGGTCAGTCACCTTTGCTAATTCTACAGTTGTAATACCTGACCAAAAAGCTTGTGCATAACCATTTGTTTCCTTTTTTTGTTGCATAAACCAATGAAACAGGCCTATACCATCTATATTTAGCTCAGGCCCAATAATGGAGGTTCTTATTGTTAAATCTTTATCATTAACTATTTCACCCAAAGATTTTGATTGTGCATAAAAACCTTGTCCATCCTTGAAATCATTTTCGGAATACCCCCCTTTTTTTCCAGAGAAAACGCAATCCGTACTAATACTGATGACTTTAGTATTGGTGTTTTTTGTTACTGCTTCTAAAAAATGAGGAAAATAACTATTAAACCATATTGCTTTATGTGGGTTATCTTCGGCATCTTTATTTAAAATCCCTATACAGTTTATGATTACATCAAATTGTAAATCAATTATTTTTTTTAATTCCTCAGTATTTGTGACATCAAGGTTAAAAATACTGGTACTTGGGTTAACATTTCTGGCTATACCATATACCTCATAATCACCTAATAAAGGTAGTGATTTAAAAATAACATGACCAGCCATACCTTTAATTCCCAATACTAAAATTTTTTTCATGTCTTAATTATTTATCCCAGATTACTTTATTGACTATTGGGGTATAACTTTGAATCACTTTAACAATTTTCTCAGATGTATTATTAATTTGATATTCCCAAGGCAACTGAGAATTTTTATCTATTGAAAGCCCTTTTGTAATTTCAATTGCATTAAGCATACTGTCTTTACTAAGGCCTCCAAGCACTATCGTCCCTGCATCAATTGCTTCAGGTCTTTCCGTACTCGTCCTAATACTAACCGCAGGAAATCGCATCATTGCCGATTCTTCACTAATTGTCCCACTATCTGACAGCACTACATAAGCATTTTGTTGTAGTTTAACATAGTCAAAAAATCCAAGGGGTATTATCCTTTTTATCAATGGATTAAAAGTGATATTTGAACTTTCAATTCTTTTTTTGGTACGAGGATGTGTAGAAAAAATAATTGGCATTTTATATTTCTCAGCAACAGCATTTAATGATTCCGATAATATCTCAAAATGATTTTTTAAATCAATGTTCTCTTCTCTATGTGCGCTAACTACAATGTATTGCCCTTTTTCTAACTTCAATCTTTCTAACACATCAGAGCTTTCAATTTTATTTTCATTTTTTTTCAAAACTTCAAATAACGGAGAGCCGGTAACAAAAACATGGTCTTTTCTGAATCCTTCACTCAAAAGATACCTTCTGCTATGTTCAGTATAGGTTAGGTTTATATCAGAAATGTGATCAGAAATTTTCCTATTGATTTCTTCAGGCACATTTTGGTCAAAGCACCTGTTACCTGCTTCCATGTGAAAAATTGGAATTTTAAGTCTTTTTGCAGCAATTGTACTTAAAACACTATTTGTATCTCCAAGGACCAACAGAGCATCTGGCTTCTCACTTGAAAGAATTTCATAAGATTTTGAAATAACATTCCCAATTGTTTCCCCTAAATGCTTGCCTGCAACATTGAGAAAAAAATCAGGTTTCCTTAAATTTAAGTCCTCAAAGAAAATCTCATTCAATTCATAATCATAATTCTGACCTGTGTGAATTAATATATGATCAAAATATTGATCACAAAGCTTAATACATTCAGCCAATCTAATAATTTCGGGACGGGTTCCCAAAATAGTAGCTAATTTAATTTTTTTCATCTGTTTAAATTTTATTTTTTAACGGTAACAGCTGCTGTTCTCCATTAATCATTCCTTTGTGTATCAAAATTTGTTATGCTCGTTTCATTTATTTGTTTTTATAAACCTATTAATCATTAAACGAAATAATCAAATGGAAATCTAAATTCGTCGATAATTTCATTTAATCTGTAATCAGCCATTACCAATAATTTAGAACCTTCTTCTAACGATTGAATGCTGGAAACATGTCCTTTAGGCACATGCAGCACATCTAATTTTTCTGCATTTATCGTAAAAGAAAGCTTTTCTATGTTTTTAGTAGGATTTTCCCAATTGTCAATTACAATCAATTGGATTTTAAATGAGCCATTTATTACCGAAAACCATCGTTGCTCTATTTTATGTCCTTGCCAAGCGCGAATAAAATCGATGCTTTTATTTTCAATTACATAAATTCTTTTGACTACCGAAGCATCAAAATCATTGTTGTAAAATAAAGTGCCTCTTGTGTCCGAATGAGAACCACCTGTGATTATTTCTGGAATCATCTTTTATCTATTTTGTTTGTTGTAAATTGCAGTAATCGGTCAAGGTTCAGTAATCTCTAATTAGTACTAACTAAACAAAATTAAATTGTTACTAAAAATAAAAGCTGTCTGCTAAGAGCTAATTACTATCCCGGCATTTGCGCCACATCTTCTCCAAAAACTTCTTTCCTTATCAACGGTAATTTCAACAATAACTTTTTAGTTCCCTCAACACCTAGCCGTTCAGTATTGTGGGAGTGGTAATCTTCTACTTCAGCAATATCCTCTTGCCCTTCCGAAAAATAGCGCGCATAATTTAAATCCCGATTGTCTGCCGGAACCCTGTAAAACTCACCCATATCTTGCGCTTTCACCATTTCTTCGCGGGTGCATAAGGTTTCATATAATTTCTCGCCATGACGCGTTCCAATTATTTTTACTTCATTATCGGCATTACAAATTTCTTTTAAGGCTTGTGCCAAATCACCAATAGTGCCCGCCGGTGCTTTATTGACAAACAAATCGCCCGGATTTCCATGTTCAAAAGCAAACAACACCAACTCAACCGCTTCTTCCAAAGACATTAAGAAACGTGTCATATTTGGATCGGTAATAGTAATAGGATTACCGTCTTTTATTTGTTTTAAAAACAATGGTATAACAGAGCCGCGTGATGCCATGACATTTCCGTAGCGGGTTAAGCAAACTGTAGTGTCCATAGTATTTCTTGAAGCCGCAATGGCTACTTTTTCCATCAACGCTTTCGAGATCCCCATCGCATTAATTGGATAGGCAGCTTTATCAGTACTCAAGCAAATTACTTTTTTCACTTTATGCGCTGATGCCGAATCAATAACATTCTGTGTTCCGAAAACATTAGTTTTGGTTGCTTCAATTGGAAAAAATTCACATGAGGGAACTTGTTTTAATGCCGCTGCATGAAATACATAATCTACACCTCTCATTGCTCTTTCTACACTGTCATAATCTCTTACATCACCAATATAAAATTTGAGTTTATCGTTTTTTAACTGGTTGCGCATGTCGTCTTGCTTTTTCTCGTCACGAGAAAAAATTCGGATTTCTTTAAAATGATCCGTATATAGAAAGCGGTTTAATACGGCATTCCCGAAGGATCCTGTGCCTCCCGTTATTAATAAAGTTTTATTTTTAAACATTCATTTTTTATTAATTTATGAAAATATAGTTTTTATTTTCCTAAAAGGAAAAATAGTCAATTTTAAATTTCTAATAGAAATTGAATTAATAATTGAGTTTGATTTTCAATGCCAAATTGTTTCGCTGTTATCCTCCCATTTTGTGCAATAATTTCTGAATTTTTATCATTTAGTGCTTGCTTCATTTTTTTTGCGAAATCTTCCACTGAATTAGGTTCTGCCATATAACAATTTTCCTCATCACGCAAGAATCTATCAAGTTCTCCAACTTTAGTAACTACAAAGGGAACTCCACATGCTAAATACTCACCTATTTTTGAGGGAATACCACCTTCTGCTTGTTTATTTGAGGGTCTTGCCAGCGTCAGAAGTTTAGCATTTCCTAATAAATTTGGAATCTGTTCATGAGATATTTTTCCAGTAAAAATTACTTTTTCTCCCAATCCTAAATCAATTATTTTTTGGTGCAAAATTTGCTCTTGCTTGAATTCGCCTCCACCAATTAAAAATAATTTTATTTCTGAAAAATCAACAACTATTTCTTTAAAAGCATCAATCAAGATTGGTATACCATCTTTATTATTATCAAAATTTCCACAATATGCTATATAATTCTGCACCTTTTTATCCTTTTCAAGCATATTAAATAATTTCAGATCTACAATTAAAGGTAATATTTTGCATTCTGTTAATGGATTCAAATAGTTTATATAGTACTTTTTAAGAGCTTCTGAGCAAGTTATAAAGCCATCTATATGTTGTAAAGAGGATTCAAATCTCTTTACATATCTAATATAGTTATTCGACAAAGGGTGTTGATTAATAATATAAGATGAATATTCATTCCTTTCAACAATTATTTTTACCTTAGTTCTAAAATATTTAAATAATACTCCAAAAGGACTTTCTCCATAGAAAATAAAATAATCACCTCTTTTTGATTTGATAAACGGAAAGATTATTTTTAAATAACATATAATAATACCCAATCTTGAAAAACCTTTAATATCCAAAAATCTCGAATAAATTTTGTTTACAGTACATTTATATCCTAAATTACCCAATCCTATCTGAAAACAAGATATCCTATTAATATTTGCAGATGATGCTAAATCTTTAGAGGGACTAAGAATTATATAATTTATTGATGGTTTATTATTATAAGAAGGATTACTTTTCATCTAATTATATTTTTTAAAAAAGATTTTATTTTTAATAAGATAAAATGTCAGACTAGCCAAAACCAACATTAAAATCATTAGCCTAACATTAAATGAAATTTCTTGATACATAAATACAACAATAATAAATACATTAAATAATAAATTTATAATTGTAATTCTATGGGGAAACCTCATTGGATATAATTTAATCGAAATATAATATGTTGCTAAGTATAAAAATATATTTGATGCTAATAGTGAAAAAATGACTCCTTTCAATCCAAGTAATGGCACTAAAATAAACAACAACCCTATATTAATAAAGGCAGAAACAAGGTATATATATGATGTATATTTGGTTTTCTTTGTTACTTTTACACCAACATCAACAATTTCTTTTAACATATATAATGAATAATAAAATGTTAAACCTGGAATAATAGTATAAGCCTCTATATATTCTGGTGTAGTAAGAAATAATAATAATTCTTTAGCAATCAACGAAATTATTAAAGTAATTACACTTAATAAAAGTAAGACCTTTATATATATATTAATAAATATTTTTTTGTGATTTGGTGCATTTATAGTTTCATAAAAAAATGGATTCCATGCTAATTGAAAAGCCGCTAAAACCAATTGCATTCCAGATGCTATCTTTAAACCAACTGCATAAAGACCTATTGAAGTTATTGATAAATATGAAACCATAAAAAAACGGTTTATATAAACATTGGAAATACTACCTAGACGAGCGGGAAATTGTGGTAAAGCAAAAATCAACATTTGCCTTAACATCTCTTTATTTATTGAAAACAATATTGACTTATATAAAAATAAAATTGATCCAATTAATGTTATCGTATTTACAATCAAAAAACTATAAAATACGCCCAAAATACCTAAATCAAATTGTAATACTAATAAGATGGTTAAGGATGCCGTACCAACAACTTGAAATATTGAAATAATAAGGAATTGCTTGAGTTTCTTATTATATCTAAATAAAACAAATAAAATAGATAACAAATTTGCAGGAAGTATATTTAAAATACAAATTACTAATTCCTTTTGATATTTATTATCGAGAAATTTCATTGATATTGTTGGAACAAAAAACAATAAAATAATTATTATTACTAATGAACACCAAAAAGTAAACCATATTGTAGTTGAGAATAAACTATTACGTTCTGTTTCCTTTTTTTCAAAATAGTACCTTTGGAATCCTGTTTCTATTTGGAACATACCAAAAACACTTGCCATAGCAATTAATGATAAAATAAAATCCATTGTTCCATAATCTGCTGGAGAAAAAACACGAGCATAGATTGGAAGTAAAAAAAAAGAGATGAATTTACCTACTGTAGCTCCAAATCCATAAACAACAAAACTTTTGACAAACTCTTTCAATAAATTTATATTTTAAATGAAATTTTAATTAAGGAAAAAAATCTAAAATAATTCTATAAAACTTTTGATTATTAAACTTAACTTATCTCAAAAAGATAAATCTGAAAAACAATCCTTAATATTAAATACCACCATCTCTAATGTCTTTTTCAAGTACTCCTTTCACATCATAAATTATACATCCGAATTCTTTGTGAAAATCGAAATTAATTTTCATAAATTCTTTGTGCGCTACTGCTAAAATAATAGCATCATAATCATTTCTTTTAGGATAAGCATTGAGGATTTTTATACCATATTCATGATTAACTTCAATAGGTTTAGCCCAAGGGTCATAAACATCAACACATATGCCGTAATCTATTAACTCATGGTAAATATCGATCACTTTCGTGTTTCTTATATCTGGGCAGTTTTCTTTAAAAGTAATACCCAAAATTAGTACTTTTGAACATTTAACCCCACCCCTTTTTTTAATCATCAGTTTCACTACTTGTGAAGCCACATATTCTCCCATGCTGTCGTTTAAACGGCGACCGGCCAAAATGATTTCGGGGTGGTAACCCAGTTCCTGTGCTTTTTGCGCAAGATAATAAGGGTCAACGCCTATGCAATGTCCGCCCACCAAGCCCGGTTTAAAGGGCAGGAAATTCCATTTGGTGCCGGCAGCATCCAACACTGCGTGGGTATCAATATTCATTAAATTAAATATTTTCGCCAATTCGTTTACAAAGGCAATGTTAATGTCTCGTTGCGAATTCTCTATTACTTTGGCGGCTTCAGCCACTTTTATGCAAGGCGCTAAATACGTACCGGCGGTAATGACGCTTTTATAAAGCTTGTTTACTTTTTGACCTATTTCGGGGGTAGAACCTGCGGTTACTTTCAGTATTTTTTCTACGGTATGTTCTTTGTCACCCGGATTGATGCGCTCAGGAGAATAACCCGCAAAAAAATCGACATTGAATTTTAAGCCAGATATTTTTTCCAAAACTGGCACACATTCATCTTCGGTTACACCCGGATATACGGTGGATTCGTAAATAACGATATCGCCTTTTTTCAAGACTTTCCCCACAGTTTCACTTGATTTGTAAAGTGGCGTTAAATCGGGACGGTTGTTTTTGTCAACTGGCGTTGGCACGGTGACGATGTAGTAGTTGCAGTCTTTTATATCGTAAATATCTGAGGAGCAGTAGAGGCCGGTTGTCGGTTGTCGGTTGTCCGTTGTCCGTAGCGGATTTTCATTTAATAAAACTGCTTTTAGGACTTCATCTGAAACTTCGAGGGTGCTGTCGGTTCCAGTACGGAGACTGTTGATACGGGTTTGGTTGATGTCGAAGCCCACTACAGGGTATTTTGTAGCGAAAAGTCGTGCCAATGGCAAGCCAACGTAACCGAGGCCTATAATTGCGATTTTTATTTGTTGTTGCATTTGTTTGTTGTTATTAGATTTTCACGGATTTTGAAAAGGATTGCGCGAATTTATTATTAAAAGGCTTTTGAAAAATTTAGCCTGTGTTGGATTTAATTTGGTGTGGAAAATTGTTAATTATAATTTAACGTGAGTTCGATATAAAAAAGCATAAAATATTTGGAAAAGAAGAGATAGTTTTTTATATTTAATGTGTT
>DAIDMK010000045.1 GCA_027449025.1 Lutibacter sp. | reverse complement strand
AAATCCGTACCAATTATTTTTTATTAATATTTCAATTTTGGAATCCCATTTATCTGACATAAATGATTTTCTAATAAAGAGAATTGAATAAAAATAACTGTAAAAATTTGATAATCGACAACTAAATTAAACTTTAATCCGATTTAAATTAAAAAAAAATGAATATGAAAAAAACATTAATGATTATTTTATGTGTAACATTACTTATTGGTTGTTCTTCAAGTAAAAAAGAGTTATATGAACACACTGATTATTTTGTTGAATCTTTAAGTACAGAATACGAAAGCTATGGTTTAACTGGATTAAATCACTCGAAAACAACTGAAAATGGACTATATAAAATCACTCCATTAGGGAGATTAATTAACGTTAAGATTTTAGAAGTTGTAGAAAATGATGAATACGAAGATTTAAAAGAGGACTTGAAATCTCATTACAAAAACGATAAAAGAGTTAATGATGTTTACATCAACCAAGGAGGAACAATAATGATTGATTGTAGGAATTGAAATTGAAAAAACTACTTACAACACCTCATATAATTTATGCTTACATTTGAACTAACACAAACGACAAACATTCAACTAACGATTTGCTACAACCGAAAAATCTCCGATTTTCCAGTCGCACAAATCATATAACTCGTTGTAGCCAATACGAGAAAAACATTACGTATGATATTAGAAACTGTAAAAATCAAAAACTTTAGAGGTTATCAAACAGAAACTATTATTCCAATTTCTAACCTTACTGCATTTATCGGAAAAAATGATGCTGGAAAATCTTCTATCCTTGAAGCTCTTGAAATTTTCTTCAACAATTCTTTAGTCAATTGCGAAAAAGATGATTTGAATATAACCGCAGACAATAATCAAATAGAGATAAGCTGTGTTTTTTCGGCTTTTCCAGACGAATTAATAATTGACGCTGCAAATCCGACAACTCTTCAAGCTGAGCACTTGCTTAATGCAGAAAATAAGCTTGAAATAAAAAAAGTATTTCCTGCAACTGCAGCAAAACCTAAAGAGAAAATTTACATCATTTGCAATCACCCAAATATTGAAAATGGGAATGATTTACTAACTCTTAAAAAAGCTGAATTAAAACAAAGAGCAACAGCTTTAAATATTCCAACTGAAAATTACAATGGAAATATAAACTCTTCTATTCGACAAGCAATTAGAGATTCATTTGGCAATCTTGACCTTCAAGAAACCGAATTGTTGGTTGATAAAGAAGATACTAAAAAAGTTTATGATACTTTAAAATCATATTTGCCACTTTATGCACTTTTCCAATCAGACAGACAAAGTAAGGACGATGATAAAGAAGTAACAGACCCAATGAAAATTGCAATTCAACAAGCCTTGTCTGAATTGACCGTTGAACTTGACCACATAAAAGAACAAGTTAGAATTAAAGCAATTGATACTGCAAACAGAACTTTAGCAAAACTTAAAGAAATGTCTCCAGATTTGGCAAGCGAATTAATTCCTGATTTTAAAACAGAACCCAAATTTGATTCTCAATTCAAACTAACAATAAAGTCGGAAGAAGATATTCCTATGAATAAAAGAGGAAGTGGAATAAGGAGATTAATTCTCTTAAACTTTTTTAGAGCAGAAGCAGAAAGGTTAAAAGTACAAAATCAAGGAAACCAAATTATATTTGCATTTGAAGAACCTGAAACCTCACAACATCCCGACCATCAAGAAATGCTAATCCAAGCATTTATAGAATTATCTAACACAGGTAACTCACAAATTATTTTGACAACACATACACCTGCACTTGGAGGTTTGCTTCCTTTGGATAGTTTGCGTTTCATTCAAAAAATTGGAAATGATAGAACCGTTAAATTAGGAACTGAAGATGTTTTTGAAAAAATTGCGGATACTTTAGGAGTATTAGCAGACCCAATTTCAAAAAGTGCAAATGCCATTTTGCTTTTAGAAGGCAAAAGTGATGTAATCTTTGTGAATCATACTGCAACACAATTAAAAAATGGTGGACATATTGACAACACATTTGAGGATAAAAGAATTGCTTTAGTTCCCATTGGTGGTTGTGGCAATTTAAAGCATTGGGCTACTTTACGGCTAATTGACCAATTTGACATTCCATATTGTGTACTACTTGATTCTGATAAAGGAACGGCAGAAGAGCAAAAAAATATTGACCAAACAGCCGAATTAAGAAACAGTGGTATAAAAGCTTATACAACCCGAAGAAGAGAACCAGAAAACTATATTCATTTAGACTGCTTAAATTTACCAGCTGGAAGTACTTTCAATATAAATGACACTTGTGATGCCAAAGTTTTAATAGCAAATGAAAAGTCAACAAAGAAAACCTTAATTCTTGAAACATATTGGACTCAAATGAGTGTACAACAAATTAGAGAAGTTGAAATGTATAATGACGCAGGAACAGATAAATATGAATTTACCGAAATGTTTACGGATTTTTTGAGCATAGTTCCGTAAAAGCACTGGCTACAACACCTCATAAAATTTATGCTTACATTTAAACTAAATAACGAACCGACAAACATTCAACTAACGATTTGCTACGTCCGAAAAATCTCCGATTTCTCAGTCGCACAAATCTTATAAAATCACGTTGCGTGTCATTTGAAAGAAAAATATGAAATATGAGTAATAAAGTAGAAGAAAATTTAAGAAAAAGTATTTTTGAAGATGAAATATATCAGTTTCAAAGAGTATTTCAACCTTCACCTCAGGATATACCCATAATTGACTTATGGGAAAATCAAACAAGTGGTAAAATTGACCACGAACCTGAATATCAAAGAAAATTCGTTTGGTCACTTAATAAACAATCATATTTTATTGAAAGTATTATTTATGGTATTGATACACCAATAATATATTTTGTAGAAGTTGAAAAAAATGTTCAGGGATTAAAAAAAATAATCAAAGAAACGATAGATGGTAGACAACGATTAAGTACAATACTAAAATTCTACAGTAATGAACTGAAATTAGAAGGTTTAAAAAAAAACACACCACTTTACAAAGACTTAAATGGAAGAACATATAAACAACTTGATGAAAAACTTCAAAGGGCTTTTAAAAGTTATTCCATAAGAACTGTAACTTTCAAACTAGTTGACAGAAATATAGATATTGACACTCAATTAAAATTCAAGTATCAATTATTTCACAGATATAATTCTGGACTTACAGCGCTAAACCAGCAAGAAGTAAGAAACTGCCAATATTCTCAAAACGACTTCCATAAATTGTTTAGGAAAATTGCAAAAACCGATATTTTCAAAAAAGTATGTCCTTTTTTCGAGGAGGACGAAAGAATGGCTGGAGATGAATTTGTAACACTTCTTTTCCTACTAACCTTATTTGATGATTCAGTAGAACTTTACGCTAAAAAAAGTAAAAATCCTTTTATAAATTCTTCTTTCGACAGAATAGAATCCAGTATATACAACTTTGAGAAAAGTAATGATAACGAACTAGATGTTAGCGAAATATCGGATGAATCAATTGAAGATGCAGAGTTAGATTTAATTGAGCTAAAAAAGACTCAATTAAAGAAAATAGAAAAGGAAATAAAAATTAATTTGGAGAATGTATATTCGGCATATGGAGATTTCTTTAGCGGTCAAAGACAAGAAAGATACTTCATTGAAACTTTATATTATCATTTTGCAACAGATGATAGAATAAGTAAGGCTTTCATAGAGGATAACGCCTATGATTTAGGAAAGTTTATAAATGACCATCTCAAGGAAGTTGAAAATTCTGAATACTCAGAAAACCAAGACTTTAATTTAATTGACACTTATAAAGAGAAAGTTTTCAATTCCGCTAGAGTACGTTATAGATTTTCTGAAATGAGAAAAATATTTGATAATTATTTTATTAATAAAATTGCCTAATGGATACTGATTCAATTGATAAATCATTACTTCAACTTAAACAAGGAACTTCATCAGATACAAGTATTAAAACATTACTCCGATACTATCTAGATGATAATATAAATCTTCGCCCTAATTATCAGCGTAATGAAGTAATAAATAGACAAAAAGCTAGTGGTATAATTGAAAGTGCCGTTTTGGGTATACCTCTACCTCCAATTTATTTATTTAAAAACAAAGAGGGCAAGTTGGAAGTAATTGATGGGCAGCAAAGATTAATTTCTTTCTTTGGGTTTCTAGGCCAATTAAAAGAAGTTAAAACCAAATTAAATGGATTTAAATTAATCGGTTTAGATATTTTGACTAATCTAAACGGATTAGATTTTAATCACGAGTATTTTAAGGTTGTATTGAATGATAAAATATTGGATTTCACATTAAAAACTTTCACTTTTGATGAAGAAAAAGGGTTTGAACAATCACTCAAATATGAAATTTTTGAAAGGTTAAATAAAAATCCATTCCCAATAAAAGCTAACAGCTTTGAATTGTGGAATTGTATTTATTTAAGTGACTTCACAAGGTCAATTAAGAAAATAGTTGCAATGGATCTATTTCACACCTCCATATCTAGAAAATCTGCAAAAACTGATGATTTGCGTATGGACAATGAAAATGACTTACTTCGATTTATTACATTAGTTGACAATTACTCAGAGCTTAAAGATAAAAACCACTTACCAAAATCACTTATGCTCCAAACCGTAAAGACACACTTTGAAAATAAAACCAATATATTGGAGCTTAGCAATAGTGAAAAAGACATTGTAAACACTCTAAAAAGAATAAAATTAGTTTTCGGTTCAAATATAGTTTTGGGTCAGTTAGTGAATGAAAACCCGATAAGAAAAAAAGTATACCCAAATCTAACCTTATTAGACGTAATTACCGTACTTTTTTCTGATGAAGATGACAAGTTTTTACAAAAATATCGAGATGAAATATATGATAGTTTTGAGGAATTTTTCTCTGACGAAACTAATCGAGCTTTCATTCAAAATTCGAAAAGAGGTAAACTTAGAATAATTAACACTTTTGCTGATAGAATTGATTTTCTTAAGTCTGGTACCTTGGACAAAATTAGAAAAAAGTATAATGTTGAAAAATCAAAAAGAATTTATATTAGAGACAAAACACTAGATGACAGACTTTTAGAAAAACAAAACGGACTATGTCCTTATTGTAAAAATCAAATTAGGGCCTCAGATGAGTACGAAATTGACCATTTACAGTCATTAGACGATTTTGGTAATAACGAAGAGATTAATCTAGCTATATTACATAAAACCTGTAATCGTGAAAAATCTAATGGAAAAATACTATTGTAATAAAAATGTCACTTAACTCTGTATATAATTTATGTTCACATTTAAACCAAATAATAAACCGACAAACATTAAAATATTAAGTTATGAGTAAACCAATTATAGAAGGATTAATTACTTGGCCACGAAATTTAAGCGCATTAAGTGGCGGCGGATTATCGACTTTACGTGGTGGTGGAATGTCAACATTAAGAGATGGAGGAATGTCAACATTAAGAGGAGGTGGATTATCAACACTTCGAGGAGGAGGAATGTCAACGTTGAGATATGGAGGATTGTCAACATTACGCTATGGAGGATTATCTACTTTGAGATATGGAGGACTATCTACTTTGAGATATGGAGGATTGTCAACATTACGAGATGGAGGATTATCTACTTTATCTGGTGGCGGAATGTCTACTTTATCCACTAATGATTATCGAAGTAATATTCCGCCTTGGCCTCATTTTCTGAGGGAATTAGACGCGCGAGGTTATAAAAGAGAAGCTGAAATGATTAGATATCATTTGCCTAAAGTTTTATGGCCTGAAAACTTTTTTTAACTGTTTGATTGAATTAAAAACCAACAAAAACTGCACACAATAACGTATAAAAATAATGCATAGTTTAGAGCTTAATCAAGAGTTAGTGCAATTTTGTTACGTTTGATTTTCCTATCGGAAAATCCTCGCATACAAAACCGCACTATTCTTATAGAAGACCGTTTTAACCAATTTGAAAAACAACATACGAATTGTCAAAAAATTACATCAAATATCCTATTGCATTTAATAAATTAACTGAAAAATTAGTTGACTTAACTGATGTTACTAATGAAAATAAAACGGATTTAATATGCCTCGAATGTAAAGAGAATTTTATTGCTGTCCTAAACCATCCAACTCCACATTTTAAACATAAACCAAACTCAAAATGTAAAGGAAATGTAGAATCTTATATCCATTGGGTAGCAAAAGAAACCTTTAAACAAATCACACAAATAGAGCTTCCTGGAATATTCAAAGATAACCTAACCGAGAATCAAAGAAAAAAATTAGATGACCAAGTTAATCAATTAATTGAACAGAATATTCCAAAAACTCTACATCTTGAATTTAGGAGAAGTCTTAAGAAAAACTTATCTGACAGCGGAAAATTCCTAATAGAAAAAATAGATATCGAAAAGGAATTTAAAACTCCTATAGGCAATGTTAGAATTGACATTGTAACAACCATCAATAATCAAAAATTGTTTATCGAACCCTTTTATACCAGTCCAATAGATGTCGTAAAGGAAAGAAAATTAGCTCTTACAAATACACCTACTCTATCAATAAATTTACTTTTATTTATTTATAAATTTGATTATAATTATAACCTTGAAAATCTGAAAAATTATCTAATTTCAAAAAATAGTAAGAGTTGGATTTTCAATAGAGAAAAGCAAATAGAAAAACACATTGAAAAATATTTAAAATATGTAAAAGAGGAAATTGAAAAAAAACAAGACCTTATTAATTCTCATTTATCAATGCTCGACAGAATGTCAAGACTTGATGATGAAGTGAATCTTCTTGAAGAAAGAATTAGACCAACGCAAGATGAAATACGAGAAAAAAGAAATGAGATTAGAAAACTAAAAAATGAAATGGGAATTAGCTATTTTGACTATTAAAATGACAAATTTTTGACTATAGAAAAGAAAATAAATAATATTTTAAAAATCAACAGTGTTTCAATGTCTGAGCAACAGCGTTGCAACACCATTGCAACGTCAATATTTGATTTTGATTGGAACTGGATGAAAAAAATATAGGACACAAATCAAACATCTTAAAAAAACAGTCTGAATTATATTATGGCTTTAAAATAGTATTGAAATTAAAAATTAGTTTCCTTAAAAGTCTTTAAGAACCTTTTTATTTTTTGATTTACATTAGGGGATAACAATAAACACTCTATTAAATCTAATTTTTCCTTTTTGTTCAACTCTCCTATTATGCTATAGTCCACATCTATTTTTGTGTAAGTTTCATTTAAAATAGTCAATGGTAATTTTAATATTTGAGTGTAATAAATAAATGTATTTCTTTCAAAACAAAAACCACATTCAGTTATTGGTATATCTTTAAAAAACACATAACAACTAATTAATTTTTCAGGAACATTTATACAACCATGTTGTAATAAACTATCAGGCACCGAATCTTTGCTCGTAGGTAAAGATGCAAAAACAAATTGGTCATCAAATTGAGCAATTGGTATAAAATATTTATTTTTAGCTGGATTACCGTTTGGGAAATAGAAAGGTGTAAAGTATATTATTTTAAATAATTCAAACATTAAAACTTCTTTCAATTTGTTTTGTTTCAAGATAACTATTATAGATATCCAATTTATACTCATCTAATAATTGAGTGAAATCAATCAAACAGTTAGAAGCATTAAGATGCCCTTTGTTAAATGCATTTATAAGATTATTCTCTTCGGCTTTTTTAAACCACAATGTTGATTCTTTATGAGTTAATTCTGATAAATCATTAGCACTTAATTTGCCATAATGATCAATAACATAATTTAATACCTCAGTATCATTATCAGAAAATTCATCATCAGAAAATTCCTTTAAAGGAAGAATTTTTGTGACTTCATTATTTAAAGCGGCAATATATTCTTTACTGATTGCAATGTATTCCTTTAACATCTTAGGCTCATCACTTAAATCAATAAAAACATCTTGAGCTACGGGTCCAAATTGCCAAACTTCATAATTCAATCCAAGAAATGGGATTCCATATTTCTTTATGGATATTTCATCTAAAAAATATAATAATTTTAGAGCTTTGGTTTTTGTTACAACATCAATTTTTTGAGTTAAATAAATCAGGGTATGTCCTAATTTATTTATTTCATCCGAAGTATATTGATGAATATTAGCAGACATTATTATTTATTTAAAATTAGTTTTCAATAGCTTACTATAGCACAAAAGTACAAAAATTATGTTATCAAATTACATGTAGCATGAAATTTAGTAGTTAATTAACTCTTTTTTAATGCTTAACCTATCATTATTAGCCTTATAAAAAGATAGGGGAATTATTTCATACCGCATACCTCAAGATCTTTCAAACATTACCGTCACAAATACCGTCACAAAAATATCTTTTTAAATTTAAAAACCTCATAATCAAACAATTATGAGGTTTAAAGTGGTCCCACTTGGGCTCGAACCAAGGACACCCTGATTATGAGTCAGGTACTCTAACCAGCTGAGCTATGGGACCTAAAAACTGGTTTGCAATATTACCACTATTTTCGTTTATGCACAATAATTTTAAACAATTTTTGAAAATTTATTAAATCTAACATCACCTTTGGTTTTTTAGATTTTACACCGTAAAAAAGGATTTAAATTTTATCAAAATTATGTTTAAACCATACTTTTTGATATTCTCTTTTTAAAACCAAATAGGTTATTTCCTCAATATTAGTGGTTAAATTATCTTGTTTCAATTTAGCCAATTCGCTTTCTGGAACATCTATTCTATATATCAGATTTAAATAATCATCATATTGATTTGTGATTAAATTTAATAAAATGGCGAATAATTCTTTTTTAAGCTGAACTGGTGATGCTTTAATATCAAAACTTCCTGATATATTGGCCAATTGAAAATCTTTGTTTAACTGCGCAATCAAATGAATATATAAATTTTCAATAGCTATTGAATTTAATAATTCTAAAGAACTTTTTTTTGCAGGCAACATTAAATGGTACGTTTCATTAATTCAAGTCCGAAATTTTTAAGTAATTCTTTCTTTTCCTTAGTAATATACAAATTTCCCAATTCCTTAAAGGCCGCGTTTGTATAAAGCTCAATTTCATTTTTGGTAATTTCTGGAATATTATTTTTTTCAAAAATACGCGTCACTTCTCTTACTTTATTATCACTTCGGACTCTAGAAGCATAAAAATTCATCAATTTTTCTTTGTCTTCAATTCCGCAAATTTCAATGGCCTTTAAATATAAAAATGTCTTTTTGTTTTCGGCAATATCGCCTCCTATCTGTTTTCCAAAGAGTGCTTCATCTCCAAAAGTATCCAAATAATCATCCTGTAATTGAAAAGCAATGCCAAGGTTTAGTCCGAAATCATATATTTTTTTTGCTTCCTCAGCATCAACTTTGGCAATTATAGCGCCCATTTTCATGGCTGCAGCTACCAACACAGACGTTTTGTAAGTAATCATTTTTAAATACTTTGGAATGGTCACATCATTTCTGTTTTCAAAATCAACATCTAGTTGCTGACCCTCGCACACTTCTAAAGCAGTTTTATTAAAAAGCTTCATCAATTTCTTATAAACGAAAGGTTCGTAATTTTCAAAACATTGGTAAGCAATAATCAACATGGCATCGCCCGACAAAATTCCGGTATTGATATCCCATTTTTTATGAACCGTTTCAAAGCCTCTTCTAATGGGCGCACTGTCCATAATATCATCATGTACCAAGGTGAAATTATGAAAAATTTCTACAGCCAATGCCGCATCATAGGCTTGTTTTACTTGACCGTTAAAAATTTCGCAAGTCATTAAAGTTAATATCGGTCGCAGGCGTTTCCCGCCTATTTGAAGAATATAATGAATTGGTTCATATAAATTTGCGGGCTCTTTTATGCTAATTTTCTCGTTTAAATAGCCAACAAAATCTTTTTTATAAGTTTCAATAATCTTCATTTTGAGTAGAAATTTATTGTAAAATTACATTATTCGAAGCAAATTAAAAAGATGTCAACTAAAATTACATAGAAAATTAAAAAACTTTGGAAACTTTATTTGTTTTAGAAGTTTCCTTTTGTACCTTTGCCACCTTAATAAAAAGAAGTTGAATTTATTATGAAGGAAACAATTTTAAAAAAGGCTGGTGAAATATTTTTAAAGTACGGCTTTAAAAGTGTGACGATGGATGATATTGCCAACGAATTAGGCATTTCTAAAAAAACAATTTATAAGTATTATAAAAATAAAGTGGAGCTTGTTGATGAAGCCGTTTTTTATTTTCATGATGGCGTGCATAAAACCATCACAAATATTTGTACCGTGGGATACAATGCCATTCAGGAAAATTTCGAAATAAAAAAAACTTTTAAAGATTTGTTCAAAAACTCCGATGATTCCCCCGTTTATCAATTAGAAAAATACTATCCTAAAACTTATAAAAAAATTATTGCCAATGAACTTTCCATCTATAAAGAATGTATTACAAATAACTTGGCAAAAGGCATTCAAGAAGGACTCTACAGAAAAGACATCAATATGGAACTCTCGGCAAAATTTTACTTTTCATTGATGCTTAGTGTTCACGATTCAAGTTTATATACCTATAATAAAAATACGATGAACCAACTAGAGTTTCACGCTCTGGAATACCACACAAGAGCCATTGCAACCGAAAAAGGATTACAAGTTTTAAAAATACAACTAGAAAAAAATCTAAACTAAGAATGAAAAAAATATTAATTATAGGTGTTGGAATACTTTTTAGCCTTCATATAAAAGCTCAGGAAAGCACCTCGTTATCGCTAAAACAAGCAATAGATTACGCCCTAAAAAATAGTTATGCAAGCATAAATGCAGATAGGGATGTTGAAATTGCAAAAAAGAAAAAATGGGAAACCACCACCATTGGATTGCCAGAGGTTAACGCTAAAATTGATTATCAAAATTGGATGAAGCAACAGGTTTCCTTAATTCCAGCCGAATTTCTAGGTGGCACTCAGGGAGAATTTGAAAAGGTTTTCTTTGGAACAAAACACAGCATGAATGCGTCTGCTACTTTAAACCAACTCATTTTTGATGGTTCGTATTTGGTAGGTTTGCAATCGGCTAAAACATATTTAAAGATTTCAGAAAATGCAAAGGAAAAAACAGAACTTGGTATTAGGGAAGCAGTTATCAATGCCTACGGAAATGTGCTGTTAAGTGAAGAAAGCATCTTAATCTCAGAAAAAAACATAAAAACTTTAGAAAAAAATCTTGAAGAAACCAATCAGATTTTTCTAAATGGATTTATTGAAGAAGAAAATGTAGAACAACTAAAAATTACCTTATCCTCTGTTAAAAGCCAACTCTCTAAAACCAAAAACCTAAAAATAATCGCCTATAAAATGTTGAATATTACCTTAGGTCTTGATATAAATGCTTCTGTACTATTGACAGACACTTTAGAAAATCTTGCCAAAGAAAATATTAGTTTGGAATTGCTATCCTCCAATTTAACCATCGAAAACCATATCGATTTTAAAATTGCAAAAAATACGGAAACAGCGGATGAATTAATAGTAAAACTGGAACAAAGTAAGGCATTACCCACTTTAAAAAGTTTTGTAAACTTTGGCTATGCAGGATATGGTCAGGATTTTGATTTTATGAAAAAAGAGCAGGTATGGTTTGATTCTTCTTTGTTGGGAATAAGTTTAGAAATTCCAATATTTAGCAGTTTGGCCCGAAGCTCAAGAACACAACAGGCTAAAATTCAACTTGAAAAATCAAAAACAAACCTAACAGAAACAGAACAAAAATTATATCTTTCCTTGGAATCTGCCAAAACAGATTACAATTTCAGCATTGAAGAATATGAAACCTCCAAACAAAATTTAGCTTTGGCCGAACGCATCGAAAACAAACAAGAAATTAAATTTTTTGAGGGAATTTCAACAAGTTTTGATTTGCTGGAAGCGCAAAGACAATTGTACACCATGCAACAAAACTATTTGCAAGCAATGTTAAATGTTATTGCCAATAAAGCAACTTTAGACAACGCATTAAACACACCAATTAACAACTAGAAAATGAACACAATGAAAAAAATAATTTTCCTTTTTAGTGCTGCCATACTTACTATTTCTTGTGGAAAAGAAGCTAAAAATTCTTCTTTGGAAGAATTAAATTTCCAAAAAATAACATTGACAACCAAAATTGACAGTTTAAACACCTTGTTAAAATCTGTTGAAGCAGAAATCTCAAAATTAGATTTGAATAAAAATCTTCAAACAGTAACCGTAATTCCTGTTAAGAATGATGTTTTCAAACACTTTCTTGAAATCCAAGGAATTGCCAAAGCCAACAAAAATATAGAAATCAGTCCAGAATTGGGTGGAACCGTAACTGCCATTCTGGTAAAAGAAGGTCAAAAAGTACAGTCTGGCCAACTCTTGATTCAACTGGATGATTCATCCATAAAAAACAGCATCGATGAACTAAATACCCAATTAAGTTTGGCAAAAACAACTTTTGAACGCCAAGAAAGGCTTTGGAAACAAAAAATTGGGTCAGAAATGCAATATCTTCAAGCAAAAGCCCAAAAGGAAAGTTTAGAAAATAGCTTGTCATCTTTAAAAACTCAGGCAAGGAAAATGAGAATTACAGCGCCATTTAGCGGAATTGTTGATGAAGTTTTTCCAAGATTGGGGGAACTTACCAATCCGCAAATACCAACAGTTAGATTGTTAAATTTAGACAACGTTTATGTGGAAGCCGAAGTAACAGAAACCTATTTGCCAATTATTAAACAAGGTACTGAAACCCTCGTGTATTTTGGCTCTATCAACAAAGAAAAGAATACAAAAATATCGCAGGTTGGCAATTATATAAATCCTTCAAACCGAAGCTTTAAAATCAGGATTAATATAGACAATAAAGACCAAAGCATCAAGCCAAATTTATTGGCCGACATAAAAATAGTGGATTTTGAAACAACTGGAATCATCATTCCTGCTACTTTGGTACAGCAAGATCAGACTGGCAATAATTATGTGTTTACGGTGATCACAGAAAACAAATCACAAAAAGTGGTTAAAAATATCATTACCATTGCCAATGAATACAACAATGAAATTTATGTAAGCGAAGGTTTGAAAGTGACTGATACACTGGTAAATGCAGGCGCACGATTTGTAAAAGAGGGCGACAAGGTTAAAATAAGCAAAGATTAATTTTGTCACAACACTTATAAAAACATTAAAATGAGTAAAGTATTAAAAGAATTCAAACTATCAACTTGGTCCATAAACAATAAAATGACCGTGTTTGTGGTTATCGGAATGATTTTTTTGGCTGGGATATTTTCTTATCAAAGTATGCCAAGAGAAGCTTTCCCAGAAATTGTTGTGCCAGAAATATTTGTCTCCACCGTTTATCCAGGTAACTCGGCAATTGATATTGAAAAACTAATTACGCGTCCGCTCGAAAAAGAAATAAATGGTATTTCGGGCGTTGATGAAATTACCTCAACTTCCATCGAAGGCTATTCATCCATAAAAATAACTTTCGATTTTAGCATTACACCTACGGAAGCTTTGAGAAAAGTGAAAGATAAAGTTGATGCTGCCAAATCGGACAAAGATTTTCCAAAGGATTTGCCTGCCGACCCAAATGTGAAAGAATTAAATTTTGCTGAATTAATGCCCATTATGAACATCAATTTATCGGGCGATTTCTCTATGGATGAACTTAAAGAATATGGGGAATATTTGGAAGATGAAATTGAGAAAGTGCCAGAAATTTCCAATGTTGAAATCCGTGGTATTCAAGATAAGGAAATGGAAATTAGCGTTGATTTATACAAAATGGAAATTTCCAAAATTAGCTTTAATGATATTGAACAAGCCGTTCGAAATGAAAACATGACCATTTCCGGCGGCGATTTATTGGAAAATGGACTGCGCAGAAATGTCCGTATTATAGGTGAATTTAAATCGGCTGATGAAATCGCTGACATTATTATAAAACAGGAAAACGAAGAAATTGTTTACTTGCGCGATATTGCGACTGTTACTTTTAAAGAACAGGAAAAACAAAGTTACGCCCGTGAATTCTCACAACCTGTTGTAATGCTTGACGTAACCAAACGTGGTGGTGAAAATTTAATCAATGCTTCAACGCAAATTGATGCCATTATTGCAAAAGCAAAAGAAAGTTACTTTCCTTCCAATTTATACATTTCTAAAACCAATGATCAAACCAACGACACCAAAACTATGGTTGCAGACCTAGAAAATAGTATTATTTTGGGAATTATTTTGGTGGTGCTTGTGTTGCTTTTCTTTTTAGGCATCAGAAATGCGCTTTTTGTGGGGATTGCGATTCCATTATCCATGTTTATGTCATTCATCATATTAAATGCTTTGGGTGTCACTTTAAACACCATGGTCTTATTTTCTTTGGTAATTGCCTTAGGTATGTTGGTAGATAATGGAATTGTTGTTGTTGAAAACATCTATCGATTGTTAGATGAAGGATACTCAAAAATTGATGCTGCAAAATACGGCGTTGGGGAAGTTGCGATGCCTATTATTGCTTCAACGGCAACAACGCTTGCTGCCTTTTTACCATTGGCATTTTGGCCTGGAATGATGGGTGAATTTATGCGCTATTTGCCAATCACCTTAATCATTGTATTAATTTCATCGTTATTCGTAGCCTTGGTGATAAATCCAATGTTGACTTCCATTTATATGAAAATAAAGGAAGATGAAGTCAATTTCAAAAAAATAGTGATTTTTAGTGCTGCTTTGTTTTTTTTAGGTGTCATTTTTATCATTTCCGGTCTGATTTTAGGTATAAAAGGATTGAATGCTGCCGGATTATTACTTGTGGTAGCTGGATTGCTTCGGGCAATCAACACAAAATTATTAACCCCTGCAACAGAATGGTTTCAAACTAAGTTTTTACCAAGATTAGAAAGTTATTATGAACACACGTTGCAATATGCTTTGAAAGGAAAAAATCCAAGGATTTTCTTTTTAGGAACATTTGCCTTATTGCTTTTTTCTCTGATGCTTTTTGTGGCATTCCCTCCAAAAGTACTTTTCTTCCCAGAAACGCCACCAAAACAAGTATATGTTTATCTGGAATATCCTATTGGAACTGATATAGAGGTCACCAATGAACTTTCAATAGCCCTTGAAGATAAAATTCAGAATCATTTAAAAAAATATGAAGTTGATGGCAAAAATGTTTTGATTACTTCGGTAATTGGACAGGTTGGCGAAGGCACAAGCGACCCAAATCGCGGGCAAGATGGCGGAACAACACCCAACAAAGCACGTATAACAATAGATTTTGTTAAATTTATTGAACGTGGTGACGTTGATACAGAAGATGTTTTAATTGAAATTAGGGAATTATTAAAGGGCATTCCGGGCGTGGATATTATTGTTGACAGACCAGCAGAAGGTCCGCCAGCCGGAGCGCCAATTAATATTGAAGTTGCGGGTGATGATTACGAACTATTATTGGCAACTGCTGAAAATATCAAACAATTTATTAAAAGTAAAAATATTTCGGGGATTGAAGAATTGAAATTGGATGTGGAACAAGGAAAACCGGAATTACCTATTATTATCGACCGACAAAAAGCACGTCGTTTGAATGTTTCAACCGGTCAAATAGGTGATGTACTTAGAACTTCATTGTTTGGAAAAGAGGTTTCTACTTTTAAAGATGGTGAAGATGATTATCCCGTAAACATACGTTTAATGGATAAATATCGCTATGATAAACAGGCATTGATCAATCAAAAAATCACTTTTAGAAATCAGAGTAGTGGTAAAATTGTCCAGGTGCCAATCTCTTCAATTGCCCATTCAGAAACTTCCTCTACATTTAGTGCTGTTAAAAGAAAAGACCTAGATAGGGTAATTACCATCGCATCTAACGTTTTAGAAGGTTTTAATGCCACAGAGATTAATGATCAAATTAAAAGTGAATTAAAAAATTATAATTTACCCAAAAACATTTCAATTTCTTATACAGGTGAACAAGAATCACAGGCCGAAGAAATGGCTTTTTTAAGCAAGGCTTTATTAATTGCAGTGTTTTTCATTTTCTTGATATTGGTGGCACAATTTAATTCAACTTCAACCCCAATAATCATATCATTAACGGTATTATTAAGTTTAATTGGCGTTTTACTTGGGTTAATTATTTTTAGAATGGAGTTTGTGATTATGATGACAATGATCGGGATTATTTCCTTGGCGGGAATTGTGGTGAACAACGCCATTGTGCTTATTGACTATACCAACCTGATAATGGTGCGTAAACGTTTGGAAGCAGGATTGGATGAAGGTGTTTTAACCAAAGAAATCATCTATGAAAGCATTGTTGAAGGAGGAAAAACACGTTTAAGACCGGTATTGTTAACCGCAATCACAACCATTTTGGGACTATTGCCCTTAGCCATTGGTATAAATATTAATTTTATGACCTTGTTTACGGAGTTCGACCCACAATTTTATATTGGTGGTGAAAATGTAGCGTTTTGGGGACCAATGTCCTGGACCATTATTTTTGGATTAACCTTTGCAACTTTTTTAACGCTAGTTCTTGTCCCGGTCATGTATTCATTGCTCAACAATTTAAAGTTTAGACTCAACAGAAAACAATAATTTAATTAAAAGCGATTCGAACAGCATCGCTTTTTTTTATTTAATTTGTAGTAAATGAAAAACGAAAAATCATATACGGTAGCTGAAGCAACCAAACTCATGGAGAATTTTTGTGCCTATCAGGAGCGCTGCCATAAGGAAGTTGACCAAAAACTGTACAATTTAAACATGATTCCTGAGGCCAGAGATAAAATTACACTTCATTTATTACAACACAATTTTTTGAATGAAGAACGCTTTTCAAAAGCGTTTGCAAGGGGGAAATTCTCGATAAAAAACTGGGGAAGAGTTCGTATTGTAAATGAACTAAAATTCAGGAATATTTCGCCTTACAACATTAAAACGGCCTTAAAAGAAATTGATCAGACCGATTATTTACAGACCATTCAAAACGTTGCAGAAAAAAAATGGGACCTAATAAAAGAACCTAACGCATTCAAAAAAAGAAGCAAGCTTATCAGTTATTTGAGTTCAAAGGGCTATGAGACTGAAATTATTTATGAAGTGATGAATGGCTTGCTAAAATAAGGCGTTTTTTACTTTCTTAATTTGGTTATAATCATAGAATCCCTTTCTTTTTTTATGGCAATAACCTCCTCAATATCTTCATTTGGAATGGTTACAGAGAGCACATAATGTTCAATTTTCCATCCGTCTTCAGTTTTAGCCAAAACACCTGAACCTCTGCAAACTCCCATCCAAGTATCTAAAAGCTCGTCAAACCAAGCTGTCTTTCCACCTGAAGAAATATAAACATTGCGTTCGAGCGATTTAAAATCCCAAGCTTCACCCCGATCAAAAAACGGCTTGCTAAATACTTTAAAATCCTTTTTACTCCAATTTTCTGTAGCATCGGTCCCAATAAAAATACTTGCTTTAGCCATGGATTTAAAATATGAATCGTACGCTGCTTCAGAAGCGCTTTTGTGCCACGCATCCAACATGGTGTTGATGGCTTTTTTTTCAGAAACCTCATTTACATTTTCAGTATTGGGTTTTTTATTTTCACAGGCGGAAAGCACAACAATGAAAATAATTATGAAAACTTTTTTTATCATTGTTTTTCTTTTGGGTTATTTAAAAGCCTCGTCTGCTCCTTATACAAGTATGGCGGAGGCTTTGTTGTTTCTTGAATATTAATCGGTACTTCCGTATCAACCTCCAACAGATTTTGAATTCTTTCTGACTGATAAATGGTGTTGATTTTTGAATTAAATGCAGAATAAAGCGCCACAATGTTGTTAACCTCCTCTTTTACTTCTTCTTTTGAAATTGAAGGTATTGTAGCCATATCAGCCAAACGCAAGGTTTCATTTTCCAACACATTGATACGCGCAATGATATTCGTGGTTTTTAATTTCTCAATTTTTATTGAATCTTTCATCATTTTCACCAATCGGGAAAGTTCATCTGCGTTGCTAAGGGCTTCAAAAGTTGTGATGCTATAATATTTCAAAAGCAATTCATCAACAAGTTGGTATTCTTTCCAATTGTCTAAAACTACCTTTGCTTCAGGAATTAACATTTCACCAATCCTGTTTTCTATACGATTCGCATCCCATTTTAACGAATCGACTGTTTCAGAAACTTCCTTAGCATCTTTGGTTTTATCGCAAGAAAAACCTGTCAATAAAATAATTACTAAAAAAGGGACAATATACTTCATTGTAAAACTTATTAACGTCAAAAATACTAATTATTACACTATTATAAATAAAAAATCATTAAAGACCAATAAAAATTAAAAACATTAGATTATTTAGATCACTACCAAGAGTTAGGCTTGATATTGACACTGTTTACAGATTTTGGGCTAAACTAAACAGCTAATTAAAGAATTAAGTTGCGCAAATATGATATGACAACTTTATATTTTGACACCGACGATTAAAATGATTTATGTAAAAATTCTTTTCAAACGCCATAAAAAAGCCCCGCACAATATAGTTGTGAAGGGTTTTTTGTTTTCAAATAATTGTACTTTTATGCCTGTTCTAAATATTTCTTCATAATAGTGATGGCAGATTCAGAAATTACGGTGCCCGGCCCAAAAATGGCAGCGACCTTTCTTTCCAATAAATAATCATAGTCTTTTGCGGGAATTACGCCGCCTGCAAACACCATAATATCCGGTCTTCCCAAATTAGCCAATGCCTCAATCAATTGCGGAATCAATGTTTTATGTCCGGCCGCCAAACTTGAAGCGCCCACAAAATGAACATCATTTTCAACCGCTTGCTTGGCAACTTCTTCTGGTGTTTGGAACAAAGAACCCATATCCACATCAAAACCCAAATCGGCAAAACTAGAAGCAACTACTTTTGCGCCTCTGTCGTGCCCATCTTGTCCCATTTTCGCAATCATCACACGCGGACGTCGGCCTTCAATTACCGTAAATCTATCGGCCAATTTTTGCGCTTTTTCAAAGATGCTGTCCTTGTCAATTTCTTTGCTATAAACACCGCTTATTAAATTGGTGGCGGCTTTATGACGACCAAAATGAACTTCCAACGCATCGGATATTTCACCCAAAGTAGCGAAATTTTCAGCAGCGTCAACAGCCAATTCCAATAAATTTCCTTCGCCAGTTGCAGCGCAATTAGACAAAGCCACAATTGTAGCATCAACCAAAACCTGATTTCTGTTTGCTTTTAATTTTTTCAATCTTTCAAGTTGTGATTCTCTTACCGCAGTATTGTCAATGTCTAAAATTTCGATATTCGATTTCTCATTGGTTTGAAATTTATTCACACCCACCAAAATATCTTGAGCCGAATCCAATCGCGCTTGTTTTCTTGCGGAAGCTTCTTCAATGCGCATTTTAGGAACGCCCGTCTCAATAGCTTTTGCCATACCGCCCAATTCTTCCACTTCTTCAATTAATTTCCAGGCTTTTTTGGCAATTTCTTGGGTAAGGTATTCCACATAATAAGAACCCGCCCAAGGATCAACCGCTTTGGTGATTTGTGTTTCTTCCTGAATAAAAATTTGCGTATTTCGAGCAATTCTTGCAGAAAAATCTGTTGGCAAAGCTATGGCTTCATCTAGCGCATTTGTGTGCAGTGATTGCGTTCCACCCAAACCTGCAGCCATGGCTTCAACACAAGTTCTGGCAACATTGTTGAAAGGATCCTGCTCGCTTAAACTCCATCCAGATGTTTGGCTATGCGTGCGCAATGCCATTGATTTCGGATTTTGCGGATTGAATTGTTTGATGATTTTTGCCCAAAGCATTCGTGCAGCGCGCATTTTTGCAATTTCCATAAAGTGGTTCATCCCTACAGCCCAGAAAAAGGACAGTCGCGGTGCAAATTCATCAATTTTTAAGCCCGATTTTAATCCGGTTCTGATGTATTCCATCCCGTCAGCCAAGGTATATGCCAGCTCAATATCGGCCGTTGCGCCGGCTTCTTGCATATGATAGCCGCTGATAGAAATTGAATTGAATTTTGGCATGTGGTGCGTGGTGTATTCAAAAATATCACCAATAATTTTCATCGAAGGCAGTGGTGGATAAATGTAGGTGTTACGCACCATAAATTCCTTCAAAATATCATTTTGGATGGTACCGCTTAACTGGTTTAAAGTAACCCCCTGTTTTTTTGCGGCCGCTATGTAAAAGGCCATAATTGGTAGCACAGCACCGTTCATGGTCATGGAAACCGACATTTTATCCAACGGAATTTGGTCGAACAAAATTTCCATATCCAAAATAGAATCGATAGCAACACCGGCTTTGCCAACATCGCCAGTTACACGTGGATGATCGGAATCATAGCCGCGGTGCGTGGCCAGATCAAAAGCAACGGACAATCCTTTTTGGCCTGCTGCCAAATTTCTTCTGTAGAAAGCGTTTGATTCCTCGGCAGTTGAAAATCCGGCATATTGACGAATTGTCCATGGTTGCATCACATACATGGTGCTGTATGGTCCTCTTGTAAATGGCGGCAATCCGGCAACAAAATTTAAATGTTCTGCATCTTTAATGTCTTCTTCCGTAAAGTGTTTTTTTACTGGAATTCCTTCGGGAGTATGCCAAATATCTTGATTCTCCTCAGCAACTGCTTTTTGCTTTTTAGAAGTTTTTAATGTTAAATCTGAAAAATTTGGTCTCATGCTTCAAAGGATTTTAAGGTTTTTTGAATTTTACGCTGAACACTTGAAATGGTGTCGATTATGTCAGATTTTAAGTGGATGCACCCATCTAAACCTGCATCTGTCAATTCCCCGATTAAATGAATCGGGTTTCCTGCCAATAAAAGTACTTTATCGCTATTTAATTTTCTGAATGCTTTTACAAAAACCAAAGCACTCTCATCATAATCTTGGTCGGAACTGCAAATAACCACCACTTGCGATGTAGATTTCGCACTTTTTTTAGCGGCTTCTAAAGCACTTTTGTAACTTTTTTCCTGCCACATTTCAAATCCGCTCACACCTAAAAAATCGTAGGCAAAAGCTGCTCTTGCTTTACGCATGGTTAGATTTCCAAAACTTGAAAGTTCAACAATCGGGCGTTTGTGAAAGTTTTTTACAAGTGCTTCTGTTGTTTTTCTTAATACTTCTATTTCAAGGGAAGCTCTTCTTGGTTTTAATAATTTTGGATTGGGATTCATGTCGCCATCAGAAAGAATTTCTGAGGAAATTTTTTCCATTAAATTGGGATACTTGTTAACGCCAACCATCGATAATCTGCGCTGGCTTAACAATTTTATTTTTTTGAAACGAATTTTGGCAATTTCTTGTTGAATCAATTCACTTTCAAAGGCAGCAGAAAATCCTCCTTTTACTTCAATTTCTTTGAAAAGTTCTAGGGCTTTGTTGGCTATTTTTGAACTAATTTCTTCAATATAATAGCAACCATCTACCGGATTGTCAACTTTGCCAAAATAGGATTCTTCCTTTAAAATGGTATAAATATTTCCGGCAATTCTGTTTGAAAAATCTGATCCTTCATTAAATTCCTTGTCGTAAGGATCGATTAAAACCCCATCAACATTTCCTAAAATAGCTGACATCGTTTCGGTGGTGGCGCGCAATAAATTGGTGTGTGCATCGGTCACGGATTTGCTCCAGATTGAAGTTTTTCCGGTAAGTGAATGTGAAAATTTTTCAAGACCGTATTTTTTTGCAATTTCCTGAAGCAAGCTGTTGAAGGCCCTAAATTTTCCTATTTCGATAAAATATTCCGAACCAATGCCCAGTTGAAAATGTAGGTTATTGAAAATCGTTTCTAAAGAAATCCCTCGGTCGAAATATCTTTCCACAAAACAAACTAAAGAATTTAACGTATAAGCAACTTCTTGAACCTGGTTAGAGCCTGAATCTAAATAGGGAGTACCAGAAATGGTTATCGCTTTAAAATTTGGAAATTCTGATGCCAATTCCGCAATCGCTACGGCTTTATTGCATTGCCCTGAATTCATTTTTCCTTTTGTGACATAATTGGGAATCAACTCCATGTCAAAATATCCCTTAAGATTTTTTTGATCGATTTTTTGCTCGGTCACAAAATTAAAAAAATCAATAGCAAAAGCAGTTTCATGCGCTTTTAAAATAAAAGCCACCGCAATTTTATCTAGATTGATACCTGCAAGCAAGCTGGAAACATCTGTGCTTTCTATAATATTGAAAAGCAAGCCGTTGATGCCTTCTTCAATCGCCTTTAACGCCAAGTTGTTTGCGCTTTCTTCCGTTGAACTGTCGATACTTCTATAATTGATTAAAGATTGCGAATTTTCTCCAGTATTTTTTAAATAGTCTTTTTTGTCTTCTGAAGTAAAAAAAGGAGGAATGTCAATATCACTTAGGTTTTTCCAGACCAATTTTTTGTTGAAGTCTTCTCCTTTTAAATCAGTTTTCGCTTTTTCTATCCATTCTTGCTTTGGAATAGAACTAAAATTTGAAAAAAGCGACTTGTTTTTGTTGTCCATTGTATTTTGTATTAATTGTGAGCCAAGTAATTACCGATTCTGAAATATATTTGAAGTTTCAGTAATTATAAATTAAATGAATGTCATACCAAACTCCTTCCAAATCTCTCAAAATGGTTTTGTTAAGATCTTCTCTGGAATCGGGATGTGCAATATCTTTCAACGCTTGTGAACGCTGTTTAAGGATCTTTCCAAAAAGATTTGCAAGACCAAATTCGGTAACCATTGCTTTTATGAAGGCTTGCAGCGTTGCGGAACTGCCTTGAATTAATTCCCTGTAACCAAATTTGATGTTTTTTACACCTTCTTTAGCCGTCATTGTGTTTGGTAAATTCATTTTATTAAATTTTAAATAAACAGTTAATAAAGTTTTTTGTGCCTTATCGCGCTTTTTTATTTTTTTTAATAACTTGAAGTACTTTAATTTTCAGGCACTTTGGTACTTCTTAGTAATTTTTAATTTAACACCCACAATTTAACCTAAAAAACTCAATATAATACCAGCAGCAATAGCCGAACCAATAACACCAGCAACATTGGGTGCCATAGCGTGCATTAATAAATAATTGTTAGGATCTGATTTTAAGGCTTCAGCATGTACAACCCTTGCACTATCCGGCACTGCGGAAACGCCTGCGGCACCAATAAGCGGGTTGATTCTGTCAGCATCTTTGAGAAACAAATTCATAAATTTGGCAAAAAGTAAACCGCCCATAGTGGCAATCACAAATGAGATGGCTCCAAGTCCAAAGATGAGCATGGAATCTTTGGTGATAAAAATATCTGCCTGTGTTGATGCGCCCACGGTAACACCCAAAAGAATCGTAACAATATCAATTAATTTAGTGCGTGCGGTATCTGCCAATCTTTCTGTTCTTCCAGATTCTTTTAATAAGTTTCCGAAGAAAAGCATTCCCAATAAAGGCAAAGCGCTTGGAGAAATAAAGGTGGTTAATATCAACGCCACAATAGGAAAAATCATTTTTTCTTTTTGGGAAACCGCTCTGGGTGGCTTCATTCTAATTTTTCGGTCTTCTTTGGAAATTAGGAGTCTCATTAAAGGTGGTTGAATAACGGGTACCAATGCCATATAGGAATAAGCTGCAATGGCAATTGGTCCAATCAGGTTTTTAACCACGGTACCATCGGCCATAATATTAACACCATTTGCCAATTTTGAGGAAAGGAAAATTGCGGTTGGTCCATCAGCACCACCAATAATACCAATTGCTCCAGCCTCAGGAAGGTTGAATCCAAGGTAGAGTGCTCCTATAAATGTTGCAAAAACACCGATTTGTGCCGCAGCACCCAACAACATTAATTTTGGGTTGGCAATGAGCGATGAAAAATCGGTCATGGCGCCAATTCCTAAAAAGATTAGGGGCGGATAAATTCCTTTCACCACACCAAAATAAAGGTAATTTAACACCGATCCGGTTTCATAAATACCAGTCTGATTGCCTGCCACAAATGGGATATTTCCAATAATAACTCCTACACCAATCGGAATTAATAGCAGTGGTTCATAATCAAATTTAATGCCCAGATAAATAAAAATGATGCCAATTAACAGCATAATTAAATGCCCGGGAGTGGCATTGGCAAAACCCGTGAATTTATAAAATTCCTTTATGCCGGCTATCGCATTGTC
>DAIDMK010000044.1 GCA_027449025.1 Lutibacter sp. | reverse complement strand
AGGTTCGCCTTTTTCAGTTAAACTGAATTCAACTTCAACATTGTCGTCTGGTGAAGCAACAGCGGTTTGCCAGTTGTTCTTTTTTGAACAAGAAAACAGAAGCACACTAATAAGCACTATGCTAAATTTTAAACTATTTTTCATTTACTTAAATTTTATTTTTTAGCGATAACAGCTGCTGTTCGCTATTAATCATTCGTTTGTGTATCATAATTTGTTATGCTTGTTTCATTTATTTTTATTTTCTAATAAATAATAACGTTAGAAGGCTAAAAACTTATTGATTAATTTCTATATATAAAACTTTTTCCTCCTTTGAACCCTAAGCCAGCAAAAGAGGAAAATGGTTTTGTATCTTAATATTATTACTAATAATTAATTTTTTTATTACTCAATCGCTTTAAAATAAATGGCTTGTCCTCCTCCTTCTGCAAGCTTAATTTTAAGAATGGTTTTATTGGAAACCTCTTCATTATGAATACAATAATCAAGCGGATTTTTATCCCAATGTGCCTTTTCTCCGTCTGCATAAATGAATGCACGGTACTTCATTCCTTCATCTAAAAATGTAAGTGGAACATCAAAATCTCTTGATTCCTCATTTGTGATACTACCCAATGCCCAATTTTTTGTATTTTTTTCTTTTCTTGCAATGGTTAAATACTCGCCAATCTCTGCATTAATAATTTTTGAATCATCCCATTCAACAGGGACGTCTCTTATAAATTGGAAAGCAGGGTTATTTTCGTAATTTTCAGGTAAATCTGCCGCCATTTGAACAGGACTGTAAAAAACCACAAACAAGGCCAATTGCTTTGCCAATGTTGTTGGGATTTGATTGTTTTCACGATATTTTTCAAGTTTGATGTCGAAAATTCCAGGCGTAAAATCCATTGCACCACCCAACATTCTTGTAAATGGCAAGATTAAAGTATGAGAAGGGTTATTACCCGGTTTACCCCAAGCGTTAAATTCTTGTCCTCTTGCTCCTTCTTGAGACAATAAATTAGGATATGTTCTGCTTATTCCAGTAGGTTTTACAGCTTCGTGTACAAATAGCTGGATTTTATGTTCAGCAGCCTTCTCTACGGCTAATCTATAATGTTGAATCATATATTGACCTTGCTGATAGTTATTAGCAGGAACTTTTGCACCTACATACCCAGATTTTACAGTATTTATTCCTAATTTATTTAAATAATCATAAGCACCGTCCATTTCATTAGTATATTTTCCTGCCAAACCATTTGTTTCATGCTGTCCAATTATTTTCACCCCGTTTTCTTTAGCATAACGCATTACTTCGGGAAAATCAAAATCTGAATAAGAGGTTACCCAATCAAATTGGCATTTTCTTTCACCAACCATCTGTTTTGGATTACATTCATTCCATCCTTCAATCAGAACCGACTCAATATGGTGTTTAGCTGCAAAATCAATATAGCTTTTAGATATTTCTGTGGTTGTCCCATGATTGTTATTATCCATTTCCCAATCATACTTGTTTATGTGCATCGCCCACCAAAGTCCAATATATTTTTGTGGCCGAATCCAATCAGTATTTGCAATTTCACACTTCTCGTTTAAGTTCTCAATTAAATTTGATGCTATTAAACCTCCAGCAGTTTTTGAAATTTGAATGGTCCGCCATGGCGTTTCAAAAGGAGTTTGTGTTTTTACTTTAGTGCCATCTTCCCAAGCAACAAGCGCACTTGTCATTTTTAAGTTTTTGGTGTCACATTTCAAGGTCATACTGGCATAATTTGTCAGGTTGGCTTCATGAAAACTGAGGTATAATCCCTCTTTTGTTTTCATTGTTATAGGTGTGTTTACAGCCTTAACATCTGGAATAAAAGAATGTGTTAATTGATTTTTTAAATATGAAGTTCCATCAATTTCACTGAATTTTGTTTTAGAAAAGAGATGTTCATCGCTATCCCAATCGCCAGGATTCCACCAACAAGTATGGTCATCACTCAATTGAAATTCGGTTTTTTCATCTGTAATGAGTACTTTGTTTAAATTTTCCTGCTCTGGAAATTCAAAGCGAAATGCCAAACCGTCATCGTAAACTTTAAATATTACATAAAATGTTCTTTTCAGCTTTGAAGTTTCCTTAAGCTGAACCTTAAGCATATTATAATTATTTCTCACTTTAAGAGTTGGTCCCCAAACTCTTTCCCATGACTCATCTACAATTGCGGTTTTAAAATCAATAATGGCTAAATTATCATTTAACTCTTTTGCGTCTTTAAATTTAAATGAAATGAAAGAATTTCCTATTATTTCCTTATCTCCATAGGAAACATTATAAAATGGTTTACCTTCTTTGTTGGTATTAAATTCGACCGTAATTTGACCATCTGGTGATTTAATATATTTGCTATTATCGCTGGAATATATATTGCTTGTAATAATTAAAAAGAATAACGAAAAAAATATATGTTTTATCATGTGAATTGGTTTTATTTGGATAAAATAGTCTGGACTTATGTTATTAAATGTTCTATACGGCAATATATATTGCCGTATATAACATTCCAACATTAGTATTGTACAACCACTTAAAAAAGTAATTGACTTACTGTTACATCCTAAGTTCTTATTTTGCTTATTTAATTAATTGAAATGGATTTTACAATCCAAATAGTTATTGGACTTCCCATTATTTATCTGAGAAGTCCAATAAATTACTAATAACCTGAGTTTTGAACCAAGTTTGTGTTTTTTTCAAGTTCTGATTGCGGGATAGGGAAAATACCTCTGTAGGTCGGAGTTGCCCCTTTGTTCCACCAAGGTTGAAAGAAATCACCAAAACGAATATTGTCAGTACGTCGATGTCCTTCATACACAAATTCAAATTTCAACTCATCATTAATAAAATCAAGGTCTACTGTTCCAGTTGTTGGCAACCCAGCTCTTGAGCGAACCTGTTGAACCAGCGGGAAAGCCATTCCTGAATTGCCCAATCTTACATAAGACTCAGCTTTCATCAGCAATATTTCGGAATAACGCATCACTACCCAATCGTGATCACGTTCCCATCCTTCACCATCTTTTGTCTCGTATTTATACATACGTACTCCTTCTTGTGCCTTAACACCGTTTATATTAGAAATAGCTTCAGTATAATCAAGTTCACTGCCATCATCCAATAATATTACTTCTCCGGTACTAATATTGTATTGTTTTCCTTCAAGTAAAGATTTCTTACGTAAATCATTATTATCAAAAGATGAATATAAACCTGGTTGGCTAAGTAAACCGTTCGGGCTACCAGGGTAATTACCTGTTGGTGATATTGCAAATTTTTGATAGTCCTGAACACACATAGATTGAAGATAATTTCCTTTAGTACCAGATTTACTGTCATAAGGAATTGCAAAAATAGTTTCTCTGGAAACTTCATTCTGAATCAAGAAATTAGTGAAGTAGTTCGGTTCCAAAACATAATCTGTTACTTTATCACAAGTATTAATGCAATCTTGCCATCTTGGTGTTCCAGTAAAAACTTCAGCATTTAAATATAATCTTGCTAAAAGTGTATTTGCTACATTTTGGTTAAATTTACCCCAATCTTTTCCACTTGGAAGGTCTCCTATAATGTCATTTAGCTCTGATTCAACAAATTCAAACACTTGCTTTCTTGTTGAATTAGTTGGCAATTCAGAAACATCATAATTAGTCACAATAGGAACATTACCGAACATGTCTAACAATGTATAATAGTAATAGGCTCTTATTCCCCTTAATTCTGCATTAATTGGTATTTTTTGTTCTTCTGTAAGATTAGAATTTTCTACTTGAAAAATTACTGAGTTTACTTTTGAAATACCCACAAAACAGTACCTCCAAGACGCTAAAATCATTCTATTTGCAGGAGTCCAAGTGTGATACTGAGCTTCTAGATAAACACCTCCATCATACCAGCCACCACCAATTTTGGTAGGAATACAGGCCTCTTCTGATGAAACTTCATTTAAAAAGAACACATATTCACAAGTTGGATAAGAAATTGTAATTCCGTCATTAAAGCCCCGCAATGATGCATATGCACTGCCAATAATTGTATTGATTTCATCTGGAGTTTTTCCATATTCAGCTGAATCTACTTTATCGTACAGCTTTTCGTCAAGATCCGTACAGCTTAAGGTAAGAAATAGGATCATAGATATATAAATTATATTTTTCATATTGAATATATTAAAATGAGATTAAAAAGTTAGGTTTAAACCTAAAGAAATTGTTCTAGTTTTTGGATAGTAATTATATACATCCATCCCCGGGTGATCTAATCCATCAATGCTAACTTCAGGATCAATTCCTGTATATCCTGTCAATACAAAGAGATTTTCACCAGTCATATGGATTCTGCATTTTTCAATACCAATGCTTTTAGTATCTATATTATATCCAATTGTAACATTTTGAAGTCTTAAAAATGATGCATCTTCAATCCAGTGACTTGAATAAGCTGCATTTGATTTGATACCACTAGATAATGTGCTAGAAAGAACATTGTTCACTGGCAAGCGGATCGGGTCACTATATACCATTGCAGTGGCATTAAGTACTTTTTGACCAAACATACCATAAGCGGCAACTTGAAAATCAAATTTCTTGTAATTCAAATCCATACTAAATCCAACATTATACTTTGGCTGTACATTGCCTAAATCTTGAGCTTCACCATTATTTGCATAAATAAATTCTCCGTTCTCGTCTAATCCCAAACTTTTAGGTCCCCAAAAAGTTCCGGCAGCGTATCCTTCCTTGATTACTTGAGCATACTGACCCGACATACCCGGAAGTCCGTGTAAAGATCCAGATACGATTGCATCCGTTTGATAGGTTTGATTTGATAATTTATCAATTTTTTGAGTATTATGTGATAAAGTTAATGATGTATTCCAATTCAAATCTACTTTGCTCAACAAATTGGCATTAAGAGTTAACTCCACCCCTTTATTACTTAAATCTCCTACATTGGCAAGCATAGTACCATATAAATAAGGAGGTTGTGGAACTTCATAAGTGTATAGAAGATCACTTGTTTTTTTATTGTAAACCTCAAGTGAACCATTAATAAATTTAAACAGCGAAAAGTCTATTCCAACATTAAATTGGGATGTTGATTCCCATTTCAAATCAGGGTTGTCGTTTTGAATGATACCATAGGATTGTTTCCATGTGCCAGTTGATGAATCATAATATGGGGCTCCACCTGCTCCCATAAGAGACAAAGATTTGTATTCACCTATACCATCCTGATTTCCAGTTATACCATATCCAATTCGTAATTTTAGATTTTCTAACCAGTCTGAAGAACTTTTCATAAAAGGCTCTTCAGAAATTTTCCAGGCCACAGAAGCTGATGGGAAAAGTCCCCACTTATTGTTGGCTCCAAACCGTGAAGAACCATCTCTACGGATACTGGCAGTCAATAAGTATTTATTAAGGTAATTATAATTTGCCCTACCAAAAAATGAAATGAGCTTGGATTGTCCTTTAAAAGAGCTTACATCATCCGCTCTAACATCTTGTCCTGCACCAAGATTATTGTATAAAAATGAGTCTGTATCAAAGCCTCTTCGTTGTGCACCAAAACCTTCATAAGTATAATCTAAATAAGAATATCCCATCAGTAAATTTAACTTGTGTTCACCCTTAAATTCTATATCATAGGTGAAATACGTTTCCAATTGTTTGTTTGTAAAATCGTATAAAGATTGTTGAGCTTTTCCTTGCTCTGTCAACCCATCTAATACTGCGTAGGTTGGTATATAAAGTTGAGTTTTAGTCGAATTATATTCGTAAGAAATATTTGTAACGCTTTTAAATCCTTTAAAAAGTTCCACTTCAGCTTTACTGTAACCAAAGATTCTTTGCTGTTTGTTATCAGATGATCTATTATTACTAATTTCTACTGGATTTTCATAAAATACGCCTGTAATATTAGTGTAATCTCCATTTTCATCCCTAATCGGAATAGTAGGATTTAAGTTGTATGAACGTTGGAATACTCTGTAGTCAATTTCATTTGATTCATCAAATGTGCTATGAATTCCAGCTTCTAACCTTAATTTTTTATCTAAGGCGTATTGATATCCTGTCAGGCTAGCCCCAATTCTCTCCAAACCACTTTCTATGATTGCACCTTTATTATTTAAATAATTTAAAGAAACACGACTTCCTCCAGTATCATCATTATTAACAAATGAAACCGTTTGTGAATTAATAATTGAGGTCTGTTGTATTGCTTTTTGCCAATCGGTATTTCCGCCAAAGTCAACAGCGCCAATTGGGTTTTCCTTTTTAACATAGTCTCTCCATTGGTTAGCGGATAATAAATCAAGATTATTAGCGACTTTTCCTATTGCATAGTATCCATCGTAATTAACAGCCTTTCCTTTATGACTACTATTAGTAGTTACAATAACAACTCCATTGGCTCCTCTTGAACCATAAATAGCGGAAGCAGAAGCATCTTTTAAAACATCAATCGAAACAATTTCTGAAGGTTGTATCGTATTAAAATCAACTCCGGAAATTCCATCGACTACAATCAATGGCCCATTGCTGGCAGAAAGTGATGTACCTCCTCGTAAACGCAATGAAGCACTACTTGTAGGGTCTCCTGATGACTGAATAACAGACAGCCCAGCTACTTTACCTTGTAATAATTGTTCTGTGGAAAAGACAACTCCTTTTTTAAGGTCTTTGGCTGAAACAGACGCAATTGAGCCGGTTAAATCACTTCTTTTCATCTTACCGTAACCAATAACCACAACTTCATCCAAGGAAGCGGAATCCTCAATAAGCCGTACATTTATAATAGTTGAGGTTCCCACAATTATTCTTTCAGTTTTCATTCCAATAAATGAAAATTCTAGAACATCCCCTCCTTTACTGTTGATACTATAGTTTCCGTCAAAGTCTGTTTGAGTTCCTCTTACGGTTCCTACAACAATAATACTTACACCCGGAAGCGGGGTTCCATTATTGTCGGTCACTGTTCCCTTAATTTCTAATTGTTGATTAATTAATAAATTA
Source organism: Lutibacter sp. (assembly GCA_027449025.1). Taxonomy (GTDB): domain Bacteria; phylum Bacteroidota; class Bacteroidia; order Flavobacteriales; family Flavobacteriaceae; genus Lutibacter. The sequence goes on along the minus strand of DAIDMK010000044.1, from coordinate 17,659 downwards.
ATAGGATTTTCTTCTTTATCTTTTGGTCTATTTTTAATGATAATTTGTTTATTCAATAACTCAAATGAAACCTGCATTTCTAAAAATATTTTATCTAAAATATTTTTAACTTTTTCATTTTTTGCTTTAACTGTAACAAGTTTATCTACATTGATATCATCTCTACTAAAAAGAAATTTAAACTCTGTTTTCATTTCAATTTCCTTTAATGCCTTTTCAATAGTGACATTGTTAAGATCCAACGTTATTTTTGTATTTTGGGCATAATTGCTTGCTTCTATGTTGAAAATGGAAACAATTAGTAAAAATGTGGTTAATTTCATTTTTAAATTAAAATTTAAGCAGAATAAGGACATAATCCTATTCTTAATAAGATTTTTCATACTTTTGTGTTTGATTAGTGATTAATTATTAATGGTTAATTCACTTTATTATAATCGGAAGGTGTTCCAGCATCTTCCGGTTTTTCATTTTTATAAAGTGATTGAGTTATTGGTTAAGTTTCAATTCATATATTTCTATAATTTAGGTTAGTTAATAATTATTTTATTGTTTTCTATTGTGTACGCAATCTCATAATTTTTATTAAAAGAGTTTAATACCTCTTCTATTGTCTCTACATCAAATGTTGCGTCATAATTTTTTTCATCTAATTTAGAGTTGTTATTTATGATGGTAACATTATAATGTCTTTCAAGTTTTTTAATGATGTTTTTAAACTGTATATTTTTAAAGATAAGTTTCCCGTTTTTCCACCCAGTATAAATATCTGTATCGACCTCTTCAACAGAAATATTGGTTTTAATTTTATTCCAGGAAGCCTTAAATCTAGGTTTTAGTTCTAATGAAGTTGCCTTGTCATATTTTTTATCGTTACCAAATATGCTAACTGATCCCTCTACAAGTACTGTACTTATCGATGGATCCTCAGGATATGCGGATACGTTAAATTCTGTTCCTAATACTCTAACATTCATGTTATCGACATTTACAATAAAGGGATGTTTTGCGTCTTTGGTAACATCAAAATAAGCTTCACCTTCCAATAAATATACTTGTCTGTTTATTCCTGTAATAAATTTTACAGGGTATTTTAATACACTACCAGAATTTAAATAGACTTCTGTACCATCTGATAATATAACTTGGAATTTTTTTCCATTAGGAATAGTTAATATGTTATAGGCTAATTTTTCAGCGCTATTTTCTTTTTCGTAATTTAATTTATTTCCACTTTGTTCAGCAACAACCTTTCCTGATATGTTTATGCTTTGTTGTGCTCCATTGGGTTGAATAACTTTAACATTTCCATTTTCTAGTTCAAGCGTAATATTATCATCGCCGATTATTAATTGATTTTTAGTTACCGCTGTTGTCTTGTGTTGATTCATAAAAAAGTAGCCAATGCCAAGAATTCCAATAAAAACTGCGGCATATTTTATAAATCCTGAAACGTTACTTAAAAATCTTAATTTAGATTTTGGGGCATCAGAAACTGGAACAATATTCGAATCTTGGTGAAGTTTTGATTTTATGCTATTCCAAGCCTTGGTACTATCTACATTTTCTGTAAATCTAATTCTTCTAGATTTTTTATATAAGTATAAGTAGTCTGAAAACAGCTTCGTGTTTTCTGGATCATCATTTAACCATTGCTTTAATTCATTAAATTCTTTCTCACTTAATTCCTGAGAGGCATAAGCAAGAATAAGTTTTAAAATATAAGTACCATTTTGTTTCATTGCAAACATTTATCTATCTTGTATATTTATAATATGACAGAATGTTCAAAATGGGTGAACAAATATTTTACTTTTTTTAAGCTAACAGTAAAAAAATGATAATATCCAATGATTTTCTAAGTTGTTTTAACGCATTGGAATAATGCGTTTTAATGGTGTTTACCGAGACGCCAAGTTGTTCGGCGGCCTCTTTATACTTAAGGTTGTCCATTACAATGGCTATAAAAACCTCTTTGCTTTTCTCAGGTAAAGCTTCAATTTTCTGATATAATTTTCTTTTTTCTTCTTCGATATTTTCAATGTCTTCAACCTCATCCTCGATTAACTTGTTGACCTGATCTTCTATTTGTACAAAGCAATACTTTGTGTTTTTTTTTAATAAGGATAGTGTGTTATTTTTTACTGCTTTAAAAAGGTAGGGACCTATTGAATTATTAAGTTTAAGGTATAACTTCTCATTCCAAAATTTTATAAATATTTCCTGAACAACGTCTTCTGCCTGATCAAAAGAATCACAATACTTTAATGAATAAACACTCAATGGAATATAATATAGGTCAAATAAATCTTTATAACCAGATTGATCACCAATTTTTAATTTTTCAAGTATTTTAATATCTTTTAACCTCATTAAACCTAAACATTGAATAAAATAGCTATTTTTTTTCAATATTTCGCTAATATAAACGATTTTTTCTAATATCTATTAAAAACATTTTGAAACTAAATTAGATGAATAATAATAAATATTTAACTAAAAATCAAATCATAAAATTTAAAAAAAGTTTTTATTAAGTAATAAATATTTCTTTTGACAGTTTAAATTTGTTTTTCAAAAACATAAAATTTTTAATAAACTCAAAGGCTCAATTATCTTCAATAGTATTTCGTTTATCCTGAACTGGTTTCAGGATCTTATCAATTGAAATACAATCTTGCCAAATACAGCTTCCAATTCGCCACAATAAGAGCTTTTACCTGTACTGAGCCTGCCGAAGGAAAAGCCTTATCTTTTGCCTTTGCTGACATTGCAATCGGAGAGAAGCCTGCCTAGCCGGATAGGCAGGCAATCTGTTAAAATGATGTGTCGATATAGCTTGAGCCACAAAAGTAGCACAATTCAAACCTATATTATTGGCGCAATTTGAACCGAAATAGACTTTTTTGTCCGAATTGATAACATAGATATTCCATAGATAAAGCATCAAATGAAGCTATTTAGAAGTTGCATATTCCCATAAGACGTTCAGTGTATTACAGGAAGAAGCGAACGCTCTGAGAGGAGGCTTTTAAATGAAATCAAAATTTACTTTGACAAGAATTTTCGTCAATTTGTAACTTCAGAGGAATTTGCTGAATATTAGGAATCAACATAGAAGTTATTAATGACTATTTACAAAAATTATCATGACATTTGATTGATATTAATCCAATTTAATGATTTAAAATTTGTGTTTTTATAATTGGACAGAAAGTCAAATCTAATCAATGAGTATCAAAGGTCAGGCCAACAAATCGGTCAACAAAGAGATTAAGGAGTCTGGGAAGTCCTTTAAAATTGAATAAAGCTTGCTTAAATTTTTTAGGGTGCGTTATTTTTTTGTTGATTTTCAAATCGGAGCTTTGTAGGCTCATCGCAGCTAATTCTATCGCAATTCAAGAAAGCTTGAATGTTTAATTAAATTTTTTCTTAAGCAGGGATTGAATGTCTTTATTTGCGCCATAAACCACTAAAACATCATCTTTTTCAAGAATCAAATCTGCAGAGGCAACGCCTTGAACTTTGTGTACTTTATTGCTATAGCCAATACTGCTTTTAACCTGTGAGCTTTTTATAGTTGTTAACACCAAAAGGTTGTGCTTTTTTCTAAAATTAATCTCCGATAATTTTTTGCCTTCATATTTAATAGGGAGATTTATTTCCACAATACTAAAATCATCACTTAATTCAAAAGAATCTACAACGCCTGTCAAGCATAATTTTTTCGCCCATCGCTCAGCTGTTTCTTCCTCAGGATGTACAATTTCATCAACGCCAATGGCTTTCAATACCTTTTCGTGTAAGGGGTTAATGGCGCGACTAATCAATCTCTTTACTTCCAGATTTTTAAATAAAGCCGTTACCATAATATTTGCACCTTGGTCTTCACCAATAGCAACAACCACAACATCAGTATCTTTGAGAGGCAATCCAGATACCGTAAATTCATCTGTGGCATCCATACAAATTGTATGAGAAATCCTTTCCTTCAGTACATCAACTTTATTCATTCTTGTATCAATACCAATAACTTCATTGCCTTGAGATGTTAACTTTTCGGCAAGTGAAGCGCCGAAATTACCAAGTCCTACAATTATATATTTCATCTGTTTAAATTTTATTCTTTTGTTGGTAACAGATGCAGTTCGCCATTAAATATCGCTTTGTGTATCAAAATTTGTTGTACTCGTTTCATCTGTTTAAATTTTATTTTTTTGTTGGTAACAGCTGCTGTTCGCCATTAAATATCGCTTTGTGTATCAAAATTTGTTGTACTCGTTTCATCTGTTTAAATTTTATTCTTTTGTTGGTAACAGCTGCTGTTCGCCATTAAATATCGCTTTGTGTATCAGAATTTGTTGTGCTCGTTTCATCTGTTTAAATTTTATTCTTTTGTTGGTAACAGCTGCTGTTCGCCATTAATCATTCCGTTGTGTATCAAAATTTGTTGTGCTCGTTTTATCTGTTTAAATTTTATTTTTTTGTTGGTAACAGCTGCTGTTCGCCATTAAATATCGCTTTGTGTATCAGAATTTGCCAGACTCGTTTCATTTTAAGTCTTTTTTAGTTAATTGATAATTATCTCTTCTGTTGGATAGCGATAATTTTTTTGTTTCACTTTTTTAACTACCGCGATTAAAATGGATAACATACTTACCCTTCCTATAAACATGATTAGAATAATAATAAATTTACTCGCCGCGCTTAAATTTGCAGTAATGCCAATGCTTAAACCTACGGTACTGTAGGCTGAAAAACATTCAAAAGCGATGCTTTTCAGGTCTTTGTCGCTGTCGAAAATTGAAATAGCAATAATACCGAAACCAATTACCACTAATGATAGTGAAATAACTGCAAATGCTCGTCTTACCGAGATATCGGAAATTTCCCTTCTAAATACTTCAATTCTGGTTTTTCCTCTAGCCAAACTCCAAAAATTAAGGGTGGCTATAGCAAATGTACTTGTTTTTATACCACCACCTGTGGAAGCTGGTGAAGCGCCAATCCACATTAAAAGAAAAATCATGATTAATGTAGAGAAATGTAAAGCAGTCATATCAACCGTATTAAACCCTGCAGTTCTTGGGGTGGTTGCGCCAAACAATGCCGTAATAAATTTACCAAAACCAGTATGCGCAGCAAGTGTATTGTTATATTCACTTATGTAAAATAAAGCCGTTCCAATAATGATTAAGGCGAATGTTGTAATTAAAGTAATCCTACTATTTAAACTAAGCACCCAAGGTTTATATTGAATGTTTTTTTTTGAGAAAAATAGGGAATTATTGACAATCCAATATTTTGAATATTTTAGAATGTTTACTACAATTGGAAAGCCCAGACCGCCAATTACAAGCAATAAAATGATGTAGAACTGTAAAGCATAATTAAATCTGAATCCACTTTCGTAAAGGCTGTTGGGCAAGGTAGAAAATCCAGCATTGCAAAAAGCCGATACGGAATGAAAAACTGAGAAAAATGCGCGTTCAAAAAAAGTGGGAAGCAAGGTGTTATTTAGACTGGAATAAATCAACAATCCACCAACTAGCTCAATAGAAAATGTGATTATGAGTATCTGTTTGAGGGTTGAAAAGACATCCCCCAACTTTTGTGAGTTTGTTAAATCACTTAAAACCAATTGATTTTCATAATTTGATCCACCCTTAAAAAAATAGCTAAAATAGCTGGCAAAAGTTAGAATGCCAATGCCGCCAATTTGTATAAGCAGCAGAATAATTGTTTGACCAAACTGTGTAAAAAAACTCCCTGTATCCACAACAATAAGTCCGGTAACACATACGGCGCTGGTAGAAGTGAACAGTGCGTCTAAATAGGAGATTTTGGTATAAGTTGCATTGGGCAACATTAATAAAAAAGTTCCTATTAATATGATGCCGATAAAACTGGCAATAAATAATTGAGCCGGATTTAATAAAGTTCGCTTATAATTTATTTTCTGTTCAGCAAATTCTCTAATGAAAGTTAAAAGAATGGCGAATTTTAGCCAATTGTCATTATATAAAAAAGTGAAGTGTCGATGTGCTTCTTGTGAAAAGAAATGAATTAAAATGATGTATATAATTATCAATAAACTTGCCGTGTCAAAAATAAAAACTTTGTTATAGATATTTTTTCTCAGCGTAATATATCTTAATGCCGTTGCTATAATACCTAAGATAAGAACTATAAAGTAATAGCCATTGATTATTTCTTGAATTAAGTCATTTTGATTGTAGCCAAAGTCGAAAATAAAAACAAATATACCTGCCAAGCTTAATAGAAAAGCAACTTTAAAAAATATTTTTAAATTTAAAACAGACTTAAGCGAATCGATCACTTTGAAAAGTTTAAAAAAATTAACAAGCAAAATTAGAATAAATTAACGCACATTCTGTTTTTATTTTTAATTACTTTGCCTTTAGTAGATAGGGATTAAAAAACTACTCCAAATTAGCCTGTTGCCAATTTTTTAAGTTCACTAATTGTTTTCAAAGGATTTTTGCTTTTAAAAACAAAATTCCCAGCTACAAATGCATCAACGCCGGCATTTGAAAGTTCTTCTATATTTTCATCCGTTACACCACCATCAACTTCAATAAGTGCATTTGAACCTGAAAATTCAATCAATGATTTTAACTGCGCCACCTTTTTATAGGTATTTTCAATAAAACTTTGTCCGCCAAAACCCGGATTTACACTCATAATCAACACCAAATCTAAATCGGCGATAATATCTTCCAAAACTGCAATTGGTGTGTGCGGATTTAAAGAAACTCCGGCTTTCATTCCTTGCGCTTTTATGGCTTGCACAGTTCTGTGCAAATGTGGGCAGGCTTCATAATGAACCGTTAAAATATCAGCGCCAACATTTTTGAAATCTCCAATAAAACGATCGGGATCAACAATCATTAAATGCACATCCATGGTTTTTTTGGCATGTTTTTTAATCGCTTTTATTACAGGCATTCCAAAAGATATATTGGGCACAAAAACACCGTCCATTACATCAATATGAAACCAGTCGGCGTCACTCTTGTTAATCATTTCAATATCGCGTTGTAAATTGCCAAAATCTGCGGCCAATAGGGAAGGAGCAATAAATTTGTTCATTTTTTCGATTATTGTTTGTGCAAAAGTATGGTTTATAAAGTAAAAAAAGAAAAACGCTTCAAATTTTTGAAGCGTTTTTCTTTTTATTCAATCCATAAATTAAAAAAAATATCGGATTTTATCCTAGATATGTTTTTAAAATTTTACTTCTTGAAGTATGTTTTAGTCTTCTAATGGCTTTTTCTTTAATTTGACGAACACGTTCTCGCGTTAAATCAAAAGTTTCTCCAATTTCTTCAAGTGTCATTGGGTTGGTATCACCTAAACCAAAGTACAATTGAACAACATCCGCTTCTCTTGGGGTTAAAGTTTCCAAAGCGCGTTCAATTTCTACCTTTAACGATTCATGAAGCAATGCCTTATCTGGATTTGGAGATTCACCTGTATTTAAAACATCATACAAGTTAGAGTCTTCACCTTCAATTAAAGGAGCATCCATAGATACGTGACGACCAGAATTTTTCATGGATTCTTTCACGTCATTAACCGTCATGTCTAATTTTTTTGCAATTTCTTCGGCAGAAGGCGGTCTTTCATTCTCCTGCTCTAAAAACGCATACATTTTATTAATTTTATTGATCGAGCCAATTTTGTTTAAGGGCAAACGAACAATTCTTGATTGTTCAGCCAAAGCTTGTAAAATGGATTGACGAATCCACCAAACGGCATAAGAGATAAATTTAAACCCACGTGTTTCATCAAAACGTTTTGCAGCTTTAATCAAACCTAAATTTCCTTCATTAATTAAATCGGGCAATGTCAAGCCTTGATTTTGATACTGTTTTGCAACAGAAACAACAAAACGCAAGTTTGCTTTTGTCAATTTTTCCAAAGCTATTTGATCACCAGCTCTAATTTTCTGAGCCAATTCAACCTCTTGCTCGGCGGTAATTAAATCAACTTTTCCAATTTCCTGTAAATACTTGTCTAATGATGCGGTTTCCCTGTTGGTAACCTGTTTCGTTATTTTAAGTTGTCTCATGAAGTAGCCAATAATTTTTTTCGTTAATATAAAGTGTCTATAACATTATACGTTGGATTCTTTAAAATGTTACAAAATATATCACAAATCGTTTTTTTAGTTTCTCAAACAACTAAATAAATAATACTATTTTGGGCGTTTCCCTGCGGGTCAAGCTTTCCGTTGCAATCTTTTTTTCTTCGCCAAAAAGGCGAAGAAAAAAAGTATTTCCACTTCAATCTTTAACGCAAATTGATTTACGAATTACGATTTACGATTTTTGAATTTCACCTTTCACCTTTCACCTTTCAGCTTTCACCTTTCAACTTTCACCTTTCAGCTTTCAACTTTCAACTTTCAACTTTCAACTTTCAGCTTTCAGTTTCTGATAATAAAAAGCTGGCAATAAAATAAAAACAAACAAAGGCTGAATTAAAAATCGGCGAACATAAAAAGTCAACAAATAGTTTTGTGTAATGTTAAATTTTAAGAGTATAAAAAGCATCAAACTCAATGCCGCAAAAGCCAGAATATAAAATTTGATTGAAAAATAAAGTGTCTTTACATCATTGAAGACCAAATAAATAATCGCTAATGAAATAATAGTATTTAAAAAGTATCTGTAAAAAATATTCCAAAAATAAATACTGAAATCCATTTCGGGAAAGGATTTGTATAAATAATCATGTTTAAAATAGTCCAAAAGCGGATCGTAAAAATAAGGCTGTACCACTGCGCGAATTAAAATCAGCAGTAGAAACAGCAAAATAACTAAGCCTATTCGAACCGATTTTTTCATTTTTTTAAAGTTGAATAATTCCGAATCCAAATAAACCAAAGCAAAAATGTAATTCCATAGATAATGGACGGAAAAATAATTTCATGCAACACATCTTGATATTGCGGATATTCATAAATTGCTATCGAAATAATTACAATTCTAACAATGTTTGTGAAATAGATAAGCAAACTTCCAAACAAAATATATAGAATAGTCGATTTAAATTTCCCTGCAAACGCAATTATAAAAGCAATAAATAATATAATGATGCTAATGGCATTACAGCCTTCAACTATAAGTGCGGTAATTTTTCCGTTAATAAATAACTTTAGGGCAAGCGTTTCTGTATCCTGCACCAATTCAGTTGGATAACCAAAACTATCTAATAAATATTTTGTTTGTTCGGCAACAGTTTTAGTAATTGGCGCACACGCAAATGGCGCTATTTCATTTTGGGTTTTATTTAAATAAAAAGAATACAACAAGAACAGCAGTAAATATGAACCAAAAAATTTAATTAAAAATAATACTACCGTTTTATTGTCTTTCACAAAAAAAGAATTTTAATTTTGTATAAAATTACAAATTTATATGAATATTCCTCATTTAAAAGATTCCATTACTGTTATTGCAGAAAGCAACCAATCGGTTTCAGAAAAGCGTCAGGCAATTTGCGATTACCTAAAACAAGAAATTGACTATTACCATTGGGTGGGTTTTTATTTTAAAAACGGGGATAAAGCCGAATTAAAATTGGCTGAATTTGCCGGCGAACCAACCGAACACATTATAATCCCGTTTGGCAAAGGCATTTGCGGACAAGTGGCAATCAGCAACAAAAACTTTGTGGTTCCTGATGTTTCTGCCCAAGGCAATTATATTTCTTGCGGATTTAAAGTGAAAAGCGAAATTGTGATTCCCATTTTTGTAAATGGAGAAAATATTGGTCAAATTGATATTGATTCTCATATCACAAATCCGTTTTCTGAAACCGATGAACTTTTTCTTGAATTTGTGTGTAAAAAAGTGGCACAATTAAAATAAATAACCTCAATAAATGGCTGTATAATGTTTAAAAAACCCCTAAAAAGCACTGGCGAAAAAAAGCGTTTAGTAAACAAAATTTCTTTGCTGAGTAAATTTTTTAGAAAAAATAACCCTAAAAAAACTTCCCTGAACTATAATGAAATGGTCTCAAATTTTGAGCAAAAAATTAAAAATAGATCGTGAAATATTATGACTATTTTGTGTTGTATAGGCTATTGATTATTAGTAGCTTTGCCAAACATTTACAAAGATAACTTATGGGTACATTAAAAAAAGCAAAATCGGCTCTGATTTCAGTGTTTCACAAAGACGGTTTGGCTCCAATCATTCAAAAATTAAACGAGCTTAACATTACAATTTATTCTACTGGGGGCACCGAAAAATTTATCAAAGATTTGGGCATTAGTGCAATACCTGTGGAAGAGTTAACTTCATATCCTTCAATTTTAGGAGGAAGGGTTAAAACATTGCATCCGAAAGTTTTTGGAGGAATTTTATCAAGAAGAGAAAATGAAAATGATCTTTCGCAATTGGCACAATATGAAATTCCTGAAATTGATATTGTAATTGTGGATTTGTATCCGTTTGAAAAAACCGTAGCAAGCCATGCATCGGAACAAGAAATTATTGAAAAAATTGATATAGGCGGAATTTCACTTATCAGAGCCGCAGCAAAAAATTTTAACGATGTTATTTGTGTTTCATCACTTAACCAATACGATGAGTTTTTAGAAATACTAAAAACAGGAAAAGGGGAAATAACTTTAGAACAACGCAAAAAATTTGCAGCAAAAGCATTTGCAGTTTCCAGCCATTACGACAGTGCCATTTTCAATTATTTAAATGAAGGTGAATTGTCGTTTAGACAAAGTTTTGATAAAGTTTCAATTTTGCGATACGGTGAAAACCCGCATCAAAAAGGTTACTTTTTCGGAAATTTAGACAATCTTTTCGACATACTTCACGGAAAAGAACTTTCCTATAACAATTTATTGGATGTTGATGCAGCCATAAATTTAATGAGTGAGTTTAAAAATGATGCCCCAACATTTGCCATTTTAAAACACAACAATGCTTGCGGCGTAGCAAAAAGAGCTACATTAAAACAAGCCTACTTAGATGCTTTAGCTGCCGATCCAACTTCAGCTTTTGGAGGTGTTTTAATTTCAAATAAAGTAATCGATTTGGAAACTGCCGAAGAAATTCACGGACTTTTTTGCGAAGTTGTGATTGCGCCAGGGTTTAATTCAGATGCACTAACGCTTTTAAAAGGCAAAAAAAATAGGATTATTTTAGTTCAAAAAGACATTGAATTGCCAAATACCCAATATAGAACGGCATTAAATGGCGTTCTTTTTCAAGATAAAAACAACAAAACAGATTCAATAGACGTTGTACAATTTGTGACATTGGAAAAGCCAACAGACAGAGAACAGGAAGATTTACTTTTTGCCTCAAAAATTTGTAAGCATACCAAATCAAACACCATTGTATTGGCAAAAAATAATCAGCTTTTCGCGAGTGGAACTGGTCAAACCAGCCGAGTTGATGCGTTGGATCAGGCAATCGCAAAAGCAAAACATTTTAATTTCGATTTAAATGGTGCGGTAATGGCGAGTGATGCTTTTTTTCCATTTCCCGATTGTGTGGAAATAGCAAATAATGTTGGAATTGCTGCCGTAATACAGCCAGGAGGTTCAATTAAAGATCAATTATCGATTGATTATTGCAATGAACATAAAATGTCGATGATATTTACGGGCACACGTCATTTTAAACACTAATTTAAGTAACTTTGTGAAATTTCAAATTTAATAAATAATAAAAATATATGGGTTTTTTCGACTTTATGACCGAGGACATTGCAATTGATTTAGGCACTGCCAACACACTTATAATCCATGAAGGTAAAGTGGTTGTGGATGAGCCGTCAATAGTTGCAAGAGACAGAAGCTCTGGGAAAATTATTGCAACAGGTAAAAAAGCCAGCTTAATGCAAGGAAAAACTCATGAAAATATTAAAACAATCCGACCTTTAAAAGATGGCGTAATTGCCGATTTTGAAGCTTCGGAACAGATGATAAAAGAGTTTATAAAAAACATTCCAAGTATTAAAAAACGTTTTTTTGCTCCTTCATTACGCATGGTAATTTGCATTCCTTCAGGAATTACTGAAGTTGAAAAACGTGCTGTAATTGACTCTGCAGAACATATGAACGCCAAAGAAATATTTTTAATTCACGAACCAATGGCAGCATCTATTGGTATTGGCATTGACATTATGCAGCCAAAAGGAAACATGATTATTGATATAGGAGGCGGAACAACTGAAATTGCTGTAATTGCTTTAGGGGGTATTGTTTGTGATAAATCAATCAAAGTTGCCGGTGACGTTTTTACCAATGATATTGCTTATTATATGAGAACACAACATAATTTATATGTTGGGGAACGCACTGCTGAAAGAATAAAAATTCAAGTTGGTGCCGCTACAGAGGATTTAGAATCTCCACCAGAAGATATGCTTGTACAAGGACGCGATTTATTAAGTGGTAAACCAAAACAAGTTCAGGTTTCATATAGAGAAATTTCAAAAGCATTGGACAAATCCATTTTGCGAATTGAAGATGCTGTAATGGAAACACTTTCAAAAACACCGCCTGAGTTGGCCGCCGATATTTATAATACCGGGATTTATTTGGCTGGAGGAGGATCTATGCTTCGCGGGTTAGACAAACGTTTGTCCAGAAAAACAGATTTGCCTGTGTACATTGCTGAAGACCCTTTGAGAGCCGTTGTTAGAGGCACAGGAATTGCACTAAAAGATTTGGAAAAATTCAAAAATGTATTAATGAGATAGGTTAATTTTCTATTGTTTATATGCGGCAAATCATTTATTTTATTAAAAAATTCAGATACTTTCTGCTGTTTATAGTTTTAGAAACCTTGGCTTTTATTGTGATTGTTCATGACTATTCATTCCAACAAAGTAAATTTGTAAATTCTGCAAATTCAATTACCGGAGGTGTTTATAACAAAGTTAACGCCTTAAGTGCATTTTTTTATTTAAAAAGGGACAACCAGCTTTTAAGCGAAGAAAATGTGCGTCTAAAAAACTTATTGGAAGAAAGAGAAAATAAGTTTGTTTTGGATAGCTTTACGGTCATAGACACTTCTCAATATTTTCAAAAATATAACTATTCCGTCGCAAAAATCATCAATAATAATTTTACCAAAAGAAATAACTTTTTAACAATAAATAAAGGCACTAAAAATGGATTGGCGCCAGATTTAGGTGTTATTAACAGCAAAGGAATCATTGGGGTCATTAAAAATGTTTCTTCAAATTACGCTACGGTTTTATCTATATTAAATACCAATTCAAAAATTAATGTGCGCCTAAAAAACAGCAATCATTTTGGCACTTTGGTTTGGGATGGAAAAGATTATAATATTACCCAGATTATAGATATTCCAAGGCAGGCTTTGGTTAAAGAAGGAGACACCATTATTACAGGGGGCAAATCGGCAATTTTTCCTGAGGGTATTGCCATTGGTGTTGTAAAAGATTTTAAATATGAACAAAACAAATATCAAATAATTAATATTTTGTTATTTAATGATATGAGTGCTATTGGTGAAGTTCAGATTGTTAAAAATCTTCATAAGGATGAACAAATAACCCTTGAACAACGCGTTGTAAATGAATAAATTAGTCATAAATAACGCCATTCGCTTTATAAGCCTTTTATTTTTGCAGGTTTTCATTTTAAACCATTTAAACATATTCGGATATATAAATCCGATGGTTTATATTGCTTGGGTATTTTTATATCCCGTTAGAAAAACAAAGGGTTTGTTTTTGGTTCTAAGTTTTTTGTTGGGAATTTCCATTGATTTTTTCTCCGACTCTGGAGGGGTCAATGCTTTTGCCATCACCTTTATTGCCTATTTCAGATTTCCTATATTAATGGCCGTTTTAAGAAAATCGGATCTTGATTATACACAATTCAAATTAAAAATGCTTTCGGTAAATAGAATTATTTTATTTATTTCTATATTGACAATTATTCATCATTTCATCGTTTTTAGCTTGGAATATTTTAGTTTTGGAGAGTTTTTAAATATTATTACTAACACGGTCTTAACAAGTATTTTTACCGTACTTATAAGTTTTTTGGGAATTACACTATTTGCCAAAAAGAAATAGATGAAGCACCTTTTGTAAAATATTTTGACATATAGAAGGGTGAATATTAGTATTCCGTTGTACCTTTCGAAATCAATAAAAATTATCAGATGAAGCGGACTGGTCTATTATCCTTTTTAATTATTTTTATAGGAGTCATTTACATTGCGCGGTTATTTTATTTGCAGGTTTTAAACAATTCATTTAACTCGTCAACACTTAATAACTCAGCAGTAAAAGTCATATACGACTACCCTGAAAGAGGTTATATTTTCGATAGAAATGGGGTGTTGCTGGTCGCCAATCAATTGTCTTATGACATTATGGTCATTCCAAGAGAAGTGAAACCCTTAGACACCATTGCGTTTTGCGCATTGCTTAAAATTACGAAAGAAGAGTTTATTGAAAAAATAGCGAAGGCCTCTCGGTATTCCACCAGAATTCCCTCTACTTTTTTGCAACAAGTTTCAAAAGATGATTATGCAACTTTGCAGGAAATAATGTATAAGTTTAAAGGATTTTATATTCAAAAACGATCATTAAGAGAGTACCCAAAGAGTTCTGCAGCAAATGTGCTGGGTTACATTAGTGAAGTAAATGAAAATATGATCAACAACAATTCAAAGTACCATTTGGGGGAATTAATTGGTACGGCAGGTGTTGAGAAAACTTATGAAAATGTGTTGAGAGGAACAAAGGGTGTTAAATATATTCAACGCGATAGATTTAATAAAGAAATAGGCTCCTTTAAAAATGGATTGTTTGACACCCTTCCAATTTCTGGAAATGACATAACATTGACCATTGATGCCGTATTGCAACAATATGGAGAAGCTTTAATGTCAAATAAACGTGGGGGCATTGTTGCAATTGAACCTTCCTCAGGTGAAATTTTGGCCATGGTATCCACGCCAACTTATGATCCAAATTTAATGGTTGGTAGAGACCGTTCAAAAAATTTCACTAAATTATACCTAGACAGTATTAATTTACCGTTGCTGGATAGAGGTTTGCAAGCGCAATATCCGCCGGGGTCACCATTTAAAGTGATATCGGCTTTGATAGCCTTGCAAGAAAATGTAATTACCACAGAAACATCCATCCAATGCTTTGGAGGCTATAAATATGGATCTGGAAAAGGATCTTTTATGAGATGCCACTGCGAAACTGGTGGAAGTCCCGTAGCATTAGATAAGGCAATTTACAGATCGTGCAACAGTTATTTTGCAAATGCATATCGAAAAACAATTGATAAGTTTCCAACGCCAACACAAGGCGTAAATGTTTGGAGTAAGCATGCAGAAAGTTTTGGTTTGGGGAATTATTTAGACAACGATTTGTCTGTTGGGCAAAAAGGGAATATACCCAATGGAAATTTATACAATAAAATTTACCCAAACGGAAGATGGCGCGCTACCGCAACCATATCTAATGCTATTGGCCAAGGTGAGGTATTAACTACACCAATTCAATTGGCGAATATGACTGCGGCTATTGCAAATGAAGGGTTTTATTATATTCCCCATATTGCAAAAAAAATTAAAGGTAGGTCGTTGGATAAGAAATTTACCACACCCATCTACACTACTATAGATAAAAAGCATTTCAAACCTGTTAAAGAAGGTTTGTTTGATGTATTTGAAAATCCGCAAGGAACTGCAAGGGGATCACGAGTAGAAGGTCTTGAAATAAGCGGTAAAACAGGAACATCTGAAAACCCACATGGGCAAGACCATTCCATATTTATTGCTTATGCACCAAAAGAGAATCCAAAAATTGCCATTGCCGTATTTGTAGAAAACGGTTATTGGGGCTCTCGATGGGCAGGCCCAATTGCAACTTTAATGATCGAAAAATATTTAACAGGCAAAATTGCAAGACCGTTGGTTGAAGAGAGAATGATTAATGGCAGCCTTCAGGAAGAATATGACAAACAGTTAAAATAATGTATAAAAGTTGAGAAGCAGAAAAGACAATATATTTCACGGCATTGATTGGATCTTGGTCATGTATTATTTCGTCTTCATCTTTTTGGGGTGGATTAACATCTACGCGGCTACAATAGGCGAAAACAATTTCGAGTTATTAAATTTTTCAACTGAGTATGGAAAGCAACTTATATGGATAGGATTGAGCATTCCAATTATCTTACTTATTTTAATGTTTGAAGCCAAATTTTACGAAAAATACGCGTCCATTATTTATGCAACTTCTCTTGTATTGCTTGCAGGACTTTTTGTTTTAGGTAAAAATATTAATGGATCAGTCTCTTGGTACCCAATAGGTAGCTTTAGTCTTCAGCCTTCAGAATTTGCAAAAGCAGCAACAGCGTTGGCAATAGCAAAATTGGTGAGTGATAAAATGTTTAACCTAAAAAAGTTGGGCACGCAAGTGCAGGCACTTCTACTCTTGTTTTTCCCTGCAATACTGATAATATTACAGCCAGATCCCGGCTCAGCATTGGTTTATACGGCGTTTATTTTTGTATTGTATAGAGAAGGATTGCCATTTTATTACATAACAGTAGGCTTTATTGCCTTATTTCTATTTGTGATTACACTTATTTTAGGCTATGAAGTAACACTTATAAGTTCTCTCGTATTATTTATTTGTATCCTTTTATACTTTATTTTTTACAGGCCAAGAGCTTTTAGGAAAGGATGGGGCAAAATAATTGGCATATATATTATGTCGGCGCTGTTTATTTTTAGTGTCGATTTGGTTTTTAACCATGTATTTAAACAACATCACCGAGATAGATTTAACATCATACTAGGTAAAACTGTTGATATGAAAGGTGTTGGATACAATACCGACCAATCGGTTACAACAATTGCTTCTGGTGGGTTTTTTGGCAAAGGATTTTTAGAAGGGGAACGAACACAGGGAAATTTTGTGCCCGAACAAAAAACAGATTATATTTTTACGACTGTTGGAGAAGAATGGGGATTTGTGGGCAGTGCCCTTGTCATTATTTTGTTTGTGACCTTTTTACTTAGAATTATCAATAGGGCGGAACAGCAAAAAGTCAAATTTAGCCGAATTTATGGATACAGCATTGTCGCCATATTTTTTATGCATTTCGTTTTAAATATAGGAATGGTTCTTGGATTGGTGCCAACTATTGGCATTCCATTGCCCTTTTTTAGCTACGGAGGATCGGCACTTTGGGGATTTACGGTATTGCTTTTTATTTTTATCAGACTTGATGCCAATAAAATCTATGAGTGGTAGTTATAGCTTACAATAATTGCAAATCAATTTCATCATTAAATTGTTCCGTAAAAGTGCTTTACTTTTTGTTCAGATGGTAAATGCGGAATTTTAGGTAGTGTAAGCGCCTGAATTATTTAAAGTATACATATGTTGGAAAAAGATTAAAAGTTGCCTTGACTTGGTCTGTTTGTGAAAATAAAGACTTATAGTTTAGGTAGTATATCCATCCAATCCTAATAATCGTTTGCTTCCATTAACCTGAATTTATTGCAAACAAAAAGAAGCCGTCTCACTATTAAAATTTGAGGCGGTTTTTTATTTCTATTCAATTTTGGGTATTACTTTTATTTTT
>DAIDMK010000043.1 GCA_027449025.1 Lutibacter sp. | reverse complement strand
ATTTCCTCTTCAGATTAATGAGCATATAATACAAATTATTTTTGTGAAATCCACCAACTATTTTTCAGTACATTACCATTATTAATTATTTGGGGCTTTCTTTCTCAAACATTTCAATTTTTGTTTCTCCGTCCGATTTTTTAAATCCCCTAAACATACCCGTTGAGTTAAAATCCCATGAAACTTCTCCATTTTTATCCATTAAAATGATGCCGCCTTCGCCGCCAAGTGGTCCAATTTGGTTAAAGAGTACTTCATGTAAAGCTTCTTTTGGTGTCAATTTTTTGTACTTTATTAAATTTGAAACTTCATGGGCAGCCACAGTTCTCATAAAATATTCGCCAGTTCCTGTACAAGAAATACCGCAAGTTAAATTGTTTGCATAAGTTCCTGCACCAATAATAGGAACATCGCCAATTCTTCCATATTTTTTGTTTGTCATTCCTCCAGTGGAAGTTCCTGCTGCAATATTTCCATTTTTATCAATTGCAACTGCGCCAACGGTACCAAATTTATGGACGTCAATTAATTCGTTTTTAATTAAATATGCGGTATGGTCCAATTGTGTTTTTTCCTGTCCTTGAATTTCGCGCAGCTGATTTAATCTTTTCTCGGTAAAAAAGTACGAGCTGTCCACCATTTCAATGCCAAATTTTGCTGCCATAATTTCGGCACCTTTTCCTGAAAGCATCACATGTTCCGAGCTGTCCATCACTATGCGAGCAGCCAAAATCGGATTTTTTATGTGATTAACACCAGCAACTGCTCCGGCATTTAATGTTTTTCCATCCATAATTGCGGCATCCATCTCCTGATTTCCCTCACTGTTATACACAGATCCTTTTCCGGCATTAAACAACGGAGAGTCTTCCATCACATTAATTGCTGCTTGAACGGCATCTAGTGAAACTCCACCTTTTTCTAGAACAGCATAGCCGGCATCAAGCGCCTCCTGTAATTTTTCGGTATAAGCATCTTGCTGTTCCTGGGTGAAATATTCTCTTTTAATGCCACCGGCGCCTCCGTGAATTACAATAGCAAATGAATTGGGTTTTCTCATAATCTCAGTTTCTTTTTTAGAAGAATCAACGTCGCAGGAAATTAATGCGATAGTTGTTAGCAATAGCATTGCGGTTTTTTTCATGGTTTTAATTTGTTTTTCAAATATATTAAAATTAAAGTTTAGGCGTCTGCTTTTTGATATCTTTGTGCTTCAAATTATGAGTGAAATTTCTGAAAACGATACCTATAAAACCATTGAGACAGCTCACGGAGAAGCACTTTTCAAAGAAAAAGGCAGTAAATTTATTGGCTATGTTTTTCCTATTGAAAAGGAGGATGATGCTAAAATACACATTGAAGAATTAAAGAAAAAACATCATGCAGCACGGCATTGGTGCTATGCTTGGCAATTGGGTGTAGAAGAGAAAAGTTATCGGGTGAACGACGATGGAGAACCAAACAATTCGGCAGGAAATCCAATTTATGGACAAATCTTATCAAAAGACCTTACCCATGTGTTGGTGGTGGTGGTTCGTTATTTTGGTGGTACTAAACTAGGTGTTGGCGGACTCATAAATGCCTATAAAACGACAGCGAAATTAATTTTGGAGGAAGCGGTAATTGTTGAGAAAACCGTTAATGTTTATTTTCAGCTGACTTTTGAGTATCAAGATATGGATAAAGTCATGAGAATTATCAAAGAAAACAATCTCGAAATTTTAGAACAAAAGATGAATTTAAACTGCTCGTTTCTAATTGCTGTGAGAAAAAAAAATGCCACAAAAATTTTTCAATTTTTTAATGATTTGCGCTGCCTTAAAATTCAGGAAATCAAAAATTAAAATTACGTAGTTTTTTTAATATATATTCTGGTGCCCGAGTTGGTTTGTTGGTTTTCATATTTACAAAAACCAAAGTGGTGTTTGCCCTTGTTAACAATTCATTTTCTTCATTGAATACTTCATAGGAAAATTCAATTTTTGCGGAAGGAAGTTTTGTTAATATTGTTTTTAAGGTAAGTAAATCATCATATTTTGCTGGTTTTAGATAGTTTATGTTTAAATTCAACACAGGCAACATTACGCCTTCATCTTCCATTTTTTTATAGGTTATTCCTAATTTTCGAAGCCATTCTGTACGGCCCATTTCAAAGTATTGGGCATAGTTTCCATAATAAACAAAACGCATTTGATCCGTTTCTCCATATCGCACTCTAAATTGAATTGTGTCTGAATTCATTTTTATATTTTTACGACCCTCATGTTACGAAAATAAAAAATAAGAATCAATAGTGATTTTATTTTTTTATGCTAAAATTTATTCACATTTTTGTAAAGCCAAATAAGTCCCTTAAATATTTTTTAAGGGAGTCAACTAAATTGTAACTTTAAATACTTTTATATTAATAATGGGTAAAACTGCATCATCAGTTTGGGAGGAATGCCTATCTTTTATTCAGGATAACATTAAACCACAAGCGTATAAAACTTGGTTTGAGCCAATCAAACCGGTGAAATTATCTGGTGAAGCACTTACTATTCAGGTACCTAGTAAATTTTTTTATGAGTGGCTGGAAGAACACTATATTAAATTATTAAGGGTCGCTTTGGTTAAACAATTGGGCGAAGATGCCAAGTTGATTTATGATGTTCGCATGGAGAATAATTACAGTAGCAATAATCAACATACCGTAAAAATTCCGAGTTCTAACAGAAATCCGTTAGTTCCGCAAGGAATCTCGTTTAAAACAGATGTTAATAAGCGTGAATTAAAAAATCCGTTCATCATCCCAGGCATTCAAAAAGTAAAAATTGAATCGCAATTAAACCCAAATTACAATTTCGAAAATTTTGTTGAAGGCGATTCAAACAGGTTGGCACGTTCAGCAAGTATGGCCGTTTCCAATAAACCAGGTGGAACCTCCTTTAATCCGTTATTGATTTATGGTGGCGTTGGATTGGGCAAAACACATTTGGCGCACGCCATTGGTGTTGATATAAAAGATAAATATCCTGATAAAATCGTATTATATATTTCTTCGGAAAAATTTACCCAACAATATATAGATTCCGTAAAAGGGAATTCCAGAAATGATTTTATTCATTTCTACCAAATGATTGATGTTTTATTGATTGATGATGTTCAATTTTTATCTGGCAAAACTGGTACGCAAGATGTGTTTTTCCATATTTTCAACCATTTGCATCAAAATGGGAAACAGGTAATATTAACATCGGATAAAGCTCCGGTTGACATGCAAGATATTGAACAACGCTTGCTTTCCCGTTTTAAATGGGGATTGTCAGCCGAACTTCAAGCACCTGATTATGAAACCCGAGTGTTAATTTTAGAGAACAAATTGTATCGAGATGGTGTTGAAATGCCGCATGATATTGTTGAGTATATTGCAAAAAATATAAAATCTAATGTTAGGGAATTGGAAGGTGTTTTAATTTCTCTAATTGCCCAAGCATCATTTAATAGGAAAGAATTTACACTTGCCTTAACAAAACAAATTGTAGATAAATTTGTTAAAAACACCAAACGAGAGGTTTCCATTGAGTACATTCAAAAAATTGTTTCAAATTATTTTGAATTGGATGTGGCAACGCTACAATCAAAAACACGTAAACGTCACATAGTTCAAGCACGCCAGTTAGCTATGTATTTTGCCAAAAGAATGACAAAGGCTTCATTGGCCAGTATTGGTTCTCAAATTGGAAAAAGAGATCACGCTACTGTACTTCATGCTTGCAAAACTGTTGATAACTTGACTGAAACAGACAAGCAATTTCGAAAGTATGTGGATGATATTACAAAAAAACTCACTTTTTAATACGCTGAAATGACTAAAATATTAATGGTTTGTCTCGGCAATATTTGCCGTTCACCATTAGCAGAGGGAATTTTAAAATCAAAACTTTTTAGGGCTGACATAGTTCTTGACTCTGCTGGTACGGGTGCTTATCATATTGCTGAAAAACCAGACAAACGTTCAATAGCGATTGCAAAAATAAACGGTATTGACATTACCGACCAGCGAGCGAGAAAATTCTTGGTGGAAGATTTTGATGAATTTGACCTAATTTATGTAATGGATCAGGAAAATTATCGAGACGTTATTTCTTTAGCGAGAAACCAAAAAGACATTTCTAAGGTAAAAATGATTTTAAATGAAGTGTTTCCCAATGAAAATTTAGACGTTCCAGATCCATATTTAGGCGGAGATTACGGATTTAAAAATGTTTATAAAATGCTGGATGAAGCTTGTGACATTATTGCAAAAAAAATAAATCCAGATGGACAATAAAAAGGGATTTTTATATTTAATACCAACTACTTTAGGTGATAATGAGCCTATGGAAGTGTTACCAGTATTGGTTAAAGAAGTAATTGAAAAACTCGATTGCTTTATTGTTGAAAACGAAAAAACAGCCCGTAAATTTATTAAACGAATTACTCCGGGAAAATCTCAGCCCGCCTTAACCATTTTTAGTTTAGACAAATACGCCGATAAACTGGAAGTTAGCACTTATTTAGACATTTGCGCTAAAGGTGTTTCAGTGGGTTTACTTTCTGAAGCCGGCGTTCCTGCCATTGCCGATCCCGGTGCAGAAATTGTCAAAATGGCGCATCAAAAAAATATTAGGGTAATTCCTTTGGTGGGACCATCTTCAATAATTTTGGCCATGATGGCTTCAGGATTTAATGGCCAAAACTTTGCGTTTAATGGCTATTTGCCCATTGAGGCTTCAGAGAGAAAAGAAGCCATCAAAAGTTTGGAAAAATTATCGAAAGATAAAAATCAGTCACAAATTTTTATTGAAACGCCGTATAGAAATGAAAAATTATTTATCGATTTAAAAAGCAGTTTAAATCCTGCTACAAAACTTTGCGTGGCCTGCGATATTACCTTAGCAACAGAATACATTAGAACTCTGCAGATTAAAGACTGGAAAAATGAACATCCTGTTTTGCAAAAAAGACCTGCGATATTTATTATCCATAAAGAATAAAAAAGGTCTTGAATTCAAGGTTTTTTTCCCTGACTTACGCATTTTAACACCCATAATTAAAAAAAATTAAAGATTCGAGGGATAGTTTTGGGTTTATCTGTTAGTAGCAAGATATTAAGCCTGTTGCGCGGTGAATTTTCACAAAAAAACAAGATGAATTTCCTGTTTGTAAGTCTGTTATATGAATCTTTAGATTTGTGAAACTAGTAGCCTTAGTTATGATGGTCTTCTGTTATTCAAAATGTGTTTAATGTAAACTGGGTATAGATTAAGAGACTATGAAACAGAATACTTTGTAAAATTTAGTATCGCTATTGGATATTTCTGTGGATTTTCAATCGACCAAATAGCGCTCTACCACAGTACCGTAAGCCACTTTTTTACGTGTTGTCAAAATGTTTAGGACAGGATTGATTTTTATTTAACTTTAGTCTTTTTCCTTTCAACTTTTTAACTTTTCCTTCAAAAAACTTATCAGTATCTTTGCAAACTAAAATGATTTTAAAATGAAACGCGTAATTGTTGGACTTTCAGGTGGTGTGGATAGTAGTGTAGCAGCCTATTTATTAAAGGAGCAGGGCTATGAGGTGATTGGCTTGTTTATGAAAAATTGGCACGATGATTCTGTAACCATTTCCAATGAATGTCCGTGGTTAGAAGATAGCAACGATGCCATGTTGGTGGCCGATAAATTAGGCATTCCGTTTCAGGTGGTGGATTTAAGTGAAGAATACAAGGAACGTATTGTGGATTATATGTTCAAAGAATATGAATTAGGGCGCACGCCAAATCCTGATGTGTTATGCAACCGGGAAATCAAATTTGATGCTTTTTTGAAAATCGCTTTGGAATTGGGTGCAGATTATGTTGCAACCGGACATTATTGCCGAAAAGGCGAGGAGCTTATCAACGGAGAAACGGTGTATAAACTACTGGCTGGTAAAGACAAAAATAAGGATCAATCCTATTTTTTATGCCAGTTGTCGCAAGAACAATTGTCGAAATCCCTATTTCCAATCGGTGAATTGACAAAACCAGAAGTCCGTAAAATAGCTGCTGAGCAGGATTTAATCACTGCGGAAAAGAAGGATTCTCAAGGTTTGTGTTTTATTGGAAAAGTACGGCTGCCTGAGTTTTTACAACAGAAATTAAAACCCAAAGAAGGTGTCATTGTTCAGATACCCGAAAATTCAGAAATATACAAGAGAGAAATTCCTTCATTTAAAACAAAAGAGGAAGAATTGGCGTTTTTCTCCAAGAAATATAGCTATCAAATCTCGGACGGAAAAATAGTAGCCAAGCATCAAGGCGCCCATTATTTTACCAAAGGACAACGTAAAGGTTTGGCTGTTGGAGGAACTATTGAACCTTTGTTTGTGGTTGATACCGATGTAAATGAAAATGTAATTTACACAGGGGAAGGGAAAGAGCATCCGGGCTTGTATCGCAATGTGTTATTTGTCACCAATGAAGAATTGCATTGGGTCCGACCAGATTTGGCATTAAGAAATGGTGAAAACCTGGCTGTATTGGCGCGTATTCGCTATCGTCAGGTTTTGGATGAAGCTACGCTATACAAAGTGGAAAATGGTTTGTATGTAGCATTTAAGAAAAGGCAATCTGCCATTACAGAAGGACAATTTGTTGCGTGGTACAGCAATGAGGAATTGTTAGGTTCTGGTGTAATATCTTAGCGTTTAATTATTTTTTTGGCACTCTTTCAAAATTAATGGGACTTTCAACTTTGTGAGATCTTGTTTATTTGCCTTGTGTAGCTAAGTATTACTGTTATTTTAAAAAGTCGCAAAAAGAGCTATGAAGTTCAACAATTAAAAAATTTATACTGCTAAATGTGCCTGTTAAAAATAATAGTTGCACCTTATTTTCCAATAAAAATGAGTACTTTCGGAACATAAATTCCAAAAATATATTGTGAGAACAAAACTACTTTTTACACTTCTATTTTTATTTTCACTGAATATTGCATTGGGGCAAGAGGAGGATGCTTGGGTATTTTTCAAGGACAAACCAAGTCAGACTGCATTTATCGCCGCTCCTTTAACGATGTTGTCTCAACGCGCTTTAGAGAGAAGAGCGAGATACAATATTGCCCTCGATTTAAAGGATGTTCCTACAGAAGCTTCTTATATCACCCAAATTAAAAATTCAACCGGAATTACGGTTAAAGCCAAATCAAAATGGTTAAATGCACTACATATTCAAGGAACGCAAACAGACATCAACAGGTTGCTGAACCTTACTTTTGTAAGTAAAGTTGAATACGCAAATAAATCCTTAAATCCTTCAGGTAAAAACTCAAAACAGCAAAAAGAGGTACAAAAAACAAATAAACTGGATTTTACATCGGATTTTAATTACGGTAATGCTTCGAATCAAATTCAAATGTTAAAAGGAGATGTGTTGCATCAAAATAATTTTACGGGTCAAGGTATGCACATTGCCATAATGGATGCCGGATTTCCCAATGTAGATAAGTTTACAGCTTTTAAGCGAATTAGAGATAACAATCAAATTTTAGGGGGCTACGATTTTGTGAACAGAAATGAAAATTTTTACACAGGAAGTTATCACGGAATGGCAGTATTATCAACCATTGCCGGCTATATCGACAATCAATTTATTGGTACGGCACCTGATGCCAAATTTTATTTATTTATTTCTGAAGATACCGCAAATGAAACCCCTTTGGAAGAAAGTTTATGGGTGGAAGCTGCAGAAAAAGCTGACAGTTTGGGTGTTGATGTAATCAACACTTCCTTAGGTTATACCACTTTCGATAATCAAAAATACAATTATGTTTATGCTGATATGGACGGAAAAACAACGTTTATTTCAAGGGGTGCGGAAATTGCTTTTTCCCGCGGGATGATTGTTGTTAATTCTGCAGGAAATGAAGGTGATGCTCCTTGGCACTACATCAATGCGCCGGCAGATGCGGCGTCCGTGCTTAGTATTGGTGCTGTAAATGCATCTGGTGTTATTGCTAGTTTCAGCTCATATGGTCCCACTCCAGACAATCGCATAAAACCTGATGTGTGCGCGCAAGGTGCTGGAGTCTATATCATTAATTCCTCAGGAAGTATCGCTACATCAAACGGAACTTCATTTTCATCACCTATATTGGCTGGTGTTGTTGCCTGTTTATGGCAGGCTTTTCCAACAAAAACCAATGCCGAAATAATTAAAATGGTGAAAGAATCGGCACATTTATATAACAATCCAACGGCACAGGAAGGTTATGGAATTCCCAATTTTGAATCTGTTTTTAACCTGCTGAATATTGAAGAAACGGAAGATATTTTAGAAGTTGTGGTTTATCCAAATCCATCAGAAAATGAAATAAAATTTAAATTTCCAAATCAGGTGACCGAAATGGAACTGGTTGTTTATAATGTATTGGGTAAAAGGTTAAGTTCAGAAACAATCACCAAAATAAATCCAACAAAGGATATTTCAAATTTAGCCCAAGGTTTGTATTTTATTCAGCTGAAATTCGACAATAAATCAAAAACGATTAAAATCATAAAAATATAAATGAAACGAGCCTCACAAATTTTGATACACGAAGGAATGATTAATGGCGAACAGCATTTGTTACCGCTAAAAAATAAAATTTAAACAGATGAAAAATAGCATTACCAAATTATTCAACATACAATATCCCATAATTCAGGCTGGAATGGTTTGGAACAGTGGCTGGAAATTGGCTTCTGCAGTCAGCAATGCTGGCGGATTGGGATTAATTGGTGCAGGATCTATGTATCCTGATGTTTTACGTGAACACATTCAAAAATGTAAAAAAGCCACCCAAAAACCTTTTGGAGTCAATGTGCCGATGTTGTATCCAAACATCGATGAAATTATGCAAATAATTGTGGAGGAAGGGGTGAAGATTGTTTTTACTTCCGCAGGAAACCCAAAAACGTGGACTTCCTTTCTACACGAAAAAGGGATTACCGTGGTGCATGTGGTGAGCAGTGTGGCATTTGCATTAAAATCGGAATTGGCAGGCGTGGATGCCGTGGTTGCTGAAGGTTTTGAGGCAGGCGGACATAATGGGCGAGAAGAAACGACCACTTTTACGCTAATTCCTATGGTAAAAGAAAAATTAAAAATTCCTTTAATCGCTGCAGGTGGTATTGCAACTGGCAGAGGTTTGCTAGCGGCAATGGTTTTAGGAGCCGATGGTGTGCAAATTGGAAGCCGATTTGTAGCGAGCCAAGAATCATCTGCCCATATAAATTTTAAGGAAAAAGTGGTGAATACCCAAGATGGCGGTACTTTGTTAACCCTAAAAGAATTGGCGCCAGTAAGGCTGATAAAAAATAAGTTCTTTAATGAATTGCAAGACCTTTATAAACAATGTCCAACTGCCGAACAGTTAAAAGAAAAGTTGGGTAGGGCAAGAGCCAAACAAGGTATGTTTGAAGGTGATTTGGAGGAAGGAGAATTGGAAATTGGTCAAATTGCTGGATTGATTCACGAAATTAAACCAGCCGCTGAAATTGTAAAAGAAATTGTTGCAGAATTTAATGAGGTAAAGAAATCATTTTGTTAAGAACGGTTTAGGTATAAAAAACAACCTTCTTCATGTTTAAAATTAATACTAATTTGATGTTTAAATATTTTATTTGATAGATTAGGCAATTTTTTATGTGTTTTATATGCCTTTAATGCTTTTAATCCACAAATGTTTCTTTAATAATCTCTTTACAATTTTTAATTTCTGTTTTGGTCAGTTGGTCAAAAACTTTGATAATTCTCAATTTATCAATGCTCAGAATTTGATCAATTGTAATCAGTTCCTTTTTTCCATTGTGCTCTACAGGAACTCTGGTAGGGTATTTTCTTATATTGGTTGTCATTGGAGCAACAACAACCGTATTTAAATATTTATTCATCTCATCGGGAGAAATTATCACACAAGGTCTCGTCTTTTTTATCTCGCTTCCAATAGTTGGGTCAAGATTTACCAAGATGATAGAATATTGTTTTAATTCCATTCCTCTAGATTTTCATTCTCAAAAACATCATTCATTAATAATCTGTCATCATCATTTAATCTCATTTTTTTAAATTCAATATTCCAATCTTTTCTAGGTTTTTCAATTGGCCTAATTATAATTTGATCTTTTTCAAAAATAAGCTCAACTTTTTCTTTAATGTCATATTTTTCCAAAATAGTCTTGCTTAAGAGAAGCCCTTTTGAATTTCCAATTTTGATAATAGATGTTTCCATAATTTTATTTCGTTATTACAAAGTTATTACGTTTATTTCAGTTATCAAAATGCAGTCCGATTTAATGCCAGCGATCTTATTTCGTCATGCAAAACGTGCCCGCCATATTGGTAAGCTTGTTTTAGCATCGGTAAATAGTAATTTTAATTAGTTGTATTTCTTTTTGGGTGTAGTTCCTGGCTCTTTTTTAGGCATCGGTCCTCTTAAATGAATAATCAATCCGTTTAAAAAATTGCGCAAAATTTGATCGCCGACTTCTTTGTATTTTTCATGGGCTTCATTTCTGAAAAAGGCTCCCAATTCGCTTTTTGTAATTTCAAAATCGACCAAGGCGCATATTTTTACAATATCCTCATCACGTAATTTATGCGCTACGCGAAGTTTTTTAAAAATGTCATTATTATTTAGTCCCATAGCTACAAAGGTACTTATTTTTTGAATGAAAAATGAATAAAAAAGTTTTAGAAATTAAGGGTCTCAGCAAAGTTATATGAATCAGTAAGCGTATCTTCCAGTATTTTTAGCCAGATGATAAAAGGATTGAAATGGATTAAAATGCCAAAAATATATTGAAAGTATTGGCAACTTTTGTTCTCAGTAATATTTTAAAGTAACTATGATTTTAAATATTAATGCCTAAATAGCTTTAAATTGATTGAACTGATTAATAAATTCATCAGTAAGAAACAATTAAGCTTTATGGTAGCTACTTGGTGAAAATGAGCCTAATGGCAACAATCAACATAAATACGCCAAATATTTTTCTAAGCATCCGCTGGTCTATTTGCAAGGCAATTTTTGAACCTATAAATCCGCCAATAATAAATAAAATGGAAACGGTAATTGCAACGCGCCAATCAATATTGCCACCAGATCCAGCGGTATGGTAATTGTAAACCGCCAGAAATGTAACTGGAGGGAGCATAACAGCCAAACTTAAACCTTGGGCATTGTGTTGCGTCAAGCCTAAAAAAATCACAAATAATGGCACCATAATGATACCGCCTCCAACACCAACCAGTCCGCTTAAAATTCCGGCTGACAATCCAATAATAATTAAAATGAGAATTGTAGTTACAGTCATTTTCATCTGTTTAAATTTTATTTTTTAGCGGTAACAACTGCTGCTCGCCTTTAATCACCCATTTATATATCAAAATTTTTAAGGCTCGTTTCATTTGATTTCAGACGGAATTTTTAATTGGTAAGTTTTTCCGGACTTATTCTCCAAGGTATTTTCTCGCAACCACGGATTGTGTAATTTCATAATTTTGTAATTAATTCCTAAATCGATGGAATATTGGGCAATATCGGTAATTGGCGTGTTTACTTCAACAATTTTGGTAGGAGTTGCAGTATATAAATCTTCTTTATCGAAAATAAATCCGTATTTCTCCGGATTAGACATGATTTCTTTAACGGCAACGATTCTTAGGATATAGCGTTCTGTTTCATCACCAAGAAGCAAATCATAATAACTGCTCACTTTTTGGGTTTCCATTTTGCTTGAAATTCCTCTGTTTCCTGCATTGTATGCAGCAGCTGCCAATGTCCAGCTGCCAAAACTTTCTTTGGCTGCTTTTAAATAATTGCAGGCCGCCTGTGTCGATTTTTCTACATGATAACGTTCATCAACATTTGAGTTGACTTCCAACCCATTTTCTTTGGCAGTGGCATCCAATATTTGCCAAAAACCTTTAGCGCCTGCCGGAGAGGTTACATTTAGCAAGCCACTTTCAATAAGGGCTAAATATTTAAAATCGTCTGGTATGCCGTTTTTCTTTAAAATCGGTTCAATCATTGGAAAAAACTTATGTGCTCTTTTAAAC
Organism: Lutibacter sp.; assembly: GCA_027449025.1. Classification (GTDB taxonomy): domain Bacteria; phylum Bacteroidota; class Bacteroidia; order Flavobacteriales; family Flavobacteriaceae; genus Lutibacter. Next base: position 12,682 of record DAIDMK010000043.1, on the reverse strand, counting down.
ATCAGCAAGGTGTTGGATTGCCAATAGGTATTTGTCAGTAACTCCCTGTCTATTCGCTCTTTAATATCATCATTTTCAGTAGGCACACGTTCTCCTGCAAAGTCCAAATTTTCAGGAATTTTCAGTGCCTTAATTTGGTAGGTTTCACTGGTGTTTTTATCACCCTCTTTATCGCAATAACTATTTTTTGAATCCGTTTTTTTGGCAGCAAAAATTAATAAGGAACTTATCATTATCACCGCAATTAATCCTAAAATTTTAATTGACTTGTCCATATTATTTATGTTTTAAGGGATTAAAATGGTAAATTACAAATTAAATTGATGGGAACACTTTAAGCATGTTTATTTTAACATTTTATTTAAGGGAATCTATAATAATCTTACTGATTGTTTTTGCCCTGTTGATAATCATGATATGCGTGCCTTTTTCAATTGGAATACAATCGTTTATATATTTAAATGAAAAAATAGCATCGGCAGTACCATGGATGTGGAGAATATTTTTTAAAGGTTTGGTTTGTTGCCAATGCAACACATTGTAGATAGACCAGTTTAAGTACACCCTGTCTCTGACTGTAAAGTACTTTTTGTATAATTTTAATCTGGTTTTTGAAGTTTCCCCAACAGCTAAAAAAGAAAACATTTCAATATTTTCAATCATTTTTGAAGGAAATAATTTATAGATTTTTAGCTTCTGAATTAGTTTTAGGGCTTTTGATAATTCATTGCGATTTTTTACGCTTGAAATGATGATGGTTTTTTTAGGATGAAGGTGTTTGCTCATTTCCTGTACCATAATTCCGCCGAAAGAAACACCAACAATTACTGGATTTTTTTCAAGTACCAAATCACTCATTCTTTTAGCATAAGCTTCAAGGGATTCATGAGCGGTCAATGGAATAAGCCATTCTAAAAAATGTAGTTCAAATTCATCCTCCGGGAATTGTAAAAATTCAAAAATTTCTGGACTTGCCGCCAATCCCGGAACAAAATAAATATGTGTTTTTTGAATTTCCATTAACTATTAAGAATACTTAAAACAATTGGTTTTAATCCACTGAAGAAAAATTCAACGGCAATAACCATCACAATCAACCCCATTAAACGCATCATGACCTTATTTCCTGTTTTACCAATTTTTTCTGTGATTTTACTAGCGCCAACAAGTATTAAATAGGTTAAAAATAAGATAAGTGCTACGGTCGTAATTAAAACTATTTTAAGTGAAATATTATTGGCGTCTTCCATTAAAATAATAGCATTGGTGATGGCTCCGGGGCCACAAATCATTGGGATTGCCAATGGTGTTATGGAAATATCATCCACATAAGCATCAATTTTTTCTTCATCATCAGTATGTTTAAAACCACCCAATCTGGCCTGCAGCATATCCCATCCCATCGTAAAGAAAATAACGCCCCCAACAATTCTGAAACTGTTTACTGAAATCCCGAAGAATTTAAATAAAATCTGTCCCGAAAAAGCGAAGGCTATAATGGTGAAAAAAGCCACCAATGTTGCTTTTTTTGCAGTTTGTTTGCGTCTCGCTTTGCTTAGCGTGGCAGTCATCGACATAAAAATAGGCATAGTGCCCAATGGGTTTATCAGGGTAAAAAATGAGGTAAAAACCAATAAACCAAAAGTATATAAATCAATCAAGGCTTTTTATTTTATTCAATTATAAATTTCGTACAAAAGTAGGAACTTTTATTCAATCAAGACCAAGTTTCTCAGTCCTCATTATTTTAAAATATGTTTATGGTTTTAATTAAAACAACTAATAAGATACCTGATTTTTAACCTGCCTTATTTTTGGAAAAGACCCCTGTTTATTATTCCAATGTTTTATATCTATGAAAATATTCTAATCCATTCAAATAAATCGCTTTTTCTAATGGGTTTGGAAAGAAAACCATCAAATCCAGCTTCTTTTGCAGCTTCTTTATTCTCGGGCATGTTATAGGCTGTTTGAGCAACAATAGGGAGCTCGGGGTTTATTTGTTTTATTTGTTTTGTGGCTTCATAACCATTAAGGACAGGCATATTAATATCCATCAACACCAAGCCAATTTCTTTATTTTTAGCGCACAGGTCTACAGCTTCCTTGCCATTTAATGCATGAATAACATTAAAATTATCTGCATCTAACAATTCATTTAAATAAATGAAGTTGCTTTCCTCGTCTTCCGCTATTAATATTGTAAATTTTTTAGCGCTATCGGGAATTACCTTTTTTGAAACAGTTTTTTGACCTGTCAATTTTACAATAGTAAATGGCAATTTAAAATAAAAAGTCGCGCCTTTTTCAAGTTCAGATTCAATCCAAATTTTACCTTCCATTAAATCAACTATATTTTTTACGATAGATAACCCAAGACCAGTTCCTTGGGAAAAGGAGTCTAATTTTGTAAATCGTTCAAAAATTTTATGATGATTCTCAGATGAAATTCCGATTCCTGTGTCTTTTACAAAACAGATTAATTCAGATTCTTTGTTAAAATCATAACCAAATGTAACGGTACCTTCTGGTGTGAATTTGATTGCGTTTAGAATTAAATTGGTGAAAATTTGTTTGACCCTTGACTTATCGGTATTGACAAATATTTCTTTAAGAGGATTATTGGGAATTAAAGAAATTCCTGAAGGAGATTTTGCTTCAAAGTTAACAAGGAGTTTGTTTAAGAGTTCGTTAAGGTCAAATATTTCATTGGAAATGTGTATAGCACCAGATTCAATTTGAGCGGAGTCAATAATATCATCCACCAATTTTAACAATAAATCAGTTTGTTTCTGAATTATTTTGGAAAACTTCAGTGAATTAACATCCTGATTACTTTCTGCAATAATGGTTGAAAAACCAACAATGGCATTTAAAGGCGTCCTAATTTCATGGTTCATCAATGCCAAAAAAGTAGATTTTAACTTATCTGATTCTTCTGCTTTTAGTTTTGCCTTATTTAATTCTTTAGTTCGTTTAATCACTTTTTTTTCCAGATGAAGGTTCGCATCAGCAAGTTTGTCTTTGCTGTATTTCAACTCCAAGTGTGTTTTTACGCGTGACAACAATTCTTCTGAATTAAAAGGTTTGGTTATAAAATCTTGCCCTCCTGCCTCAAATCCCTTAACAATATCACTGGTTTCATTAAGGGCAGTGAGAAATAAAACGGGAATTTCCTTTAATTTTTTATTTTTTCTCAAAGCTATACAGGTTTCAAAACCATTTAGTCCTGGCATATTAACATCTAAAAGCACAAGGTGATAATCATTGTTTTCCTTTAGCAATGTTAAGGCTTGTGACCCGTCAAGCGCAAACCCAACCGAGTATCCTGACGCTCGCAAAATATTTCCTACTATCTGGATGTTTTTTGAGTTGTCATCAACCACCAGAATCTTACATCGTTTTTTTGTTGCCTTCATAGGATATTAATTATTATTAATTAAAGATTTGTGTTGCTCTATTATTTCAGGAAATCTATTAAGTAATTTAACCAATTTGTCAATTTCAAAGTTATCAGCCAATTTGCTAATTTTATTTCCGTAGTCAAGGATTATTTTAAAATTGTACTTTTCTGCCAGCAGCACCAAATCATTTCCAAATTTCTCGATATGGTCAATCATCTGGGTTTTTACTACCTTGTTGTAAACCGGTATAAATTCATTTTCAAGTGTTTGAATTAGTTCAGGTAATCGTTTTTTCTGTGCTTCAGTTAATTCAAATGAGATTTCTTTAAACTCTTTTTTATTTATGATAGCTTTGTTTTTAGGAGTTTGATAGGCTAAATATTTTTTTAATAATTGCGTCAGTTCTCCCAAATCAATGGGTTTCATCAGTAAATCATCAAAGATTTCTTTTAATTCATTGGTTTTTGAATGTACTTTAATGGATGCTGAAATTGCAATAATTGGGATAAACTTGGTGCTTTTTTGTTTCTTTAAAATATTTATTGCTTCATAACCGCTCATTACAGGCATTCTTATGTCCATCAATATTAAATTGGGAAGGTGCTTAGTTGCAATTTCAACGGCTTCTTCTCCATTTTCGGCTTCAAATAATGTTAGCGGAGAATTTTCAAAGAAATCGATCATTAAATTTCGATTATCCTTATTGTCGTCCACAATCAAAACTTTTGCTTCCTTAAAAATAACGGATGTTGGGTCGAATGTGATTTTGTCACTTTTAATATTTTCAAGAGACTGTATTTCAACATCGGGCAGGTACACTGTAAAAATACTCCCTTTACCGGGTTCGCTGCTGATACTTATTTTTCCTCCCATTATTTCCGTCAACCGCCTTGTAATGGCGAGCCCAAGACCAGTACCGCCATATTTACTGCTAATTTGACTTTCTGGCTGGCTAAAAGGTTCAAAAATCTCATTCTGTTGTGTTTTCGGTATTCCAATACCGGTATCTTCTACTTTAAGTATCAGGTCAATTCTGTTGTTTGCTTTATCTTTTTTATCCAAGGAAAGGGTTACATGTCCTTTTTCTGTAAACTTGACTGCATTTCCTAATAAATTAAATAATATTTGGCGCAAGCGGGTTTCATCTAGCGCAAGCGCAGTAGGAATCTGGTTTTTCGTTTCAATATGAAATGAGATATTCTTTTCTGTGGTTTTATAGGCAAATACCATTTTCATGTCTTTGGCAAGTCTACGAATATTTACAACTTCTTTTTGAAGGGTCAATTTTCCTGATTCTATTTTTGACAAATCAAGGATATCATTAATAATTTTAAGCAAGGTTTTACCACTATTGCGGATCGACTTTATTTGAGAGCGTTGTTTCTCTCCTTCAACTGAATTGTATAAGAGTTCTGAAAATCCAATAACAGCATTCATAGGCGTGCGTATTTCATGGCTCATATTGGCTAAGAATTCACTTTTGGCACGGTTTGCGGAATCGGCTGCTTCTTTGGACTTTATAAGGTCTTCTTCAATAAGGATTCTATTGGTAATGTCAGTTCTAATTACAACATATTGATAGGGTTCTCCTTTTGTGTTAAGAAAAGGTACTATGGTAGTATCCACCCAATAAAAGGAACCGTCTTTTGCTTTATTCCTAATCTCTCCTTTCCATGTCTTCCCATTGCCTATCGTACCCCATAAATCTCGAAAAAATTCTTTTGGGTGAAACCCGGAATTTATAATTCGATGATCTTGACCAATTAATTCATTGCGTTCGTATTGTGAAATTCTACAAAAATTATCATTTACATAATTGATAATTCCGCTTTGATCGGTAATGGCAACTATACTGGATTCATCCAATGCAATTTTATAATCGGAAACTTCTTTTAGGGTTTCTTGCAACCTTTCTTCATTTTCTTTACGTATTGTAATATCTATCCAATAACCTAAAATCTCGGTATGATTATCATTCTTATCTTTAACTATTAAAAATTCATCATGCATCCATCTATATGTCCCGTCATTTAATAAAAATCGATATTCACTTGTATGATTTCCCGCTTCAAATGAATGAGGTAATTCGGTAAATACCCGCTCCACATCATCAGGATGAATTTTACTCGCCCAAAAATTGGGGTCTTCAAGGAATTGTTCAGGTACATAACCCATCATTTGTTTGATGTTATCACCAACATAGGTTGTTCCAAACGGAGGGGCTGCCGATGAAGTATAAATTACAACTGGTGAAGAAGTTAGTAGGTATTCGAGTCTGTTTTTTGTTTGTTGGAGTTCTAAAGTTCTTTCATTAACTATAACTTCTAAATTTTCATTTAAATTTTTGATTTTTTTTTCAGCTTTTTTACGTTCAGTTATGTCACTTATAGTTCCTATTATTTTGACAGGATTATTTAGGCTGTCAAATTCTATTTCCCCATAACCATGAACCCAGCGTTCTTCTGCAGAATTATGTTTAATTATTTTATATTCTTTATTAATTTGTTCCTTTTCATTAATTACCGTTTTATTTGTGATCTGTTCTCTAAAATCAGGATGTATAAGTGCTTTCCATCCTTCTATAGACCTGTTATAACTTTTATTGATCCCAAAAATTTTATCAAGTACTTCAGAGCTTTTCCAAATACCTGTAGTTAAATCCAATGAATAACTGCCTAAGCCCGCTATTTCTTGTGATTTTAATAGCAATTTTTCATTCTCTTTTAGTTCTGATGTTAACTGTTCAGCTATGAGCCTAGCTTTATCATTGGTATTTACCAATGATTTGATAAATAAAAATAGCAGAATGCTGATTATTGTACCACTTAAAAGTACAATCCAAGCAGGAATATAATCTATAATAATGTTCCTAGGTCGGTGAAATTCAAGCAACCATTGGTATCCATTAAATGTAATCGGAATTTGATCTAAAAACCGAATATTTTCTGAAGCACTTTGCTCATGATGTGATTCAAACAATAAGGATTGTGGCGAATTGTTTGACCCATCAAAGATGTGTACGAATAATTTTTTGTTGGTGCGAGAATCCCATTCATCCATAATTCCCTCCATAAAGTCATTCATGCGTAAGGGCCTATAAACCCAACCAACAATTGCTGTCCTGCGTTCTTCAACAGAATTGATTGCTGCGCCTTTCCGATATACCGGAACATACATTAAATTACCTGCTTGCACATTTGTTGCTGTTTCTTGGAGTAAGAGAACTTTTCCCGAAAGGGAGGCTAAATCCAAATCGCGTGCTCGTTCCATGGCCTCTCTGCGCACAGGTTCGGTCATCATATCATAGCCAAATGCACGAAGATTTCGGCCAGAAAACGGTTCGAGATAAATAACTGAAGTATAAGTCTTGCGTTTGTATTCAGGTTTTACGCCATAATCAGTAAAACCTTCCTCTTTTATTTTAAGAATATGTTCTTCTAATTTGTTTTCAGGAATTATTAAAGAAAATCCTATACCCTGAGTGCCGGGTAAATTCATGTGTACTCTAGAGCTTTCAATAAAATCTTTCCATTCTTTTCGAGTTACTGTATCTGAAGCAGTCAAAAAAGCAGCGCTACTTTGAAGTATTTGCGCATGGGCATGTAGTCTAGCAATTACTTTGTCACTTATCTCTTCGGATTCAAACTCAAATTCGGTTTCAGCTATTCTATCTATATTCGATTTAATTTGCCATGCAATATAAAGTGTAATAAGCAAACCTACTGACAGATATAGCCATGACAACCAATTTTTTTTCTTCTTCATAATTAATTCAGTTAGGGGGAATCCATGAAGTTAGAAGGATAAAAAATCAAAGTTTAGTATCCATATTTTTTTAAACTTAAGAAATGTACTTTAGATCCTTAAAAGCGAATATATAAAAAATTAATAATTTATAATCGTTCTAAGTAATTTTTTTCGATTGTTGCGGTTGCCATATAATTAAAAAGCACAATGCCGTCTTCATCAATTTTAGTCAATTTTATTTGATGAAGTGTGTTCACCAATTCAGGATCCCAGTTGGTTTTAACTTTGACGTAATTTTCAGTAAATCCATGAATAAATCCGTCTTTATTTTCACTTTCAAACAACACGGTTAAATTTTCCCCCAACTGGCTTTCGTAAAATGCCCTACGTTTTTTAACAGACAAGCCTCTGAGCATTTTGCTGCGTTTGTTTCGAACATTTTGTGGTACAACACCTTCCATTTCAATAGCTTCAGTATTTGGTCTTTCAGAATAGGTAAATACATGCAAATAGGAAATGTCCAATGCGTTTAAATAGTTGTAGGTTTCCAAAAATAATTCATTTGTTTCTCCTGGAAATCCGATAATTACATCAACCCCAATACACGCATTTGGCATTTTGTTTTTGATGGCTTCAACGCGGTTTGTATAAGTATCCCTTAAATAACGGCGTTTCATTAATTTAAGCAAAGCATCGCTGCCGCTTTGCAACGGAATGTGAAAGTGGGGCACAAAACTTCTGGATTCGGCCACAAAATCGATGGTTTCTTTTTGAAGTAAATTGGGTTCTATGGAAGAAATTCTAAAACGGTGGATGCCTTCAACATTGTCTAATGCTTTCACCAAATCAAGAAAAGTATGCTCATGTTTTTTGTTTCCAAATTCCCCTTTGCCATAATCTCCAATATTTACGCCTGTTAACACAATTTCTTTTATGCCTTTTTCTGAAATTTCTCTGGCATTTTCCAATATATTTTCCAAAGTATCGCTTCTGGAAATTCCTCTTGCAAGCGGAATGGTGCAATAGGTACATTTATAATCACATCCGTCCTGCACTTTTAAAAAAGCCCGTGTTCTGTCGCCAAAGGAGTAGGAACCCACATAAAAATTGGCGTCTTCAATTTCACAAGAGTGCACTTCACCCATGTCATTTTTAGAAAGATCGTTGATATAGTCGGTTACTTTAAATTTTTCGGTAGCACCCAAAACCAAATCCACGCCATCAACGGCAGCCAATTCTTCTGGTTTTAATTGGGCATAACAGCCAATGGCAATTAAGAAAGCTTTTTCGTTTAATTTTAAAGCTGATTTTACAATGGTTTTAAACCTTTTATCAGCATTGTCCGTTACGGAACAGGTATTAATTACGTATATATCAGCCACTTCTTCGAACGCAACACGTTCAAATCCTTCATCCTGAAAACTTCTGGCAATGGTGGAAGTTTCAGAAAAATTAAGTTTACACCCCAATGTGTAAAATGCGACTTTTTTTTGTGCGCTCATTCTTGTACATTTATCGGGTGCAAAAGTAATGAAATTTATTTTTATGACAAGAATTTCGAAGACGCCAAAACCACCCTATTACGCAGTAGTTTTTACTTCAATTAGAACCGAAGGCGATTTAAAATACAATGAAATGGCAGATAAAATGCTCGAACTGGCTAAAAAGCAAGAAGGTTTTTTGGGCCTTGAATCGGCTAGAAGTGAACTGGGAATTACGGTGAGTTATTGGAAAAGTTTGGAGGCTATTAAAAAATGGAAATTGCATGCACAGCATACCGAAGCAAGAGAAAAGGGGAGAAGTATTTGGTATAAAGCGTTTAAAGTTAGAATTTGTAAAGTGGAACATGAGTATGGTTTTGAGAAATAGGTTGACAATTTTTGGTTTTAAGTTGTTGGTTTTTAGTTGGAAATTATTAGTTGTTGCCTGCTGCGTGGTATCATGTTCATCAAAAAACAAAAAACATGATGAAAACTCAGTTTTCAGATACAATGAGCACGCAAATATTACCACATTAGATCCTGCATTTTCAAAAGATTTAAGAACCATATGGGTTACCAATCAATTATTTAATGGTTTGGTGCAATTAGATGATAGTTTAAATGTTCAACCTGATATTGCCAATTCCTGGAGCATTTCTGAAGATGGTAAAATGTACTTATTCAATTTAAAAAAAGGTATAAAATTTCACAAACATATCTTGTTTGGTAAAGATTCTACTAGATTAGTAGTAGCAAGCGATTTTGAATACAGCTTTAACCGCTTGCTCGATCCAAAAGTTTCATCTCCCGGAAAATGGGTGCTTGATTTTGTTGAAAAATTTGAAGCAAAAAACGACAGTACTTTTGTCATCCGGTTAAAGCAGCCTTTTCCGCCATTTTTAAGTTTGTTGGGCATGAAATATTGTTCGGTGGTTCCTTTTGAAGCGGTGACATATTTTGGAGATATCTTTAGAGCCAATCCAATAGGAACTGGGCCTTTTCAATTTAAATTGTGGGTTGAAAACACCAAGTTGGTTTTGCGTAAAAATAAGGATTAACATGAAAAGGATGAAAACGGTAATCGCCTGCCTTATTTGGAAGCTATTTCCATCACTTTTTTACCCGACAAACAAAGCGAGTTTTTGCAATTTATTCAAGGAAATATTGATTTTATGAGTAGCATTGACGCTTCTTATAAAGATGATTTACTAACTTCAGAAGGGCAACTTAAGGAGCATTACAAAAACCAGATTGATATGGTTTTAGGGCCTTATTTGAATACTGAGTATTTGGGGATTTATATAGATGCGGCCGAAAAGGAAGTGAATTCCATAAAAATTCGAAAGGCAATTAACTATGGTTTTGACCGTGTGAAAATGATTAAATATTTGCGAAATGGTATTGGTACACCCGCAATAAACGGTTTTATCCCTAAGGGTTTGCCGTCATTCAATAATATGGAAGGCTATACCTATCAACCTGGAAAAGCCAAGGAATTGGTACAATCATATATAAAAGAAACCGGGAATATAAATCCAACCATTACCATTAGTACAAATAGTCAATACTTAGATATGTGTGAATATATTCAACGTGAATTAGAGCGTATCGGTCTGCATGTGAATATCGATGTTCTGCCACCTTCAACATTAAGACAAACAAAGGTAATAGGGAAGTTGAGTATATATAGAGGCAGTTGGGTTGCAGATTATCCGGATGCTGAAAATTACCTTTTTATATTTCATAGTAAATATTTCTCGCCAAACGGTCCTAATTACACCCATTACAGTTCAAAAGAATTTGATGCGCTTTATGAAAAGGCAATCCAAACAACCAACAATCCTAAACGCTATCTTATGTATCAAAAAATGGACAGTTTAATCATGGCGTCTGCGGTTGTAGTTCCTTTATATTATGATGAAGTTGTTCGGTTCTCACAAAAAAATGTGAAAGGTTTGGGAATTAACCCTACTAATTTATTGAACTTAAAAAGGGTTAGAAAAGGACGCTAGTTTAAAAAAGGGGAATCAAAATTTAGTAACCAATCAGCCTTAAATATAGGTATTAAAATCGTTGCAAGGTAAAATTTCAAGTTCCAGCTAAAAGTTACGCTGTTTGGGCGTCAAAATAAAAAATAAAACTTTCGCAATAAATAAAATAATTAGCAGTATATTTGCAAACCAAAATTAAAAAAGGAACAGTTTGAAAGGAGGTGCTATACTATGTTAATTATACCAGTTAAAGACGGAGAAAATATTGATAGAGCGTTAAAACGTTATAAAAGAAAGTTCGATCGTACAAAAACGATGAAAAATCTACGTGCACGTAAACAGTTCATAAAACCTTCAGTAACAAATCGTGCTAAAAATATAAAAGCCAGATACGTTCAAAATTTAAGAACTACAGAAGAGCAAGGTTAATTTTTTTAACCAATTACATAAACCGTTAGTAAATACAAATAACAATTCGTAAATTTGTGTACTAACGGTTTTTTTATGCCTATAACCTCATTTTTAAATTACCTAGCTCTAGAAAAAAAATATTCAAAACACACCTTAACGGCGTACCAAAATGATTTAAATTCATTTCAATCATTTTGCGATCAACAATATGGTGATGAAAGTATTGCGACTGTTAATTATGCCCAAATAAGAAGTTGGATTGTAAGTCTGGTAAATTTAAAAATTTCTAACCGCACCATCAACAGAAAAGTTTCCTCTCTAAAATCATTTTATAAATTTCTTCAGAAAACCAAACAAATAGATGCAAGCCCTTTAGTGAAACATCAAGCTTTAAAAGTGTTGAAACAAGTGCAGGTTCCTTTTTCAAAAAAAGAAATTTTTAGTGTATTAAATATCATGGATGATGGCGATTTTGAATCAGTTCGAAATAAATTAATGGTCGAATTATTTTATTCCACAGGAATGAGAAGAAATGAGTTGATCAACATTAAAATTACCGATATTGATTATGTTAATGAAACTGTTAAAGTGTTAGGAAAGCGGAATAAAGAGCGCTATATTCCGTTATTAAAAATAGTGAAGGAGTCATTGTTGAAATATAGCGTTATTAGGGAAAATATTGATATTACAAGTCCTTATCTATTTTTAACAAAAAACGGTAAAAAAATATATGATACACTTGTGTATCGCGTAATAAATAATTATTTTAGTGCAGTGTCATCAAAAGTAAAAAAAAGCCCTCATGTAATACGGCATTCTTTTGCGACACACTTACTTAATGAAGGTGCCGATTTAAACGCTGTAAAAGAATTGCTTGGACATTCTAGTTTAGCGTCAACACAAATTTATACCCACAGTAGTTTGGGTAAACTAAAGGAAGTATATAACCAGGCTCACCCAAGAAGCCAAAAAAACTGATTTATTATGAAAGTATTTGTACAATCTGTGAATTTTAATGCGGATAAAAATCTGATTGATTTTATTGAGAAAAGAGTAACAAGTTTAGAGAAGTATTATGATAAAATTGTAGATTCAGAAGTGTTTTTAAAAGTGCAACAAACTAGTGAAAAAGAAAATAAAACAGTTGACATTAAAATTAATATTCCAGGGAATGACATTGTAGTTAAAAAACAATGCAAAACATTTGAGGAAGGTACTATGGTAGCAGTTGATTCACTTAAAAGAAAATTAACAAAAGAGAAAGAAAAGGTACGAGTTAAATAAAATAATAAAAATTATCATAAAAGCTTTGTTTAAAAAATAAAACTTTAATACATTTGCAGTCCGTTAGAAATAGCGGACTTTTTTTATTGATATTGCCAGTGTAGCTCAGTTGGCTAGAGCAGCTGATTTGTAATCAGCAGGTCGTGGGTTCGAGTCCCTCCGCCGGCTCAAAGTCGGAAGATTTCAAAAATAAAGAAAGTTTGGGGAGATACTCAAGCGGCCAACGAGGGCAGACTGTAAATCTGCTGTGTGAACTTCGCAGGTTCGAATCCTGCTCTCCCCACAAAATGAAGTTTAAAGTTTCAAGTTTCAGGTTTTGCAAAAATTTGAAACATTAAACTGAAACAAGAATTTCTCTGCCGAC
>DAIDMK010000042.1 GCA_027449025.1 Lutibacter sp. | reverse complement strand
CATCTTTACAACCATTAAATAATATTGTAAATCCTAAGCAACAAACCGACAAATATTCCAGATTTTTACAATCATTAAACTGATTGAAAAATTGAAAAAAATTAAGTTTAGAACTATAAATAAAATATGAACTAAAAACTACTTTAGCCAACACCTCATAAAATTTATGCTTACATTTAAACTAAATAACAAACCGACAAACATTCAACTAACGATTTGCTACGTCCGAAAAATCTCCGATTTCTCAGTCGCACAAATCTTATAAAAAACCGTTGGTTAAAATGGCAGAATTTCCTCTGAAGTTCCTAATTTGAGTTTTATGAATTTAAAAATTAAACTGTCTGAGACACGCGCCGAAAAAATTAATATTTGAATCAGTCAGATTTTAACATAATTACGGATTTGAAAGTTAAAACAGAAAATATTTATAAGAAAAATAAAAACTAAACAGACAAATTCCAGATTTGAAAAATATAACTGAATTAAAATTAGAACAAAACAGACAAATTCTAGATTTGAAAGTTGAAACAGAAAAAGTTTATAAGAAAAATAAAAACTAAACAGACAAATTTCAGATTTTATAAATTGTTGCGGATTTAAAATTAGAACAAAACAGACAAATTCCAGATTTGAAAGTTGAAACAGGAAAAGTTTATAAGAAAAATAAAAACTAAACAGACAAATCTCAGATTTTATAAATTGTTGCGGAATTAAAATTAGAACAAAACAGACAAATTCCAGATTTGAAAGTTGAAACGGAAAATATTATAAGAAAAATGAAAACTAAAAAGACAAATTCTAGATTTTATAAATTATTGCGGATTTAAAAGTTGGAACGGATTTAATTAGAACAAAATAAAATAATTCTTACTCAAAACCACTTTAACCAACACCTCATAAAATTTATGCTTAAATTTGAACTGAAACAAATAACAAACATTCAACTAAGGATTTGCTCGTACGAAAAATCTCCGATTTTTAGTCGCACAAATCTTATAAAATACCGTTGTAAGCAATTTCAGACAAAAATCCGTTAAAAAAGTAAATTGAAAAGAAAAAGATTATGATTAAAAAAATACTATTTATTATATTCCTAATTCCTAAATTTATTCATTGTCAAGAAATAAAAATAGTTGGAAAAATATTAAATTCTGATAGAATTCCTTTAGAATACACAAATATTGGAATAAAGAATAAAAATATTGGAACTATTGCAGATTATAACGGGAATTTCACAATCATTATTAGTCAAAATGAGAATAAAGATCTATTAACATTTTCATATGTTGGCTATCATGATTTAAGTTTAAAGATTTCTGAGATAATTAAGAAAAACACAAATGAGTTTATTCTAATTCAAAAAGTAAATGAACTTAAAGAGGTTATTCTTCTAGCTTCAAATAGTAAAATATTAAAAATTGGAACGAAATCGACTATTGGAATGGTTGGAGGAAGAGTCAGTACAGTTGATAGCAAGAATATGGATATGAGGGAAATTGCCAAAGAAATATTCATCAGAAAACCTTCGAAAATTTTAAATGTAAATTTTAATTTATTTAATGTTAAAATAGATACTGCTACTTTTAGAATTAATTTTTATAACATTAAAGACAATCTGCCATTTGAAAAGATAATTTCTAACAACATTATATTCAAACAACAAATTATAAATGGTTGGAATGAGTTTGACTTGAGCAAATACGATTTGAAATTCGATAAACCATTTTTTATAACAATTGAATATATCCCAGAGAGTTTTAGTAAGGAATTGCCTTTTTGGTATAGTGGACAGATATTTGGTGAAGCTATTACACGTTCATCTAGTTTAGGAACTTGGAAAGTTAAAAATGGAGCAAAACCGTCTTTATATGTTACAGTAAAACAGTAGATAGATAAGACTGAATGAAAAGGCCTGTTTATAACGCTTATAGTAAATTGCTTAATTCTACAAATAGAAAATTTTTAGTATTTTTAAAACAAAATAATAAGCTATGGGAATTTTTGATTTAAAACCCGCAACTTGCCTTATCCAAACAGTTGGTAGCAATTATGAAATTAAGATTTTAACAAAAATGAATAATGAGACAAATTGAGTTAATATTTCTGCTAATTATTCTATTTATTACTAAGATATCAGCACAAGAATTATCCTTGAAAGAACAGGCTCTTAACGAGTTTAAGAATGAGCACTACGATGAAGCAATAGATTTGCTAGAAAATGCTTTGAAAATTTCGACTGAAGATGCGGAAATTTATTATTATTTAGGTTTTTTCAACCATTATAGATTGTATGACAGTCGTCCTCTAAATGGATATGATTTTTCTTATTCCGAGAATATATTTGAATATTTAGACAAGGCAATTGAACTAAACCCTAATTATGGAGATGCCAAATATTTTTATGGTGCAGAATGTAGCGGAAATGCTTTTCTTTCAATTCAAAATTACGATTTAGAAAAATTAAAATATTTTTATAATCGTGCTTTTGAGAAAGGAGCATATCCCGATTGGCTAATAGAATTTGGAAAAAACTTATTAAATTCATGTGATACTAATGCAATATTATTTACGGCTGGTAATGCGGATTTTGATATTTGTTCCTACCTTCAATTACATCAAAATTATCGAACAGACATTACAATAATTCCTATTGGTTATATTGATAGACCTTGGTATGTCAAATTTTTGAAACAAGGTTTAGAAGGTGGTGTAAAAAAAATAACTCTTAATTTATCGGATAATCAGATATATGACATTCACCCTTTTAAATGGAAAAAAACGGATATTCAAATTCCTATAACATCAAAAATAAGAGAAAAATACAAACTTGATGAAAATTATCAAATGATTTGGACAATGGAACCTGATTTATTTTCAAATCGGATTCATTCCAAATTAGAGAGTGAAGTAGGAAATGAAAGAACATATCTAAGCCCACAGAAAGCGATACTATTGCAAATAGTAGAAGATAATTATCAATATAGACCAATTTATTTTTCTAATAGTTCAAATAAATCATTTCTTGGAGGATTGGATAAATTCTTTAGGAATTGTGGAATAATTTCAGAACTAACACCTTTAAAAACAGAACAAACAAAATATGAGTATGATTATAAAAAAATTAGAGAATTAGTACAAAACAAATCTTTTATAGATTATAATACTATAAAAACAAAGGATATTCCGCGTATTTCTAGAAGCATATCATTTGATTATTACAGTTCTTTTTATAATCTATCCGAATATTATTATAAATTGGGTAAGAAAGAAAAATACAATGAACTTATTGAAATATTTAGAAATAGTATGATGGTCGATTATAATTCAGATTATGAAAAATTATTCCTTAGTGAGTTAGAAAAAAGCTATCAACAACTACTGTAAGAAATTTCAGACAAAAAAATTTTATGAAAATGAAAAATCTTCAAGTCAAATTGAAATCTTAAATAATTCCCAATTATATTTTTTTTAACAAAAAAAAATATAACATATAAGTAATATTGATAAACTTAAAATAAATTATTATGAAAAAATCCATTATTGTATTATGCCTATTAGTGTTTAACGTCACTTTTTCTCAAAGCGGAAAAATCTATCCTAAAAATGATATAGTAATCGGCGAAGAGAATACCTTTATCTATGAGGCACCAGAAAAAACCGAAATGCCTAAAAATGCGATAGTCAATGTTATGTTTGAAAGAAATAAAGAAACCTTTATTTTAAATAAAAAAGAAAATACGTTTGAATTCTCAATAAAAGTTCCAGAATCAGTGAATGTTTTATTTATGACAATTACAGACGAATCAAATAAAACGATTGATAACAATTCTAATAATGGATTTGTTGTATTTCTTAAGAATACAACTGA
Source organism: Lutibacter sp. (assembly GCA_027449025.1). Classification (GTDB taxonomy): domain Bacteria; phylum Bacteroidota; class Bacteroidia; order Flavobacteriales; family Flavobacteriaceae; genus Lutibacter. Next base: position 21,577 of record DAIDMK010000042.1, on the reverse strand, counting down.
AGACGAAAAACTTCAATCAAGTCTATCTTACCTCAGTTCGTGTCAAATGGCAAATTATTTGTTAAATCTTAAAATTAACACAGAAAATTTAATTGAAAAGTATGATGAAATTTATATGAAAAACCAATCCCTTAAACAAGGTATAAATTATTGGTCATATTTATTTTTAAAATATTATAAAGAACCATTAACAAGCCAGCCAGAAATAATTATTGAAGCAGAAAAACTTTCAAGAAATGAAGATGAAAATAGTTTAACTACTGCTTCAATGTTTTATTCAATGTTAAGAATGCAGACGGAAAGTGAAAAAGTCAATGCATTAGCACGCTTAAAGTTTCCAAAAGGTGAAATGGTAAAAAGAGATTATATGAATCAATTTTATGAAAAAAAGAATAAAACGGAAACTTTTATATTAGAGTCCCTTCAAGAATATATTGCAAAATTTAATGATGATTCACCTCAATCAAAAAATAGTTTTTATATGGCGCTACTAAATATTTTTATGGAAAAAGAAGATTTACTTAATATTGAAAAATATGAAAAATTATTATCGGATAATCAAATCGCTTGTAATCTATATAATGAATATGCTTGGAAACTTAGTGGAGAAGATTTAACTAGTCCTGGAAATAGTTTGCCATTTGCAGCAGAATTATCCAAAAGGTCATTGAATATTGTAGAAGATAGTATGAGAAAAAATAATGCTAATTTGCTTCAAGGAACACATAATATGTATGCAGACACTTATGCTTTAATATTATATAAACAAAAAAAATATGAGGAAGCTTTTAAATATCAAGATGTTGTCGAAAAAAATGGAGGTTTAGATACTGGAGGTAAAGAAAGATATGCCGCTATAGCTGAAAAAGCAAAAGGAGCTGAATTCGCCAAAGAATATTTAGAAAAACAATTATTAGCTGGCGTAGATTCTAAAGTAATGTTAAATCAACTTCAAGAAATATATAAAAAATTAAAACTTCCAGAAAATGAATTTGATAGAATTAAACAAAATTCTTTAAAATTAGCAACCCAAAAAGCCAAAGAAGAACTTATTAAAATGTATGGTGATGTAAAAGCTATAGATTTTACTTTGACAAATTTAGAAGGAAAAAAAATAAAATTATCTGACTACAAAGGAAAAATGGTAGTACTGGATTTTTGGGCAACTTGGTGTGGACCTTGTCGAGCTTCGTTTCCGAAAATGCAAGAATTGGTAACTAAGTATAAAAATGACAATATTGAGTTCTTTTTTATAAATACTTGGGAAAGAGAAATTGACAGTAAAATAAAGGAAAATGTATCAAAATTCATAAAGGAAAATAAATATTCTTTCAATGTTTTATTTGATTTTGAAGATAAAATAGTAACAAACTATAAAATTAAAGGAATACCAACAAAAATTGTAATTGATAAAGATGGAAATATAATTTCGATCAACAGTTCTGAAAGCAATTTAGTTGCACTTATTTCAGAAAATATCAAGTAAAACTGCTTACAACAATGGCTAAAAAAAATTGCTCAATTATTTAAAATAGAAAAATAAAAATAATCTATAAACTGTAAAACAAACAACGGAAAATTGCGGTTTAAAACCGCAACTTTCCTTAGCCTAAACCGTTGGCAAATATTGGTGGATTGCGATTTTTTATAAAAGTTCTTTAAGGGTTTTTAGTCTTATTTGGTTTTGTCATCTAAACCTAAAACGAAGACTTGATTGTTTAAGATATTTGTTTGGCGAAATAGCGTTTTTTATTTAATTTAAATTTGAAAATAATTACAAAAATTGAACTTAAAAAGAAACTAAATTATCAAAATGGAAAGCAAATTTTTAAATGGTAATTATTTAAGTCGCTCTCTTATTTGGTTTTGTCATCTAAACCTAAAACGGAGACTTGAAGGCTTACGATACCTAATTTTCGCTTTTTTGTGTCTGCGAACTAAAAGGATTAACATTTGCCAACAACGCATATGCCAAATTGCTTAATTACAATTAATAGAATATTTTTTATTACTTTTAAAATAAAATAACATGCTATGGAAAATTTCGGTTTCAAACCCGCAACTTGCCATATCCAAAACCGTTAGCCACAAGCTGAAAAAAAATCCCAATTTCTATCTGAAATCAGAACTTTTTTGTTAATTTGTACATCGTTAATTTTAAACTGAAAAATGAAGAAAAATAAATTAATAGCACCATTCCTAAAATGGGTTGGCGGAAAAAGACAGCTAATGCCTGCTATTAATGGCTTGTTACCAAAAACTTATACGAATTATTATGAGCCATTTATTGGCGGAGGTGCATTATTATTCGATCTTCAACCGAAAAACGCAGTAATTAATGACTTCAATCAGGAACTAATAAATGTCTATCAGACAATTAAAGATAGTCCCGAAGAACTAATAATTGATTTGAAAACTCACAAAAACGAATCTGATTATTTTTATGATTTGAGAGCTTTAGACAGAGAAGATGGATTTAACGAATTATCTAATATAAAAAAAGCTTCAAGAATAATATACTTAAACAAGACTTGTTATAATGGCTTATATCGGGTAAACAATTCAGGAGAATTTAACTCACCTTTTGGAAGGTATAAAAATCCAAATATTGTAAACGAAATTACAATAAGATCAGTTAGTAAATATTTGAATAATAATAATATTACTATTATCAATAAAGATTTTGAGGAATCACTAAAAGATATAAAAAAGGGATCATTCGTGTATTTTGATCCGCCTTATCATCCTGTTTCTGACAGTTCAAATTTCACAGGCTATGTTCAGGGAGGTTTTGATGTGTTTGAGCAAGTTAGGTTGAGAGATTTATGCAATAAGTTAAATAAAAATGGAGTTAAGTTTTTACTTTCAAATTCTGCAACTCAACTCATAGAAGATTTATACAAAGATTATGAGATAAGTTATGTAAAAGCAAATCGATCTATAAATTCAAATGCAACAAAAAGAGGAGAAATAGACGAAGTTTTAATCCGTAACTATGAGTGATTCAAAAAACGATCTTGCTTGGAAAAAGCTATTTGAGAAATATAAAATATCCGATAAAGTTAACGCTAAAGGGTTTTATGAAATAAAGGCATCTGCAATAAATGAGTTTAGAGAAGCTCGTTTAATGACCAAATTTGATTACAAATCTCAATTACCAGAAATTTTTGCTAACAATAAATTTTCTATTCTTCCTATTTCAAGAGGCAGCTATGTTATTTCAGATTTTGACACGTTTCAAGATTTTGAAAATAATGAAATTGCATTAACTAAAATTGACTTTCCAAATTATTTAGAAAGTATAGATTTTAATAATATAACAAGCGAATCAACTGCGTTAAACTGTGCTTACGTTTCAGGAATTATTGAAAATTTTGTACAAGATGAGGAACTAAAACCAACAGTTAGCGGAAGAATGAGTTCATTAGCATTTAATTTTAACATAAATTCAAAAAAATCACTTTTAAACATCAATGTAAATAATTCTCAAATTGAGATTGATGGTGGCTACGAAGGCATTGAATCTTTAAATTTAATTGAGGCTAAAAATTCAATTTCAAAAGATTTTTTAATTCGTCAAGTTTTTTATCCATATAAATTATGGGAAAATAAAATAACTAAAAAAGTAAGACCTTTATTCTTAACTTATTCCAATGGTATTTTTCATTTTAGAGAATATGTGTTTGAAGATCCAACACATTATAATTCTTTAAAATTAATTCGTGAAAAGAAATATGCAATTAGAGATGGAGCAATCAATTTAGAATTAATACAAAAGACACTTAATCAAGTTAAAATTGTTAAAGAACCTGCAATTCCATTTCCACAAGCAGACTCGTTTGAAAGAGTAATAAATTTATGTGAGTTATTAAACGAAAACAAAGTATTAAATAGAGAATACATTACTGGTAATTATGATTTTAATGTTAGACAAACTAACTATTACACAGATGCAGGAAGATATTTAGGTCTAATAGACAAAAATCAAGAAAATGGAGAAATTGTTTATTTCTTAACTGAAAAAGGTCAGAAATTATTCAATTTATCAATTATTGATAGACAACAGAAATTCATTGAATTAATGCTTTCACATATAGTATTCAACAAAGTATTAAAGTTCTATTTTAAAAAAGGAGAATCGCCGAATAAAGATGAAATTGTGCAACTAATGAAAGAATCAAATTTATATAATGTAAATTCCGATGTAACATTTTACAGAAGATCTTCGACAATATCGAGCTGGATAAATTGGATTTTAGATCAAGTTGAGGAATAAAAAGCCAGTGGCTAACACCGCATATAGCAAATTGCTTAATTGTCGTAAATAGAAAAATTTAAGTACTTTTAAACTAATTAATAAACAGTGGAAAATTTCGGTTTCAAACCCGCAACTTGCCATATTCAAACACGTTGTGTGCTATTTTAGGAGAAAATTGCGTCCATTTGACATATTTGCCGTCTTTAAGAATGACATCTAAGAAAAAAATTATGCAGAAAAAACTTGAGTTAATATGGAAGGACTTTCATAAAGAACTAGAAGGCTTTATTATCAGTCGTGTAAAGGAAAGAGAAATAACGAATGACATTCTTCAAGATATTTTTATTAAAATTCAAAATAATATTGGGACACTCAAAGACGAAACAAAATTAAGTTCTTGGATTTATCAAATAACTCGAAATGCCATTAATGATTATTTCAGAAAATTTAAACCTCAAGTCGAGATCAGTGATTACAATGCTATGGATAAACAAGAACCCTTAAATAATAGAGAACTTGAGCATTGCCTGGCACCTTTTATTAATCAATTGGACGATAAATATAAAGAAGCCATAATTCTAACTGCGTTTAAAGGATTATCTCAAAAACAGTTGGCTGAAAAATTGAACATTTCCTATTCAGGTGCGAAATCCAGAGTACAACGAGCCAAAGGGCATTTAAAAAACTTGTTTACAGACTGCTGTACCATACAATCAGACAAATACGGAAATGTAGTGGATTTTGAACAAAAGGGAAATTGTAAAAATGGTTGCGATTAATTTTGCGTCCTTTTTTAAATTCGGCGTCTATTGTAAGTAACATATAAAAACAAATACAATGACAAAAAATATTAAAGAAGCTGTTAAACTAACTTACACAGCAGCAGTAAAAAAAGGTAGCGGATGTGGATGTGGTCCATCTTGTTGTTCACCAGAAGATACATTATCATTTTTAGATGAAAACTACGAAAAAGTAGAAGGCTACCAAGAAATAGCTGACTATGGTTTAGGTTGCGGTTTACCTACAGAAATTGCCGACATTCAAAAAGGAGACACCGTTTTAGACCTTGGTTCAGGAGCAGGAAATGATGTATTTATCGCAAGGAATCAAGTTGGAGAATTAGGGAAGGTAATCGGAGTTGATTTTACGGAAGCAATGATAGAAAAAGCAAATGAAAACAAAAGCAAATTAGGTTTTGAAAATGTAGAATTTGTTTTGGGCGACATTGAAGAATTACCAGTTACCTCTCAATCTGTTGACGTAGTTATAAGCAATTGTGTGATGAATTTGGTGCCTGATAAAAATAAAGCATATCAAGAAATTTTTCGTGTTTTAAAATCAGGTGGACATTTTAGTATTTCAGATGTAGTACTTAACTCGGATTTACCAAAAGGAATTTTAGAAGCAGCTGAAATGTATGCTGGTTGCGTATCAGGTGCTTTGGAGAAAAACGAATATTTAAACGTAATCGAAAATGCAGGATTTCAAAATTTAGAAATAAGAAAAGAACACGAAATAAATTTACCTGACAGTTTACTTTTACAATTTATAAGCAAAAAAGAACTTGAAGATTACAGACAAAAAAAGAGTGCTATAATCAGTATCACTATAAATGCTAAAAAACCATAATAGGTTTTAGTATTAGACAAAGCATCAATTCAATGAGATTCATCAAATAAAGAATGTAGTATGGAAGGGGAAAAAGAACAGCACACAACACCGCATATAGCAAATTGCTTAATTGTTGTAAATAGGGAAATTTTAGTACATTTAAACCAATTAACAAACAGTGGAAAAGTACGGTTTCAAACCCGCCACTTGCCATATTCAAACTCGTTATACAACAGCCGAAAAAAAAACTTGGCATTAAAATTGTTTCCTAAAAAAGAAACTTATATCTTTGCATAAACATTTAAATTCAATGCAGGAAAAATTTAAAGTTGAGTTTCTAAAAGAAGTTTTTGACTTTCTTGACCAACTTGACGAAAAGGCTCGGGACAAAATCCTTTTTAATATTGACAAGTCTAAAGTAAAGGACGATAATAAATTGTTCAAAAAGTTGAATTCTGATATTTGGGAATTTCGGACACTATTCAACAAAAAACAATATCGCCTTTTTGCATTTTGGGATAAATCAGATAATAAAGTGACAATTGTTATTGCAACTCACGGGATTATTAAGAAAACTCAAAAGACACCGAAAAAAGAGATAAATAAAGCAACCGAAATAATGAACAAGTATTTTAACGAGAAAAAATAAATATTATGAAAACATATAGTTTTGACCAAGCAAAAGACAAATATCTAGGAAAAAGAGGGACAGATAAACGTGAACAATATGAGAATGAATTGAATCTTGATTTAATCGGAGAGGCAATTAAAACTGCACGAAAAGAACGGAATCTGACTCAAGAACAACTCGGAAAACTTGTCGGAGTTCAAAAAGCACAAATTTCAAAGATTGAGAATAATTTGACTGATGCTAGATTTGAAACCATTTTAAAAGTATTTAAAGCATTAAACGCTAAGATAAATTTTAACGTGGAACTTATGAATCAAGATTTAAACTTGGTATAATATAGAAAAAAGCCGATTGTATAACACCGCATATAGCAAATTGCTTAATTCTTGTAAATAGAATAATTTTAGTACTTTTAAAACAAAAAAACCAGCTATGGAAAATTACGGTTTCAAACCCGCAACTTGCCATATTCAAACCCGTTAGCTTTAATGCCCGAAAAAAATTTAGTTAAACAAGAAACTATCTGATTTTTAAGCTAATAAATAAAAATTACAGATTTTAAAATCAGGAACGAAAAACCAAAACAGAAAGAGAATTTTTTGGAACAAAGATTTTAACAAACAGAAAAAGTTTAGGATTTAGATAAAAATGACAATTCTAACAAACCGAGAAAGTTCAGTTTTTAAAAATTATTGAAAAAGCCAAAACAGAAAGAGAATTTTCAGAAACAAAGTTTTAATAAACAGAAAAAGTGTAGAATTTAGATTAAAATAACAATTCTAACAAACCGAGAAAGTTCTAACAAAACAGAAAGAGAAATCTCAGAAACAAAGATTTTAACAAACAGAAAAAGTATAGGATTTAGATTAAAATGACAATTTCAACAAACTGAGAAATCCAGAGTTTTTACTAATTGAACGTAAAAATTGAAACGGAAAACCAAAATAGAAAAAATAGTTTTCCAAAATTAAGATTCAACAAAATAGAATATTTACAGGCACTTAAAGCTAACAATGCATATAAAAAATTGCTTAATTCAACTAAATAAAATGCTTCTAAAATTTAATTTCACTACATTTAACATCGGAAAATTTCGGTTTCAAACCCGCAACTTTTCATATTCTAAACCGTTGCCCACAATATGAAATGATGTACTTTCCTGAAATAGGTTGACTAAAAATTAGACAACTTAAACAACGAAAGTATGAATGAACAAAAAGCACCCTGCCGAAAAAAATCCTACGAGAAAGTAGGTTTCGATTTAAAACTACTCATTATTGATCAAGTCCAAAATGGTAGAATATCTGTAAATTATGCCGCTAAAAAATATGCTGTTTCCAGATCTTCTATTGATTATTGGTTAAAAAAATACAGTACTTTAGAGCAAAAAAAATTAGGAATGAGTAAAAAAGACGAAATCAAGAAACTTAAAGAACGCATTGAAGAATTGGAGTTCGTAAAAGACTTTCAACAAGACATAATTGCTGATATGGAACTCATTACAGGAGTCGATTTATCAAAAAAGTCATTGCCCAAAACATTAGCCGACGAGATTCAAAAAAAGAAACAAAACCGTTTAAAAGAAAATGGTTAATCGAGTGTTTTGGGATTAGCAAACAAGCCTTCTATAAGCGCTTAAAATCTCAGCAAACTAAAGTAATTCAAGAACAAATCCTTATCCAATTAGTACGAGATTATCGTAAGCTAGTTGGTCAAAAAACGGGTGGAATTAAGTTACATCATGAACTCAAATCTCAAATGAAAACCCTTAATATTAAAATAGGTCGTGACAAGTTCTATCGATTCTTAAGAGCTCATAACCTACTCGTTCCTAAACGAAGAAACTATCACACAACAACCAATTCTAATCATTTATTTCATAAATACAAAAACTTAGTAAAAGACAAAGTACCAACAAGACCTGAACAGCTTTGGGTAAGCGATATTACGTACATTAAAACACAAAATGGACACAATTACCTTGCTTTAGTCACTGACGCTTATTCTAAACAAATAATGGGTTATAAACTGGATAATCATATGAAAGTATCATTGTGTTTAGATGCACTCAAAATAGCTATTAAAAATCGTAAATATCCTAATGAAAAAATCATACATCACTCAGACAGAGGGTTTCAATATTGCAATCCTAAATATACCGAGTTTGCTGAACAAAATGGAATAATAATGAGTATGACCGAGCAATACGACCCTTATGAAAACGCAGTTGCTGAAAGAGTTAACAGGACTTTAAAATACGAATACGCATTGAAGAAAACTATTAAAAACACAGCTTTAGCTCAAAAAATGGTCAAAAATGCCGTATACATTTACAATCATTTAAGAACACATTTTAGCCTGGATTTAAGAAAACCTTTTGAAGTGCATAATAATCCTAACATCAAATATAAAACGTATCGAAAAAATAAAGTAAATTTACTCGAACTTAAAATTTAAAACCGAACTTTAAGTTCAATCATTTTTTGCCACTCAAAGGCTAAAAAAATGGTTTAACTGGATAAATAAAAAACGAATTAACCATCAAAAAAGGTCAACCTATTTCAGTATAATACATGAACATTTTAGAATAAATAATAATGATAAATAAACTTAAAAAAATGAAAAAGACACTTTTAATTATCGCATTAACAATTTTGACAATTACAACTGTAAAATCACAAGAGAAAATTCAGTTTGGAGTAAAAGGCGGTATAAACTTCACGAATATGACTTCAAATTTTTTGTATAATGAAGATTACAAAACAGGGTTTCATGTTGGCGCATTAGTTGAAATTCCATTTGGAAATAAATTTTCAATACAACCTGAAATTTTATATGCAACATATGGTACAAAAGGTGAAGTAGTTCTTACTGGATTAAATGGGCCAATATCTGGTGATTTCTATCTTGATTACATTCAAGTTCCTCTTTTAGCCAAAATATACGTATTGGAGCGTATTTCAATAGAAATAGGACCTTCTTTTAACTTCTTAGTGAATGATGATGAAAAAAGAGGCAATCTTTCATTATCTGATTTTGGGGATAGCTTTGAATTTGGCGGTGTATTAGGAGTTTCATACAAATTGAAATCAGATTTTTTTGGAAGTGTACGATACACAAATGGATTTACAGATGTTATTGAAGATGAGTATCAAGAAGCTAAAAATTATGGTTTTTTAATTGGAATTGGATATCTGTTTTAACTAGTTAATCTATAAAAAACAAAATATCCGAGTCCTTAAATATTTTAACATAGTTGATTAAAATACTGTGGGCAACACCTCATAAAATTTATGCTTAAATTTGAACTAGCAGAAACCGACAAACATTCAATAAAAATATTGCTACGGCGGAAAAATCTCCGATTTCTCAGTCGCACAAATCTTATAAAATACCGTTATGCCAAAGCGTAAAATACAGTGCAACTCTGAAAGTGACAACCGAAAAATGGAGACTTTGCACCCTGACGATTTAAGCAGACTGACTTGAAAACGTTCTTTAACAAACTGACACGGTAAGACAAGCCGACTCGCAAACTGCCCCGAATGTTTTTAAAATTTTTCCCACCGCACATTTTAAAAAATAATTTTAGCCAGCCGCACATTGGCACATTTGCAAAACCGCACCAGCCGACCCACAGCCAAAGTTTTGCAAAAGAGCCAATTTTGCCCACCCACCTGACAATGATAATCTGTTGAAAACTTTGGAGACTTTTTCAGATGGTTTTACAAAAGAAGTTTGTATTTTTGACAAAATCATTCAAAATAGAATAGTTCAAAATGGACAGCTTAGGAGAAACGATAAGAAAACTACGGGAAGATAAGGAATTGCCACTTCGGACAGTTGCAGCATTCCTTGACATTGACCAAGCAATTTTAAGCAAAATTGAGAGAGGACAACGCAGTGCAAACCGTGAACAGGTGGTAAAACTTGCCGAGTTTTTTAAGATTAAAGAAAATGACTTGCTTGTTTCTTGGCTGTCTGACAAGTTGGTGTATGAGGTGGCTGACGAAGATGTGGCTTTGAAAGCGTTACAAGTGGCAGAGGAAAAGGTAAAATACAATGAGACCAAACGAAAGTAATGGATGAATTAAATGAAATAGCAGAAGTTGAACAACAAGTGGAAACACTTGAAACGGAAGTAAAGAAATTTGCTGACGGACTGCCCTATTGGGCAAAGTTTATTTGTTCAGAAATTCTATCAGGAAATGAATTAACAGAGGACAAATATAATTCTGCATTTTCATATCTTCTTGAAGAACTTGACCTAATAGAAAAGAGCGAAAGACCCGAACTTTCTATTTCATACAACCCCAACGCCTCTGATGATTTTAAAGCAAACATAATCTTTAACTCCTTATTAAATATTGAAGGCGTTAATGCTTTGGCTGAAAATCAATCCATTGAATTAACTGAAAACCTTACAATAATATACGGCTCAAATGGTGCAGGAAAATCAGGATATGTAAGACTTCTTAAGAATGTGTTCTATTCAAAAGACAGAGAACCAATTGAACCGAACATTCACCTTGATAAGGGACACAAGCCAATAAAAGCCGATTTTCAGTTTACAACTGATGAAGGTGCTTTACCGCTTAATTATCCTGATGATGTTGGCAATGGTGTATTTAACCAATTTGCTGTTTTTGATGGCGAAATTGGCAGACGACATTTGAAAAACCGAAATGATTTTAAATTCAGACCAGCAGGATTAAGACTATTCAATGAATTTAACACTGCACTTGAGAATTTGAATAATCGTTTGTTCACGGAAATCAGAACAAAGAATATTGCAAACCCTTTTGCAGATGAAGATATTTTTCAAGGTGAATCAGAAATTAAAACTTTTCTTTCTTCGCTTTCGCACAACTCAAATCTCGAAGATTTAAAAAAGCATCTGCCATTTACTGAAGAAGAAAAAACGAAAAAAACTGAAATTGAAAAGAAGTATGACGATTTAAAAATTTCTCTTTCACAGAAGGACAAAGCGTTAAAAGAGCTTCGCAATATAAAAACTCAATTAGCAGCAAGAAAAAAGAATCTCGAAACTATAAATCTTTGCTTTACTCAAAATCAATTAAACACGGTTAAAAGTTCCATAGCTGACTGTAAAACCAAAGAAGAAACAGCCCAAAAAGAAGGTAGTGAAAAATTCAAAACGGATAAGATTAAAAACATTGGCTCTCCCGAATGGAAGCAGTTTATTGAAGCCGCTGAAAAATATGCAATAACGCAAAAGGAAAACGGTGTAGAATATCCTGAAATTGGTGACAGTTGTTTGTTGTGCCAACAATCAATTAATGAGGATGCTCCAAAAAATCTTATTGCCAGTTATTGGGCTTATATAAAAAGCGTTGCAGAACAAGAGGCAAAAACTGCAAAGGAAAATCTTGATAAAGTAAAAAAAGGGTATGAAGATTTAGACCTCAATCAGTTTAGTGATACGGACACACTTACAGTTTGGTTGAATGAAAAATATGAAGCTGATTTAACTCTATTAAAACAAGGTTTAGAGAGACAGAAAACTCTTGCTGAAAAAATAGTAACGAACATTACTGAAAGAGACTCCAAAGCAGAAATTGAGTTTCAGTTGAGTTTGACAGGTTTAGAAAAAATTGAAACTGAAATTGATAAAGATATTAAAGCGTATGAGGAAGATGAGCAAAACAAAGTTTTGGCAGACCTTCTAAAGCAAAAGACCTACTTAGCACATAAAGAAAAACTTGCAATTAGATTTACGGATATTGAAAACTTGCACAAAAATTTGATTTGGGTAAACAAAGCAAGTAAGTTTAACAAACAAGGTTTTAAAACCCAATCAACCAATACTGAAAAAAGATTGTCAAAACATTATTTCAATGCTGATTACATAAAATCGTTTAATGAAGAATGTGAAAAATTAGAAGGAAAATTCGGAATTGAAATTGATGCAAGAAGTTCTGATGCACAGAGCAACAGACAATTATTTTTAAAAGGCAAAGACCCATCCTCAATACTTAGCGAAGGAGAACAAAAAGTAATTGCCCTTGCCGATTTTTTTGCTGAAACAAACATCACTTCGATTAACAAAGGGGTTGTTTTTGACGACCCTGTTACTTCCCTTGATGAGGAACGGAAAAAAGTAATTGCCAAAAGAATTTGTGAATTATCTCAAAGCAAACAAGTTTTAGTATTTACACACGACTTGGCTTTTGTTTCAGCATTAATCAATTATGCTACTGATTTTAATATTCTTAATGAGTGTCATTGGATTGAAAGTAATGATGATTCAAAAGGTATCATTTGGCTAAGGAATACTCCTTCCTACGACAAAAAATATAGGAACGACAAACCTGTTACTGAATTTTACAAACTAGCAAAGGATGCGGGACCGGAAGAACGAGAGAAGCATATAAAGAGTGGCTTTGCTGCACTAAGAACTTGTTATGAAACTTTTGTGATATTTGATATTTTCAAAAATATAGTTCAGCGGTTTAATGACAGAGTAAGCGTAATGAGTTTAACAAGTGTATATTTTGATGATGATATCATCAAGGAAGTCATTGAGAATTTTGAAAAATGCTGCACTTATATGGAAGGTCATACTCATAGTGATAAATCATCAGCCAATAAGCCGACCGCAAAAACATTGCTTGACGAAATAGAAGCTTATAATGCTTTGAAAAAAAAATATAAGGAAATTAGAAAACAAAACGGATTTAAAGATTAAGATATGCCAACACTCCATTTCAAAGGGAAAACTTTTGTGCAGAACCACCATTTGGCTGTAAAGTATCACCAATTGATGCCGAAAAAAGAATTGAGTTTAACCGACAAAGTTTCTTTGTGCGATAATTTAATAATTCAAGGAGATAATTTGATTGCGTTAAAATCATTACTTCCAACATACTCGGGCAAAATCAAATTTATCAATATAGACCCACCATACAACACAGGTAACGAAAAATGGGTGTATAACGACAATGTGAATAGCCCAATGATAAATGAATGGCTTGGGAAAGTTGTGGATAAAGAGGATATGACTAGACACGACAAGTGGTTGTGTATGATGATGCCTCGTTTAAAATTACTAAAGGAATTACTATCAGAGGACGGTGCAATAGCCATAAATATTGAAAATAACGAATATGCAAATCTCAAACTTTTACTTGATGAAATTTTCGGAGAAAGCAATTTTGTTGGAACATTTATTTGGCGTAAAAAAGAAGGTGGTGGACAAACAAAAGAATATTTTGTAACAGAACACGAGTATATTGTTTTATATCGAAAATCACCATCTTTTGTTTGGATAGATGATACTTTGGAGGGAGATGATACGTCATTTAATAAAGAAGATGAATTAGGAAAATATAAACTCGTAAAACTTGCAAAATGGGGTAACACATCTCGAAAAGAGGATAGACCAAAAATGCACTTTCCTATTGTTGCACCTGATGGAAAAAAAGTAATCCCTTATGCACCTGATGGAAATTTAGGACGGTGGAGAGTTGGCAAAGCCCGTATGGATTTACTAATCGAAAATGATTTAGTAGAATTCCGAAAAAATAATGATGATGAATGGCTTGCCTATGAAAAAATATATTTTGATGAGAATGATATTAAAACAATTAAAGAACGTTCCATCCTTTATGATTTAACTAATACAGCAGATGCAAGCAAACAATTAACTGAAATATTTGGCAAGAAAGATGAGTTTGACACCCCAAAACCACTTGATTTGGTCAAATACTTTATTTCTCATATTACGAAAGATAATGATATTATATTAGACAGTTTTGCAGGTTCAGCAACTACGGCACACGCAGTATTAGAACTTAATAAAGAGGAAGATAGTAATAGACAATTTATTTTGGTTGAAATGGAAGAATACGCCAACTCCATTACTGCCGAAAGAGTTCGCAGAGTAATTAAAGGCGTAAAAACTGCCAAAAGTGAATTGCTTAAAAAAGGAACAGGCGGTTCGTTCAGTTACTTTGAATTGGGCGACACTATCGAAATGGAAAGTTTGCTGAGAGGTAAAAACCTACCCTCATTTACAGAGTTTGCCCGATACCTTTTCTACACCGCCACAGGGGAAGAATTTAACGAAAAGGCAATTAACGAAAAAACAAGATTTATTGGAGAAAGCAAAAACTACGAAGCGTATTTGTTTTACAAGGCAGACATTGATTGGCTAAAGAAAAACGCTTTGACTTTGGAGCTTTGCAAATCGCTTCCAAAATTTAAGAATAAACAGCGTTTGGTTTTTGCCCCTGCAAAATATGTGGACGACCATACTTTATTGGATTACCGAATTGATTTTTGCCAATTGCCTTACGAAATATACAGAATACAAAAATGAGTGAAGTAGTTAGGCATACTGACATACTTGATGATTGGAAAAGCGATTTTTTACCTCGTTTACAGAAAAGTTATATCTATTCATCTTTAGCTGAGGATTGCAATACAACAGACAAAGAAGTTATTGTTTTGATAGAAAAAGCTGTGTCTTTTTCTATTCAAAGGACAAAGACAATAATAAGGCACATGGATGAATACACCCTCCATGATGATATACATTTATTCAGAGTGCTTTATTTGATGGAACGGTTACTTACAAAAGAAGTAATTCAAAATCTTTCCATTCCTGAACGAATGCTTTTAATTCTAAGTGCTTTTTTTCATGATATTGGAATGGCTCCTGACGAAAAGGAAATCATAACATGGAAAAAAGTTTGGAATGTTTCGCCTGAAATTGAGGATGAAGAAGAGCAAAAGTTATTTGACCGCTTCAAAAGATTTTATGATGCAAGACCAGAACAACAAGAAATAATTGAAAAACTAGTTAAGGAGAACAATGATTCAAAAGCATCTATTATAAAGTCATATCTGCTTACGGATTTTATTCGTCAAACCCATGCAGAACGCGCAAGAGAAATAATTGCTAAGCATTGGAATGGTCAAATAAAGTATCGTGATACAGACCTAACCGTAGAATTAGCAAATATTTGTCAAAGCCACAATGAAGATGCATTAAAGCTTTTGGAATATGACAAGAATTATCCTTGCGGTAATAATTCCTATACTTGCCTACCTCTCATAGGTGTAATCTTGCGATTGGCGGATATTCTTGATTTTGATGCCAAGCGAACACCTTTAGTTTTGTATTCTCATCTATATGTAAGAAATCCTGTTTCTATAAAAGAATGGGAAAAACATAGGGCAATTGAAAATTGGGAAATAAATCCAAGTGTTATTCAATTCAGTGCAAAATGTGAACATCCAGCAATTGAAGCTTCGATACATGAGTTCTGCGACTTGATAGACCATGAATTGAGTATATGTAATAATATCATTACTACCCTAAATGAATTTAACCAAAGTAAATCAAGAACTATTCAGGTTAAAATACCTTTTCAGGTAACCAGAGATAAAATAGAAACCAAAAAAGATATTCTTCACAACAAACCTATATATACTTATAGAGACACAAAGTTTAATCTAAGTAAAAGGCAAGTGATAGACCTCCTAATGGGAACAAAGTTATACGGAAATCCTGAGGTTGCTTTGCGGGAATTATTGCAGAACTCCATAGATGCCTGTTTATTGAGAAATGCGCAGGAAGTAAAATGGGGCTATTCCAAATATGAGCCTGAAATAACTGTAAAATATTATTCAGAAAATGGAGAAGATATTTTGGAAGTAACTGATAACGGAACAGGAATGGATCAATATATTATTGACAATTACTATTCAAGAGTTGGTTCATCCTTTTATAAATCAACTGATTTTTACAATCTAAAATTAGAATCCAATGCCGATTTTACACCAACATCAAGATTCGGGATAGGAATTTTATCTTGCTTTATGGTTGCCGACACTCTTATTGTAGACACTAAAAGAAAAATAGGTCCTGAAAAGTCAAGCGAGTCTATCAATGTTACAGTAGAAGGACAAGAAAGTATTTTTTGGATTAAACCAGGTCAACGAGAAGTTTCCGGAACAACTACAAGACTTATATTAAGAAAAGGTGTCAATCCTTGGGATAGAATGAGTGAAGATGAATTTATAAGTTCTGTAGAAAGAGTAATACCTAATCCACCATTCAAAATAAATATTGAAACAACTAAAACAAAAAGGACTAGAAATGAAAATAGTTTTAGTGAAGTAACAGCTGAATCATTAAAGGACAATTCGTGGAGGGAAAAGGAGAATATACAAACCTTTGAAATTTCGCTTAATAAAAAAGAACTCGGTTTTATTGGTTCAGCAGTAGTTGCTATCTTAGAAAGTCATGGGAAACCTGTCGAAAAAATAGAACTTAATTCTCGGGAAATTGAGATTGAAGGTAGCAAATATACATTGGAAAGAAACTTAGCAATATCTGAAAACTCAATTAAGGAAAATTCAAAATCAATAACAATAGATGATGATGGAGAGATAAACGAGAATAGCTCTTATAGTGAATATGCTCGTTCAAAGTCTCGTATATCACTACATGGTATTGAAATTCCAACAACTTTATTTCCTGAATCATGGCGAATGAAACCCAATCAAGTAAAAATTACTTGGCCATTTCCATTAGTTCTAGTAATTGATATTTGTGGGAAAAGGGATCTTGATTTGAATTCCCCTAGAACGGAAATTATCATGAGTGATAAATGGATAAATTTTGAGGAAGAAATTGCCTTTCAAATTTGCAATTCAATTGCTGAAAAAGTATCGGCAGAATATTGGATAGAATGGAAAAGAATAATTTCAGAAGGGAATAAAAATGAGCAGTTTTTAAGAGGTCTGAATAAAGTTGAAAAAATATGAGACTAAAGCATTATCAGGATAAGGTTTTAAAAGAACTCAAAGACTATTTGAGTGCTTTGGCTGATGCTAAAAAAGAGTTTGAAGAAATTGCTGAACTCAAACCGCATTTGGCAAAACATATCAATTTCCCGAAAGAGGCTTGGGAAAAGGCAACAGGTCGTTTAATTTATCATTCCAAAACCAACGGATTAGACGAGCCATTACCCGACATTTATTTTAAAGTTCCCACAGGAGGCGGAAAAACTTTGGTTGCTTGCCACGCTATTGACAATATTCAAAAATCGTATCTCAACAAACAAACAGGATTGATTTTGTGGATTGTTCCTTCTACACAAATCTACAGGCAAACCATTTCGGCACTTAAAAACCGAGAGCATCCATACCGTCAGGTTTTGGATATTTCAAGCGGAGGAAGAACGCTCATCAAGGAAAAAACAGAAATGTTTAATCGCCTTGATGTGGAAGAAAATTTGGTGGTGCTGATGTTAATGCTTCCGTCTGCCAATCGTCAAAACAAGGAAACACTAAAAGTTTTCAGAGACCAAGGCGGATTTACTGACTTTTTCCCTCGTGAAGATGATTTTGAAGGACACAGAAAACTGAAAGAACTCATTCCGAATTTGGATTGCTTCACGACCGAAATGGAAGTTTTTGGAACACAAATAAAAACTTCGCTTGGAAATACTTTAAAAGTATTACGTCCGCTTGTGGTAATTGATGAAGGACACCGTGCTTATGGAGAATTGGCAAGAAATACAGTCAGAAATTTTAATCCCTCCTTTATTCTTGAACTTTCGGCAACACCACCATCCAACAGCAACGAGTTGGTAAAAATTACAGGTCGGGAACTGCACGAAGAAGAAATGATAAAGTTGGATATTCACTTAACCAACAAAACAAGTTTAGATTGGCAAGACACTTTATTGGCAAGTTTTGAAAAGCGAAACGATTTAGAGAAAAAAGCCAAAGAATATGAAGGAAACACAGGGGAATATATCCGTCCCATTTGCCTGATTCAGGTTGAAAGAACAGGAAAAGACCAAAAAGATAAAAAGTTTATTCACGCAGAAGATGCCAAAGAATATTTAATCAAAAAATGCAATGTTCCTGAAAGTCATATTGCGATAAAGTCAAGCGAAAAAGACGATATTGAAGGTATTGACTTATTCGCAAATGATTGCGAAATACGTTATATCATAACCAAACAGGCTTTGCAAGAGGGTTGGGATTGTTCTTTTGCTTATGTGCTTACAGTGCTTACCAATCCATCATCTGCAACAGGAATCACACAATTAGTCGGAAGGATTTTAAGACAGCCCTTTGCACGAAAAACTAAAATCAAAGATTTAGACGAATGTTATGTTTATACTTTCAGACAAAATGCAAGAAGTTTGGTGAGCGACATTAAGAAAGGATTAGAAGGCGAAGGATTAGGCGACATTGCTGGAAGAATTGTAAGTGATAATACAGGAACAGACACAGGCGGTTTAAAAGACCGTGTAATGCAATATCGTTCGGGTTTTAAAAAGTTTGAAGGAAAAATATACTTGCCAAAATTCGTAATTCAGGAAAAAGAAAGTTGGCGAGATATGAATTTTGAAATTGATATTCTCAGCGAAATTGATTGGGAAAGTATCAATATTGATGAAATCAAAAACCTTTCACTCCAAAATAAGCGAAACAAAGAACAAGAAATTGCTTTAGGATTAAGTGATGAAGAAAAGGAGTTGCTAAAAGAAACAGGCAGAGAAGAAAAGATAGGCACTTTAGAAATTGACGAAGTATTTCTAACAAGACAGATAACGGAAATTATTCCTAACCCTTGGCATTGTTTTCAAATCGGAGAAAAAGCCATTAAACTTCTTTTGGAAAAGTACGGGCGAGAAACAATTGCAGCTAATTTTGTTTTCATTATTGAAGAACTCAAAAAGATTTTAGAGAAAGAACGAAACCGTTTATCTGAACAGGTTTTCAGAAAAATGGTTGCTGACCAAAAATTATGCTTCTTCCTGATTACAGATAAAGGAGGTTTTGAATTACCATCAAGTATAAAAGTAAAGAGCAACAAACAGTTGGTGCGTAACGACAACACACCCATTCAAAAGTCATTGTTCGACTATGTTCCCGAAGAAAATATCAACGCCCTTGAAAAATCAGTAGCCATTTACCTTGACGAACAAGAAAAATTATTGTGGTGGTATCGAAATATGAGCCGACAAGACTACCACATTCAAGGTTGGAAGAGAAATAAAATCTATCCTGACTTTCTTGCAGCAGACAAGCAAGACCAAAAAGACGATTACGGTACGGTGTATGTTTTGGAAACTAAAGGCATTCACCTTAAAAATGAAGACACCAAATACAAACAAGACGTATTCGCACTTTGCAACGAATTAGGAGCAAAGAAAGCTTGGAAGGAACTCTCTGGCGAATTTCCAGACCACAACTTTGAATTTCAAGTAGTGTTTGAAGACGAGTGGCAAAATAAGATTAACAAACTAAAGGAATAAGCCAATGCACAGGTGTAAGCACATACCACAGCCCCTCAAAGCCGACCCACAAGCCAAAGCTATGGTAAGAGCTTCCACCTCTCCCTCCCGAGAAAAATTATTTTTTAAAATCTCCTTCCCTTCTAAAAATTTTGAAAACGCCAACACACAACCCGACAGAAAAATATTCGGACGGTTGGTTGCAAAACTCAATATTGACAAGGGTTGCAAGACACGGACGACAAGAACGCCATGGCATAACAGCACCTATAAGAAATTGGCGGTTAGTGGTTAAATGAAGTTCAGTTTTTCAATCAAACTTTCGTGCAGGTTGACAGTTTTGTGCTTCGAAATCGCCAACTTCTTATAGCTGCAAACCGTTGGCAAACATTAAAATAAATGGGAAGTGGATACTATAACATACAAATTTTTGGAGGTTTAATTATTTGGATTTTCAAACTATTTAAAGGGAATATTTCAGATTATCAAGATCATAAATATTCATTCATAATAGGACTTGGATTCATACTTATTCTTGTTCTCTCCTTATCTCTTATTGATAGATTTAATTTCAACTAAAATGACAGAGTTATCAAAAGAACAATCTGAAAAAGCAGACTATTTACTACAAATAGTTTGTAATTCGGATGATTAGATAAAAAGTGAGGTTGCATATGATTTATTTGATTCTAAAAAAGAAACTTTATTTGTTTGTTATGTATTAGAAAAATTGAGTTTAATTGATGTTATTTTCACGACTGAAAAAGACCCAATAGCAATGATTCGTTGGACTGTGGAAACTTGTAATTTCTTGAAACAAGGTGGTTTCATGCAAAAACACAAAATAAATGAAACCAAACAGACTATTCAACCCATTGCGAGAGAGAAAAGGCAAAATACTATAATTTCATTAATTGAAAAATTTTGGTGGCAGATTTTGATTCCAATTTCAATTGGAATATTATTGATTTTAATTGACAGAGGAGTTATTAAAATAGGATTTTAATATTAATTATATGATTAAAAACGTTAGCCAACAATGGCTAAAAAAAATTGCTCAATTGAACTAAATAGAATGATTCTAAAATTTAATCAATAGAATTCCCCGACGCTTGCGTCGGGTGTAGCGTAAAGATATGTAATTTTGGATTTATGAGTGAGCATATTCATAAAAGCCATAATAAGAGTTTGTTGTTGTATCATTTGGTTTGTCCAATTAAGTATAGGCGAAAAGTTTTGAGCGAAGAAGTTTCTGTAACCTTGCGAGAGGTATGTTTAGAAATATCACAGCGCTATGAGATTCATTTTTTGGAGATAGGTTGTGATGAAGACCACATACATTTTTTGATTCAAAGTGTTCCAATGTTATCCCCAAAAAAGATAGTGAACACCGTAAAGAGCTTGACAGCCCGTGAGATTTTCAGATTGCATCCAGAAGTAAAGAGGTTTTTATGGGGCGGCAAATTTTGGACAAGTGGTTATTACATCAATACTGTCGGTCAATATGCAAATGAAGAAGTTATAAAGAAATATGTTCAAAGTCAAGGCAAAGATCAGCAGTATCAAAAGATACACAAGTCACAGCTTAAATTGTTTTGATACCTCGTACCCTTGGGTCGAGGTAGTTCATTTATAATACATTTAAACATCGGAAAATTTCGGTTTCAAACCCGCAACTTTTCATAGCCTAAACCGTTACCCACAAGCCGAAATGCCCTCTCGTCCTAAAATAGGTTGACTAAAAATTAAACACTTTTAGTAACTTATGAATACACAAGAAAATTCAACCTG
>DAIDMK010000041.1 GCA_027449025.1 Lutibacter sp. | reverse complement strand
AAGATACAAAAAACTAATAAAACTTCCAAATAAATGTACAAAAAAAACCGTCTCTAGTTGTGAGACGGCTTCTTTTTTTTAAAATTATGCTTTTACTAAAATTGGAATTTTGATATTGAACAATGCTGTTCTTAAATTTTCCAATTCGCTTAGCAATACTTCTTTATTCGATTCAAAATAAATTTTTGATTCGGAAAATAATTGTTGGTAATATTCAATGCCTTCATTCAAGTTGTTTTGAAAAGAGGTCAAATATTTTTGTTGTTTCATATTAAAGGAGTCAGTTATTTCTGCAACTTTATTGGAAAAATAATCAACATACATCGCTAATTCTTTGATGAACATATGCGGACGATTTTTTGTCTCAATTACATTTGCCCTTCCGTAAATATGTGCTACCATTTCTTTTAAAGTGAGATCTTTTGTAAAATATGCCATATTTGGACCTGGACAAATTGCAACACCTTGTTTCTCACCTTTTCTTTCAATACCATAGCTAAAGAAAGCCGCATTTGCCAACCCTTCACACAAACATGCTTTTTCTGTAATTTTATTCGCTTTTTCCGCAAACTCACTTGAACTTAAGTTTTCAAGCTCCAGCTCATTTAATTTAAGGGTCTGGTATTTTTTTGAAGCAGTGCAAATTACTTTTTCGGTGAATTCTGTATTTGAGGATAGGAATTTTTTGGCACAAGCACTACCAGCTTTGCCAGCTGCAATTCTTTCGTTTTTGATAATCTCATTGGTATTTCCTCTTAAACTATTAAAAGGAACCCCCAAAGGAGAAATGTCACTTAAAAATAAATCTTTTTCAGTAGCAACCCGTAACGCTTGTCTGGTCACATCATCAACCGTGGTTACTTCGGGAACCAATAAAAATGGCGACCCCCAACCAACAGAATCAATATTATAATTGTCCAATAAAAACTCGTGTTCTTCATGGGTTCCAACACCTCCCTGTACGGTAATATCCAAACTTAATGGTTCAGTTGGAATATTTTTTTCTTTACTTTTTAGCGCTTCAACCAAAATGCCGTGAATTTCATTAATTAAAGCGGTTTTATTCATTTTAAATTCCTCCAAAATCGGACCTAACAAGTAACCGTCAGATGCAAAAGCATGACCACCGCAATTTAAACCAGATTCTATTCTGTATTCAGAAACCCATAGTCCTTTTTTCGCTAAAAATTTCCCTTGAATAATTGCCGATCTGTAGTCGCTAACTTTTAAAATGATTTTCTTTTTCAAGTGATTGTTTTCATTAGGGAAAAAATCATTGAAATTTTCAAAATAGCTATACAATCTTGGGTTCATTCCTGCAGAAAGCACCACAGATGATTCCAAAGTGCTATTTGCAAAACCTCTTAATGCTGCGTGTGCGTCATTAAATTCAATTGGCAACAAGTCTTTTTTGCTGTAGTTGGGTTTGTCCAACTTGGTCATAATGTTCACATCAATACTCCCAGGTTTTAAGTTGCTTTGAATCCAATTGCTTAAATCTTCTTTTACGGTATTGTGTTGAATGGTTTGAATGAAATTTTGTTTTAGTTCAGAAAAATCAGGAAGCATTTCCATATATTTTTCAAATTCACTATTTTTATGTTCGAAGCTCTTTTTAAGATTTTCAAATTTTTGTTTTACAATAATATCTACGGTGTTCAAATAGGAAGTAATCCTTTTAGCTCTATAGTCCTCTACTTTTGTTGAAATTTCTTGATATGGTATTTTAAATTTCCTTGAATAATATTCATTCATTTTTTCAATGATGATGTCATCTACAATGGAAATGACAGAAGAAATCCCATATTTTGCTATTTTAATAGGAGTGTCTATTGTAAAAGCAATCCCCATTACTGGTACATGAAATGAATGTGGGTTGTTTTTTTGTTGCATACTTTTTGGTCTTAAATTATTTTTTACAAATAATTATTATTTTTGGATACAAATGTAGGCAACTGCAAGCTATTATCTGTTAAATGTATTGTAAATAGTACTTATCTTTTATCAATATTAGTAATATAGTATTGATTTATTGTATCAATTTCTCTACAAAAAGTCAGTCTTTTTCTTTGTAGTAGTGATTTTTTATCTAAAAAAAACCGACTCATATTCAACGAGTCGGTCTTAATTATAATCGGTTTTATTGTAGTTAGTTTCCTGAAACACTCCCTCCTGATGAAGTTTCTTTATCTATAGCTTCAGGGCTTCCATTATAATCAATATTGGCGCCACTGCTGGCTTTTGCCGTTAATTTTCCCTTTACATTCACAGCAATATTGGCGCCGCTGCTTGCCTGTACTTTGGCATCTACGGTTTTAAGCTCTCGTGCATTTATGGTGCTTCCGCTACTTGAATTTGCAGTGAATGTATTGCATTTTCCATATAGCTTAATGCTTGAACCACTTGACGATTCACTTTTAACATCATCAGCATTGACGCGAATTTTAATCGTGCTTCCACTACTTGAATCAAGTTCTAACGATGATGACTGTAGTGTATTTTCCGAATTTACCGATGCACCGCTCGAGGCTTTAATTTTTAATATGGTTTCGGTTGTTAAATACACATTTCGTGCTTTTGCCTGAATCACGTTTTTTTCAAAATAAATGTTTAGTTCATTATTTTTCACCTCTGTAATCAATAAATCCATAACGTTCTCATCTGCCTCAACGTTTAGATTTGTTGGTTTTCCTTGAGTAATAAATAAATTAATTCCTTGTTGTACGTTAATTATTTCAAAATCGGATCTAATTTCACGGTCTTCAGAAACTACGTTTCTGTTTCCTTTTACGCCAATAATTCCATCAAAAATACAAGAGGTTGTAGTAAAAAGCAGCGCTAGATAAATGGAGATTAAAATGGTAATTCTTACTAAAGTTTTCATTGTTTGGTAGTTTTATGTCAAAAATATTTTAAAATGATTTTATGTGCTATTTTATTAAGTTGACTTGTTGAATTTTATGGCTGAATTGTAATTACCCAATTTTAACGCCCTTCTTATCAATTTTTACTTTTGCGTCTTTGCCGCCATCATTTACATTTATTTCAACGCCATTTTCATCAATATTTAATTTAAAATTCTCCGTATTATTTTTATAGCTGTCACCAAATATACTTGAATCGCAGTCTAAACATTCCAATCCATTTTCTGTCATTTTAAAATAATGTTTTGGCATATCACCATCATAAATATTTTGAACATTGTCCACATCATTCAAATAGGTTTGTGTTGATTTATCTAAATATACAACGGAATTAACTGGCAAGTAAACGGTAATATCAATTAACTGATCTTTGAATTTATTTTTTAAATCTGATAAAAAATAACCGTTTAGCAACAGATTTTTCTCTGTTAAATTGAATTTATATTCAATAGATTCCGCGTCTTTATTGGCGGTTAAACGATTTTTGCCGTCAGATTCTTTTCTGATTTTCATATAAGCAGTTGTTTTATCGGTAGATTTAATATCAAGGTTAACTCTGGTTGTATATAATTTCTCCACGTTATTGTCAAATACTGTTTCATAATTATTTCTTCTACGTAATTCTTTTTCATTTGACAAGTTGTCGTTTCCAATCAATTTTATGGTCAATGTATCTAAAGCAATTATTGGTAAATCCTTCGTTTGATTGTGAACGCCATCATAGGCATTTTGAGTTGCGAAATTAATTCCGGCAAAACTTAATCCGAGTATTGCAATAATCCATACACCTAAGAGTGATAGTTTTGTTGTGGTACTAAATGATTTTACATTGCTCGAAAGAATTTTTAACCCCAGCATAAATAATACAACAAACGGAATTGCGATGGCTAAAAATCCAAAAATCACTAAGAGCCAAGACGGAAGTATGGAGTCATAAAAGAATGGCGGATGTATAGAATTAAAGAAGAATGGTGGATTCATAAAATCTTGATGAAATCCCAATATTCCGATACTGCCTACTGAAAATGCGGCAATAATTAAGGCTATCAGGGTTATTGCAGCGATAAAAATAATTAAAGCACCAATAAACTTTCCAAAGACTTTGAGTATGGCCAGAATAATTTTTCCAATAGTGTCAATCACTTCTTGAATACCAGATTTTGTTTTGTTTTTGAATTCTGAGCTTCTTACGGTATCGCTAACTTCGTTTACACCACTTTTTACTCTTGATGAAACATCTTGAAATTCCTCTCTGATTTTTCGTTCAATATTGCTGATGGTTACCGGTTCACCTTTCATTTGTAATTTTTCGGCAGTTGTTTCAGCTTGCGGAATTAAAATCCATAATAAAATGTAGATTAAGAATCCGGTTCCTAAAAAGAAAAATAATACAAGCCACAACAGGCGCATCCAAATAACGTCCATACCAAAGTAATGTGCCAATCCTGAACAAACACCGCCTAAAAATTTATCGTCGCTGTCCCTGAATAATTTTTTTGAAGCTGTTTTTGGACTATATTTTAGCTCATCTTCAAAAATTTCTTCATCAACTGAATAATCTTCTGGTCTTCCCATTATTTTGGTGATTTCATCAATATCATTTTCATTGATGACCATTCGGTCATTGGTAATTCTTTCAGAAAGCAATTCTCCTATTCGAAGTTCAATATCATTTAATATTTCGTCTCTTCCTTGCGAATCGTCGCTTAAAGATCGTCTAATGGCGTCTAAATAAAGTTTTAGTTTTTGATAGGCTAATTCATCAATATGAAAGAAGATGCCTCCTAAATTTATGTTTATCGTCTTATTCATTTTTCGTTGATTTATTTTTTGGTTACTAGGTTTACTGCTTCTACAAGTTCACTCCAAGTAGTGTCTAATTCGTTTAAAAATAATTTGCCCGTTTCGGTAAGGGCATAATATTTTCTTGGGGGTCCAGAGGTTGATTCTTCCCATCGATAGCTGAGCAAACCAACATTTTTTAACCGGGTTAATAAAGGATAAATGGTTCCTTCAACTACCAATAATTTTGCGTCTTTCAACTCCAATAAAATTTCAGAAGTGTAAGCATCCCCATGTTGTAATATGGACAGGATGCAATATTCTAAAACTCCTTTTCGCATTTGCGCTTTTGTGTTTTCTATCTTCATAAGTTGAGGTTTAATGTGCTATTTAATAAATTCTATGGTGAATGGATAATTGTAATATTCCCCATTGGTTGCTTTTATACTGGCCGAAATGATTGTGGCAATGATTAAAATTACTGCCGGAATAATACCCAATATAACAGCAATCAATCCCAATCCAAACGTAAAAATTGTAAGCGGTATCGCGAACAATACCAATAAAAATACGTAAAGCATTAAGCTCAACTGAAAGTTTACAGCTGCTTTTCCGTGAGTGTCAATATAAGTGCTTTCGGTTTTTTTTGCCGACCACAATATGAATGGAACAATAATATTTCCAAATGGAAAAAACCATCCTGCGAAACTGCTCAAATGGGTAATTGAACTGTAAGTTTTATCATTTTGAGTAACCATAATTAGATGATTTAAAATTTCTTATACAAAGATATGATTTTTATATAGTATTATGCAAAACATAGTACTGTATTTTAACATAAAATTAACATTCGTCCTTTTTTATAAAAAAATATAGGGTTCATAAATCACTTAATGGTCTAATTACTTGTGTATTCGGTATAACTATTTGTATGTTTGATATGATTATTTGTATGTTTGGTATAATTACTTTGAATAAATGGTATAATTATTTGTATGTTTGGTATGATTATTTGTATATTTGGTAAGATTTAGACTTTGGAATAAATTAAATTGCTAATAAAATGAAAATAATTAATAAACTAAGTGAAAGCAACTTAGGTGATCTCCCCAGTGTTAATGAGGAATTGCTAGCACGTTTAATCGAACAAGAAAAACTTATTGATTCGCTTAAGGAAATTGAAAATAAATACCAAGATTTGGTCGACAACTCTATAGATGGAATTTATAAAAGTACCGAAGCAGGTAAATTTATTGAGGTAAATGATTCGTTGGCCGAAATGTTAGGCTATGATTCTAAAGAGGAATTATTAAATATAGATATTAAAACCCAACTTTATTTTGACGTATCTGAAAGGGATCAATTATTAAGCAATGAGCAGAGAACTTATAAAAAAAGCGATATATACAGACTTCGTAAAAAGGATGGTTCCGAAATTTGGGTGGAAGACCATGGCAGAAATATGTTCGACAGTAATGGGAAAATCCTTTATTATGAAGGAATATTGAGAGATGTTTCAGAAAAAAAGAAATATGATGATGTACTCGATGTGTTGCTTAAAATTTCTAAAAAAGGCTATGTTACTTCCAGTTTAAGGGAATTTGCAGCTTATATTCAAATGGAGCTTGGGAGGCTTATTGATACCAGTAACTTTTATATTGCGTTTATTAACAAGGAAAAACAAACCATAAATATTCCTTTTATTTCAGGAGAAGAATCTGAAGAAGAATTTCCTGCCGAAAAATCGATGACGGCGCATTTGATAAACACCAATAAGCCAATATTAATTTATTCAAAAGATATTGACCTTTTAATAAAAAAAGATATCGTTAAACAAATAGGTCCAATGTCAAAAGTATGGCTGGGAGTTCCTTTACGTGTTAATGATGTAGCCATCGGTGCCATTGTTGTTCAAAGTTACGACAATGAAAATGCATTTATACAAAGTGATATTGAATTGTTGGAGTTTGTGGAATCACATATCAGCTTGGCCATCCAACGGAAAAAAATTCACCAGGAAACGCTTATATCAAAACAAATTTTAAGAAATGTGCTCGACAATATTCCAATTAATGTTTTTTGGAAAGATACTGACTCTAATTTTTTAGGCGTAAATGCTATTTCTTTGAAGGAAATGGAACTGGAAAACGAAAGTGATGTTATCGGCAAATCGGATTTTGATTTTTACGATAAAAATGATGCTGAAAAATACCGGGCAGATGAAGTGGCTATTATGTTAAGTGGCAAAACAAAATTAAATTATGAGGAAGGTCATATTAGAAAAGGTAAAAAGAGGTACTATGTATCAAATAAATTACCAATTTTTGATGAAAATAAAAATGTAATTGGCATTGTTGGAACTTCTGAAGATATTACGGAAAGAAAACGAACTCAAATGGAGTTGGAAAAATTATCTAGGGAATTAAAGATTCAAAATGAGTCGAAAAATAAATTTTTTTCCATTATTTCTCATGATTTAATTAACCCAATTTCAGGTATCATAGGGTTTTCAGAGTTGCTAAAAGAAAGTTATTCTGATTTAGATTCTGAAAAAATTAAAAAATATTCCACCATTATTAATAAATCAGCCAATTATACGCTGTCTTTGCTTCATGATTTGTTGGAATGGTCCAGAGTTCAAGTTGGAAGTATTGCACCCAATAAAGAAATTTTCAAATTAAGTGATTTAGTGACGCATAATATTGCAGGAGTAAGCTCTCTTGCCTTTTCAAAAAATATTAGTTTAATCTCAAATTTTCATCAAAAATTAAGTGTTTATGCTGATAAAAAAATGGTTTCTACTATTACAAGAAATTTATTGGCGAATGCCATTAAATTTACCCCAAAAGGCGGAACAATTACAATTTTATCAAAAGAAATTAGGTCTGATAATAAGAAAATGATAGAAACAACAATTGCCGACACAGGAATTGGAATGAGTGAGGATAATGTAAGAAATCTTTTTAAAATTGAGCATAATTATAGATCTGCTGGAACTGAAAATGAAGCCGGAACAGGTTTGGGTTTGGTGCTTTGTAAAGAATTCATTGAAAAAAATAACGGTACTATTAAAGTGATTAGCAAAGAAAATGTTGGCAGCAGATTTAGCTTTACTTTGGAAGCATCATCCTAATCAAGAAACTTACAGATTTAAAATATAAATCGGTCTTTTTTTTATAAATTGCCGAAAATTAAATTTATGAGCGTTACCGTAAAACAAATGAATCGTTTTCTGGTTTTTAAATTACCATCTGCTTTTTTATGTGGAGTCCGATTAAAGGAACTCAATAATTCAAAAACAATTGTTACCGTAACACATCGATGGATCAATCAAAATCCGTTTAATTCCATGTATTTCGCTGTGCAGTCTATGGCGGCTGAACTCACTACAGGAGCTTTAGTTATTAAAAAAATTAAAGAAAGCGGCAAGCAAATTTCTATGTTGGTAACCAATCATAACGGAACCTTCACAAAAAAGGCGGTTGGAAAAATAACTTTTAGTTGTACCGATGGTCATTTGCTTGATGAAGCGCTAAAAAGAACCATAGAAACTGGAGAAGGGCAAACCATTTTGATGAAATCTGTTGGCGTGAATGAAAATAATGAACAAGTTTCCGCCTATGAATTTGAATGGAGCGTCAAGTTAAAATCGAAGAAATAAATAGTATAATTTTAATTAAAAAAAACCGTCTCTAGTTGTGAGACGGCTTCATTTTTTTTAAACATCTAAAGATTCCAATTCTTTATAATTTCTGTTCAACTTTTTAAGTAAAATTCCATAAATTATTCGGTAATACAGCCATATAAGCCCGCACATTGCCAATAATACAAAAATCTGAACCACAATCATAACGGTCAGGAATTTATCACTATCCAAAGTGGGGTTTTTAGGCATCATATTTTCAATTAAAATATTTGGATGGGAAAACATAACGGTATTTAAAATAATGGATATTAATATGTATAATATGATATTATAATACACGTAATAATTAACTGTTTTACGAGTTTTTAAAATGTTTTTCATCAGCGAGCCGGTATTATCAACCACTGAAATTGTTTTATAATTTTTATAGAACAGATAAATAAAAATAAATATTACCACATAATGTAAACCCTGCGCAATAAACAGAAAGGTGTTTAAATTAAATTTTTCATAAATCGCAAAAGTGCTTTCTGGAATGCAAATGGCTATCAAACTCCAAAACAGAAATTCAGCAATACAAATAATGAAAATCAATTTTACAATTGAAGAAGATTTTTTATGGATTAATTTATAAATTTCGTTATAAGATAATTTAGGAAAATCGGCTCCCTGCTTCTTCCAATCCTTTTTTAAGAATTCTAATTCATCCATCATTTAAGGGTTTAATATTGTTTTTAAACGCGTTTTAATTCTGTTCATCCGCACACGTGCGTTTACTTCCGAAATACCCATGGTTTCTGCTATTTCTTTATAGTTTACATCTTCCAAATACAAAAAAATCAATGCTTTGTCGATATCATTTAATTGATGAAGCGCTTTATACATCAGTTTCAATTGCTCTTCCTCTGTATCATCATAACTTGTCGATTCAATCCTGTATAAAACCGAGTCAAAGTCCTGTGTAACAATGCTTCGTTTCGATTTTCTGTAAAGTGTTATGGCGGTATTCAGCCCAATTCTGTACATCCAGGTGCTCAATTTGGATTCCCCTCTAAATTTCGGATACGCTTTCCAAAGCTGAATGGCAATCTCCTGAAATAAATCGTTGTGGGCATCCTGATTAGAAGTGTAAATTCTGCATACTTTATGAATAATGTTCTGATTTTGCTCAAATTCCACTATAAATTTATGCTCAAGTTTCTTATTCACAGGTTCTAATTATTTAGCAATTAATAAGTGTGTGTTTACCCTAATTTGTTACAAGTTTACGTAACAAATATAGAATAACCCAGTAAAAATATTATTGTGGACCTGTCCGTTTTTTTTGTGGGCGTTCCCCTCCGCCGAAAAGGCGGGGGTCGGGCTTTTCGCTGTAATCTTTTTTTCGGATAAAAACCTCAAAAAAGGATTTTCACTTCAATCCCTAACGCAAATAGAATTACAATTAAGATTTTAGAATTACGATTTTTATTGATTTTGCCTTTACTGAACTTTCAACTTTTGGCTTTTAACCTTTTTAGTTTCCCCTTCGGGGGCTAGGGGGCTTTTTTTATGTCTTTAATATATTTCTCTAATTTCTTGCCGTATTTAGAAGCTTTTACTTCTTCAGAGAGAGAGTTATTAATAGTGTCCAACAATTTAATGTTGGCATCAAACAATTCGGTTAACGCTAGGTAAGGCGCAACTTCATGAGTTGCATTTAAAACGGCAAAGTTGGTAGTGTAATAATATTTTCGCTTGATTAGGTTTTTTTCTTCTTTCTCAAGTTTTGAGGCTAAAGCGGTATCGTTAATTTTATTGGCATTAAACTTTTCAACTAACAGGTCTAATTTTTTATTGTTAAATTTTTGAGCCATTACTTTATGTTCTGTCAATAAATCTTGGTTAACCGAACCAGATATTTTTGCGGAAGTCGCAAACTTCTCTAATTTTGCATGTACGGTAATTTCACCTTTTTCACCAAAAAAGGAAATTCTTTCCCCCGCAATTTTATCTAAAGCCAAAAAATATAATTCCGGACTTTCAACATCGTCGCGAAGCAAAATAATGGTATTTCCGTCTAATTTAACGGAATCAACAGAAACCAATGCGGTGTCTTTCATTTTTTGCAAATACAAAGTTCCCTTTTTTAAACCATCAATGGTGACATTCACAACCATGTTTCCAGGCTCGTTTTTATTACAGGAAACTAAAAGCACGACAATCGCTAACAGACTAATTATTTTTTTCATTTATTGAGTTTAAGCTTGTAAATATAATTTTTATTTTAGTTAAAAAAGTGTTTTAAGGCGCAACTATACGCATTAATTCGGCTGTTAACATGGCGCCGTAAGTACCAACAACATAACCAAAAACAGCCAATAAGACCCCAACGGAAGCAAGCGCAGGGTGAAATGCCGCTGCAACAATTGGTGCCGATGCGGCGCCGCCAACATTTGCCTGACTACCCACAGCCAAGAAAAAGTAAGGTGCTTTTATAAGTTTTGCCATAATAATTAATATGATGGCATGAATCGTCATCCAAACAATGCCTATTACAATCAATCCGGGATTGTCTAAAATCATTGTTAAATCCATTTTCATTCCAATGGTAGCCACCAAAATATAAATAAAAACGCTTCCAACTTTGCTGGCTCCGGCACCTTCATATTTTTTTAAGGAGGTAAATGACAAAATAATTCCCAAAATGGTGGCAATACTTATCATCCAAAAGAATTGAGAACTGAAGGAAGACAAAGCAGAAGTTGTGTCGCTGACAGCATCAAAATTATTCACTAAAAAGGAAGCAATTGCATCGGCGCCAAAATGAGCAATTCCTACAACCGTAAACGCGATGGAAAGAATGACCATCAAATCGGACAACGATGGGTTTCTCGATACTTTATTGGCATAAGTAGAAACTTTTTCCTTGAGCTCTTCTATGGCAGTTGTATCTGATTTTAACCATTTGTCAATTTGTGCCGATTTCCCTATGCCCATTAGTATAATTGCCATCCAAATATTTGCAACAACAATATCAACCAACACCATTCCACCGTATAATTTCGGGTTGTAGCCATAAATTTCAAGCATAGCAGCTTGGTTTGCGCCACCGCCAATCCAGCTTCCTGCCAAGGTTGCCAATCCTCGCCAAACAGCATCAGGACCTATACCGCCAACAGTTTCCGGAGAGACCAATGAAATTAACAGTACGGCAACCGGACCTCCAATTATAATTCCTGCAGTTCCTGTCAAGAACATAATCAAGGCTTTCGGACCTAAATTGAACACCGCTTTTAAATCGATACACAGAGTCATTAAAACCAGCGAAGCCGGCAATAAAAAACGGCTAGAAACATAATATAAATTTGATTGGTGCTTTACAATTTCACCAGCTTTGTTCACTGAATCCCATTCGGGAGCAATAATTCCCAGTGAAGTAAAAATAGCGGGTAACATATAAGCCATCAATAATGACGGAACAATTTTGTAAAATTTTACCCAGCGACTATTTTCACTGGAGGAAGTATAAAAAACGAATCCGAGCGTCAGCATTAATATTCCGAAGGCAATGGTGTCTTGTGTAATAATTGGCGTTGTATCCATGTTTTTTTTGAATTTTGGCTAAAATACTATTTTTTTTAATGAATATCAGACTAAAAAAAGTGTTTTTGGTTATGTATATTTGTAGAATAAATAGTAACAAATGAAATATATAAAACTTTATTTTTTAGTAGCCTTATTGATAATTTCCTGTAAACCAATTCAGGAATCAACTTCAATTTCATCAAAAAGTACTTCCTTAATAAAACAAGATCTTAGAGAAATCCAAGGTGGAATGTGGATTCCTTCTTTGTTGGAAGGAATGAATGAAATCGAAATGCTTCAGTTGGGAAGCAAAATGACCGCAAAAGACATTTATGATGTCAATAATTCAAGTTTAAAAGATGCCATTGTGCATTTTAATGGAGGTTGCACATCAGAAATTATTTCGCCAAATGGTTTGTTATTAACTAACCATCATTGTGGTTATAGCGCCATACAATCGCACTCAACCGTGGAAAAAGACTATTTGACAGATGGGTTTTGGGCTATGAATTATGAAGAGGAATTGCCAAATCCTAGTATGAATGTTACTTTTATCAAGAGAATTGACGATGTTACTTCGGAAGTTTTTAAAGGGGTAACTGCTACGATGGATGAAGCTTCAAAATTAAAAATTATCAGCCAAAATATAGAAAAAGTTGCGAAAACAACCCAAAAAGAAGATTGGCAAAATGCGAATATTAAACCCATTTACCATGGCAATCAATATTTGTTATTTGTGACCGAAACTTTTGATGACCTTCGTTTGGTGGGTGCGCCGCCAACTTCAATAGGGAAGTTTGGCTCGGATACCGACAATTGGATGTGGCCAAGACATACGGGCGATTTCTCAATGTTTAGAATTTATGCAGATGCAAACAACCATCCAGCCGAATATTCAAAAGACAATGTGCCATACAAACCAAACCATTATTTACCAATATCTTTGGATGGCGTGGAAGAAGGCGATTTCACCTTGGTATTCGGATTTCCGGGGCGTACCAATGAATATCTGCCTGCAGTGGGTGTAGCACAAATAGTGAATGTTTTAAATCCGGCAAGAATTGAAATTCGTGACAATTCCTTGAAAATAACAGACTCATTTATGAGGAAAGATGCTGATATAAAAATTAAATATGCTTCAAAATATGCTTCAACCGCCAACTATTGGAAAAAATGGATTGGGGAAAATCAGGGAATTCAAAAATCGAATGCCATTGTGAAGAAACGTGAGCTTGAAGCAGAATTTACTAAAATTGTAAATGAAAAAGATTTGGAGGCTTATAAAACCTTGCTGTCAGATTTTGAGACGTTATACACTCAAATTGAAAGTGTAGCATTGGCACGTGAATATTGGTCAGAAGTTGCCTATAGAAATGTAGAATTATTGGGAATTACTTTTAGAGCGTATCAACTGGAACAAGCTTATTTAAAAGGTGGAGAACCTGCTTTTAACAAAGTAAGAGAATCGGCTTTGAATACTTTTAAAGGTATCTATAAAAATTATAGTTTAAAGGTAGATAAGCCAGTTTTTGAAAGATTGGTGGCTTTATATGCCGAAAAATCTCCCAAAGAATACTTGCCTTCAACTATGAAAGGCGTAAATTTTACGGAACTTACCAATAATATTTATGCAAACTCAAAACTAACATCTTTAGAAGGTGCTGAAAAATTACTTTCTGGAACTCCAGAAGAAGTGATTAAAAAGTTAAATGATGATAGGGCGTATGCCTTTGGAAAAGAGTTACACACTATATTTTACAATAACTTGGAACCGAAATTTCAAGCACTAAATTTGCAAATTGAAGCCGTTCAAAAGCAATATATGAAAGCCCTGAAGGAAGTGTTCCCAAACAACCGTTTTTTTCCTGATGCCAACAGTACGCTTCGCGTAACTTACGGACAAGTTAAAGGTTATGAGCCAAAAGACGGCATTTATTATAACACAACCACATATTTAGACGGCGTTATGGAAAAATATGTTCCAGGAGATTATGAATTTGATGTGCCTAAAAAGTTGGTGGATTTATACAATGCCAAAGATTACGGACAATATGGGGAAAACGGTAAAATGCCTGTTAACTTTATTGGTACAAACCATACTACTGGAGGAAATTCAGGAAGTCCGGCTATTGACGCACAAGGAAATTTAATCGGATTAAATTTCGACAGGGTTTGGGAAGGAACGATGAGCGATATGAATTATGATCCAGATATTTGCAGAAATATTATGGTGGATATTCGTTATGTATTGTTTATCATCGACAAATATGCCGGTGCTAAAAATTTAATTGAAGAAATGACCTTGGTGCATCCAAAAAAATAATTTCTAGCTTTATTTGGAAAAGGGGCTGTTTGCAAAGAGCCCATTTTAGACCGATAATGAACGCAATGTTTTTTCGCAAGGAGGCGAGGTGCTGATTTTATATGCTTGACATTTGGTGAGCAATGCGCCTTCTTTGCGAGCTTTGTGGTTAAACCAGCTTTTAGAGGAACTTTTTTAAAACCTAACTTGATTTTTTTAATAAGAGAGTCAAAATTCGAGGAATCGTTTTTTTATCATCATCGTCAAAATACTCGTTGATGCTTAAAATATCAAGTCCATATTTTTTGGCAGCATTTGTGAAATCGGAAAGATGGTGATTAAAACAAGTCACTGTTTGAAGTCCCTCTTCTGTTTCAAATCTGGCTTTGGTGCCAGAATATTGTTTAAATGGATGCAGTTCCCCAATATAAATAATACCGTCTTTTTTAATAGAATTTGCTGCTTTACTAATTACAGCATCCAAATTTTCTATATGTTCCAGAACAAGGCTAAAGCATATAAGGTCTGCTGGTTTTTCAACAAATGTCCAATTTTGGTTAATGTTGGCCTTGATAAATTTTACATTATTAGAAGTGATTTTTATTGTCGCTTTCTTAAGCATTTCTTCTGAAAGGTCAACTGCCACTATTTCTGTAGCTTTTGTAATTAACCACTCGGTATTTTTACCAGTTCCACAGCCAATTTCCAGACACGAATTGAAGGGAATGGAAATTAAATTTTCCCGTAGAGCAATCGCTTCAAGATCTCTCGTTTTATTGTTATTTGTGTCGTATTGTGCTGCCCAAATATTATAGGCTTTTCTTACACTCATTGTTTTTGTAATTATTAATTAGTAAAATAATAGAGTGACTTATAAATTTTGATAAAATGCTCATATTAAAAGTTTTAAGTACAAATAAATTTTATGGATGAATTAGTTGTCAAATGTATTAAAAGGGATCAGCTTACAAAACTGTTTACAAAAGGATTAATTGAATTTAAAATAATTTTTTGATGAGATTTCGAAAAGAAATTAGTTATGGGGATACCAATTTCTTAATCTGACTTCAATGTTTTTATTTTTTGAATTTACCAATTTTTTAAAGGCTTCTACGTCACTAAATCCAGCTTGTCCCCGGTAATGAAAAGGATACACAATTTTTGGCTGAAAATCTAATACGGCACTTGCGGCCTGATCTACAGTCATGGTATAAGGCAAATTCATACAAACAAAAGCGATATCGATATTTTGTAAAATTCTCATTTCCTGAATATCGCCTGTGTCCCCTGAAATGTAAATATGTTTGTCGTCCATGTTCAAAACATAGCCATTTCCTCGCCCTTTTGGATGTCCTGAATTTAAATCCTCCGGTAAATTATACATGGGAATTGCTGTTATGAAAAATCCCAAACGGTGAACGCTTTGTCTATTTTTAAGTTTTACAATTTCAGCCCCATATTTTTTGTGCAATTTATTTGCGGCTTCTTCTGGCAGTATAAAAATTGCTTTTGAGGTGTCAATAGAATCAAGTGTTTTAAAATCTAAATGATCCCCGTGAATATCAGTAATTAAAATAATGTCGGGTGCGTTGATGCCCTTGTACATTTTTGCGCCGCCATAAGGATCGACATAAATGGTTTTGTTGTTAAAGGTTAACACCAAACTGCTATGTAATATTGGCTGAATTTGTAAAGTGCCATTTTTTGTTTTTATGATGTCAATGTCTGGTTTTTGAGCCCAACCAAAACTTGAGATTAGTAATGAAATTGAAATTAAAATTGATTTTATTTGCATGAAATTGGGTTTATAGATTTTCAAATATCGACTATAATATATTTGCGCTCAAAACCTTAAAATGATAAAATAGAGATTCGCTGATTATAGTTGTGGTTTTACTATAAGCGAAAATTGTTCCAATTATGATGTTTATGACAGATTTTGTTTTTTATTTTTATAAAAATCTTTAACCCAAGCCAAGATTTGATTTTCGGTCATTGAATCAGCATCAAAAACCCTAATAAGTTTTCCAATAAGGTTTAGGTCGTTTTTAATTTCTTTTTCAAAAATTGTTTTCATAATTGATGGACCAAATAAAACAACGGTATCGCAGGCTTTAATTTCATTTATTAAAATTTTCATAAACTTTGAAGTCTGCTCATTTTTTTTATTCTCCCTGTTTTTTTCATAAGTGATATACTGACCTCCAAATCTTCCAAATTTTTTTGATTCTCCAGGAATGCGTTCTCTAGTATCAATATTGGATTCAATTGTCTTAATGGTGTGTTCTCCGTTTGAAAGTTCAACAATAACAGCTTGTCGGGTGTCTAACCAAATTCCAATGTTTTTTTTCATAATTATTGTTTTAGTAGTGAAATAATTGAGGTAGAATACTAGTCTGGAGTGTAACATTAAAATTACAAAAAAAATCGCTTATTTTCAAGGATATAAATAAAAAAAGCCGCAACATTTTTTGTTGCGGCTTTTAATAAACAATATGCTATATTCTAAATTTTTAGAAACAATATTTGTTTTCTGAAATTACTTTTTCTGAAATAGTGTTTCGCAATGCAATAGGGTTAGGGTTGTTCACATATTTGGTAAAACGTTTTAAACCCATCAACATAACGCGTTGTTCATCGCCTTCAGCAAAGTATAGAATAGCTTCTTTTCCAAAGTTATTTATTTTGTCAACGGCATTGTACAAATTTAATTGCGCTAGGGCAATTTGAATTTCAGCATCTTTTTGTGAAGTTAATTCGACCACCTTTTCAGCTTTTAAAACGGATGATTCTGCCATATAAACTTCAATCATTACTTCTGCAGCAGCTAAAACCAACTGTTGATGATTTTCTAAATCCATTCCAAATTTTTGTACAGCTTTTCCTGAAATCATTAAGAAAGCTTTTTTCAATCGGGCAATCAACTCTTTTTCTTCTGAAAATAAAACAGAAAAGTCGGGTGTATCGAATGAAGGAATTCCCATTAAGCTATTGCCTACTTCCATAGCAGGAGTCAATAAATCAATTTCACCTTTCATCGCTTTTTTAAGTAACATTCCAACAGTTAACAAGCGGTTAATTTCATTTGTTCCTTCGTAAATTCTCGTAATTCTCGCATCTCTCCAAGCACTTTCCATTGGCGTATCTTTTGAGAATCCCATTCCACCAAAAATTTGGATTCCTTCATCTGAAACAAATTGTGAAACTTCCGACCCAAAAACTTTAAGTATGGCGCATTCAATAGCGTATTCGCTAAATGCTGTTAATTCAGCTTCTTGATGCGATTTTCCAGCAGCTAAAAGTGAATCAATCATATTTTGAATATCTTTAGCGGCCCTATAACTTCCTGCATCCAATGTAAATGTTTTGGCACACATTTCAGCATATTTTTTCTTAATGGCTCCAAAATTTGAAATTGGCGTTTTAAACTGAATTCGTTCATTTCCATACTTAACAGATTCAGTAATAATTTTACGGCTCGCATCTGTACAAGCAGCACCTAATTTGATACGACCAACATTTAAAGAATTTAATGCGATTTTAAATCCTTCGCCTCTTCCGGCCAACATATTTTCAACTGGAATTAGGGTGTCCGTAAAAAATACTTGTCGTGTTGATGATGATGTAATACCAAGTTTATTTTCTTCGGCACCTAAAGTAATGCCATTTGGGTTATTTTTGTCAAATTCCAATATAAAAGCAGTGATGTTTTTATCCTTTTCAATACGTCCAAAAACGATAAAAATTTCAGCAAATCCTGCATTGGAAATCCACATTTTTTGTCCGTTCAATTTGTAATGCTTTCCGTCGGCAGTTAGTTGGGCAGTTGTTTTTCCTGAATTGGCATCACTTCCGGCTCCAGGCTCTGTTAAGCAGTAGGCCCCAAATTTTTCTCCAGATGTTAGTAATGGCAAGTATTTTTGTCTTTGTTCTTCAGTTCCATACAAGTAAATTGGCATGGTTCCAATTCCTGTATGGGCTCCAAAAGCTGTTGCTAAAGAACCTGTTGCAGATGAAATATAATCGGTTACCAGCATTGTTGATACAAAACCCATTCCAATTCCTCCATATTCTTCAGGTATAGAAACGCCCAAAAATCCCATTTCACCCGCCTTACGCATTATTTCTTCAGTAAATGCATAGTCTTTATTTTCAAAACGTTCTTTATTTGGCCAAACTTCTCGGTCTATAAATTCTATAACCGCTTCTTTCATCATTTTTTGTTCTTCATTGAATTCTTCCGATACAAAAATATCCTCTGATTTAATTTCTTTGATTAGAAATTCTCCGCCTTTAATTGTTCCCATTTTAAGCCCCCTTTTATCCCCCTAAGGGGGAATTACTACTGGAGGAAAGTAGGTTTTAAATGTTAATTTTTATATTTTTAATTTTAATTAGCCCTCCCTTTGGGTGGGTTTGGGTGGAGTTTATTTTAATAATTCATAAACTCCTGCTGCGCCTTGTCCTGTTCCAACACACATGGTTACGATTCCGTATTTGCCTTTTCTATTGCGCATTTCATTGAACAATTGCACAGAAAGTTTAGCACCGGTACAACCCAGTGGATGGCCCAACGCAATAGCGCCTCCATTCACATTCACAATGTCTTGGTTAATGTCTAGTTCCCGCATCACAGCCAAAGATTGCGAAGCAAATGCTTCATTAAGTTCAATTAAATCAATGTCTTTTAATGATAAATTGGCTTGTTTTAGGGCTTTTGGAATTGCTTTTAAAGGGCCAATTCCCATGATTCTAGGTTCAACACCAACCGCGGCATAGGAAACCATGCGGGCAATTGGCTCAATATTTAATTCTTTTACCATATCTTCACCCATCACCAATAAAAATGCGGCACCATCGCTCATTTGTGATGAATTTCCTGCGGTTACACTTCCGTCGGCAGAAAATACCGGGCGTAATTTTGACAAAGCTTCAATGGAAGTTCCTTTTCTTGGACCTTCATCTTTAGAAATCAAATAATTTTTAACTTGTTTTTTTCCGTTCTCATCAATATAAACCTCTTCTATGTTGATAGGAACAATGCCACTTGTAAATTTGCCATCAGCTTGTGCTTTCAATGCTTTATTGTGTGAATTAAAAGAAAACTCATCCTGATCTTCTCGAGAAACTTTAAATTGTTTTGCCACTGCTTCCGCAGTTAAACCCATTCCCCAGTAATAATCCTCATTGCCTTCATAGGCAGTTTTGTAATTTGGCACCGGACGATAACCGCCCATTGGAATATAACTCATACTTTCTACGCCACCTGCAATAATGCAATCGGCCATTCCTGATTGTATTTTGGCTACGGCAATACTTACTGTTTCCAATCCCGAAGCGCAATAACGGTTTACGGTCATTCCCGGAACATCTTCAATTTTTAATCCCATTAATGAAATCAATCGTCCGATGTTCAAACCTTGTTCTGCTTCTGGCATGGCATTTCCAACCATTACGTCATCAATTCTTTTTTTATCCAACTGAGGAAAATCCTTCAATAAATGTTCAATGGTTTCTGCAGCAAGTTCATCAGGCCGTTTAAACCTAAAAACTCCTTTTGGCGCTTTTCCCACGGCCGTTCTATATCCTTGTACTATATATGCTGTTTTCATTTTTTTTTAAGTTTTTAGTTTCTTAATGGTTTTCCGGTTTTTAACATATGCTCAATGCGCTCTAATGTTTTGCGCTCTGTGCTCAAACTCATAAAGGCCTCACGTTCAAGATCCAATAAATATTGTTCTGAAACATAAGTTGGTTCTGATAAATTTCCTCCAGCCATTACATAACCTAATTTATTGGCTATTTTTTTGTCGTGTTCAGAAGCATAATGTCCTTTTTCCAAACTGTCAGTTCCTACTAAAAACATTCCTAGAGCTTGTTGTCCGTAAACCAAAGCTTTTTTAGGAATTGGTTGTGTATAACCATCTTCTAATAGTTGTATGGCATGACGTTTGGCTGTTGCAATTTGACGATCTTTGTTTACCACAACAATGTCTTTATGTTCTTTGAAGAAGCCTAAATCGTATGCTTCATAAGCAGAAGTTGCCACTTTTGCCGTAGCTACGTTGATAAAGTAATCGCGCAATTTGTTCAATTTTACATCATCTTTTAACACACCTTCCGAAGCTCTTAAAGCCATTTCTTTTGAACCGGCACCGCCAGGAATTATTCCCACGCCAAATTCAACCAAACCGATGTAAGTTTCTGCAGCGGCAATCACCTTATCGGCGTGCATGCTCATTTCACAAGCGCCTCCAAAAGTAAATCCGTGTGGTGCAATAATGGTTGGGCAAGAAGAGTAACGCAAACGCATTACGGTATCTTGAAAATATTTTACAGAGAAGTTAAGCTCATCATATTCCTGCTCAACAGCCATCATAAAAACCATACCTAAATTGGCCCCAACTGAGAAATTGGCTGCTTGGTTTCCTAATATTACGGCTTCATATTCTGTTTCGGCCAAATCAATTCCTTTATTTATGGCTTGTAAAACCTCACCGCCCAAGGTGTTCATTTTAGATTGGAATTCTATATTTAAAACGCCATCACCTAAATGTTGAATGGAGGCTCCCGGATTAGACCAGATTGTTTTTGCTTTTCTTATATTATTAAGAATGATAAAACTGTCTTGCCCAGGAATTTTTTCTTGTTTTTTAGATGGGATTGAATAGAAATATTTAGCACCTTCTTTTACGGTATAAAATTTCTTATTTCCATTTTCAAGCATTTCAGTCACCCATTTTGCAACAGGCAAGTTCTCAGCTTTCATCAATTCAATTCCAGCTTCAACGCCAATGGCATCCCAAATTTCAAAAGGACCATGCTCCCAGCCAAAACCTGCTTTCATGGCATCATCTAATCGGTATAATTCATCTGAAATTTCAGGAATTCGGTTTTGAACATACCCAAACATGGCGCCGAAATTTTTTCTGTAAAATTCACCAGCTTTATCTTTTCCTTTTACCAAAACTTTAAATCGATCAATAACATGGTCAATTGATTTGGTAAGTTCAAGTGTCGCAAAATTTGCTCTTTTATTCGGGCGATATTCCAAGGTGTTTAAATCTAAAGAAAGAATGTTTCTTTTGCCATTTTCAACAACCATTTTATAAAAACCTTGTTTGGTTTTGCTTCCCAACCATTTGTTTTTAACCATGGTATCAATAAACTCAGGAAGTTTAAACAAGCCTATGGATTCATCATCTTTACAGTTCTCATGAATTCCATTGGCTACATGTACCAAAGTGTCCAAGCCAACCACATCAACAGTTCTAAAAGTTGCAGATTTTGGTCGACCAATAACAGGACCTGTTAATTTGTCAACTTCTTCGATGGTCAATCCCAATTCTTTTACTTGATGGAATAAACTCATTATTCCGAAAATACCAACCCTGTTTCCAATAAATGCTGGAGTGTCTTTCGCTAAAACCGAAGTTTTACCTAAGAATTTTTCGCCATACATCATTAAAAAATCCACAACTTCCTGTTTGCAGTCTGGCCCAGGAACTACTTCAAAAAGTTTTAAATAACGTGGTGGATTGAAAAAATGTGTTACAGCAAAATGCTGCTTAAAATCGTCACTTCTTCCTTCATTCATAAATTTTATTGGAATTCCTGAAGTATTTGATGTAATTAAGGTTCCGGGTTTTCTGAATTTTTCAATTTTTTCAAAAACTTGTTTCTTAATGTCCAATCGTTCAATAACAACTTCAATAATCCAATCTACCTCTTTAACTTTATGTAAATCATCTTCTAAATTTCCAGTAGAAATTCTTTCGGCAAATTTTAGGTTGTAAATAGGTGAGGGTTTTGATTTTAAGGAAGCGTTTAAACTGTCATTTACAATTCTGTTGCGAACAAATTTGTTGTCAAGTGTAAGTCCTTTTGCTTTTTCTGCATCATTTAATTCACGAGGAATAATGTCTAGTAACAAAACTTCTACACCAATGTTTGCAAAATGACAAGCAATCCCAGATCCCATGATACCAGATCCGATTACAGCTATTTTTTTTATTGGTCTTTTCATAAGGTAATTGTATTTATATTTTATTTGATCGGTTTATTGTTAAAAATATTTTTGTCATTAATTAATTGGCTAATAGTTTCTGTAACTTCAAAAAAGTGATTTATTTTTTCTTCAGATATGTGTTTTCTAAGGGTTTCATTAAATTTAAAAACATGTTCCTTTGAAATATTTCTTTTTTCAAGTCCGAATTCAGTAATTTTTATCAAAATTCCTCTTCCGTCTATTGGATTTTTTTCTCTATAAATAAGTTTTTTCCCCTCCATACTTTTTAAAATACGAGAAAGGCTCGTGGGTTCCATTCCCATTAAAGGTCCTAATGCGGTTGATGGTGTTCCATTTTCTATATCTACATTCAATAAAACAAAGGCCATTGCCATTGTGCTGTCGTGCTTGGCAGCTTGTTCGTTATACATTTTAGCCACGGATTGCCATGTTGCTCTTAGCACGTGGTCTATAGTTTGTTCTTTTTGCATTTATCAAATATATAAAAAAAAATACTATGCGCGCATAATAAATTAAAAAAAAATTATTTTTGTTGTTTTTTATCGAAAAAAAGAATAAGTTTAAAACGAAATACAAATTTTTAAACTATGGCAACAAAAGAACTTATTGGGAAAATTATCATACAGGAAAAAATAGATA
Organism: Lutibacter sp.; assembly: GCA_027449025.1. Taxonomy (GTDB): domain Bacteria; phylum Bacteroidota; class Bacteroidia; order Flavobacteriales; family Flavobacteriaceae; genus Lutibacter. Next base: position 3,502 of record DAIDMK010000041.1, on the reverse strand, counting down.
GCATTGACGAAAACAAGCTTCCTAACACATTTGTAATTAATGTTCCGGATCCGTATAAAAATTATTATGGCAGGTTTACAGAAATTGTGAAACCGGTATCAATTATTTTTGTGACCAAAACACCAAATTCATTTGAAAAAATACTGCGTGTCACCAAAAAAATTAATGCGAAATATAATTTGAATTTGGATGGCGCTAAATGTGAGGTGACTATGAATTCCCGAAAGTTAGATGGTGTTAGGGTGAAGGGAATTAATCGCTTTCCTGAAATTGGGCAAATTCAGCAATATTATAAGGATGAAGGTTATGATTTTGCAAAAAGTGAAAAATTTGCTGCCACTGAAGCTTTAATTAGGATTAATCGTTTTATTACCATTGAAGAATTGGATAATGGAATTTATCATTCTAAGGATGAGGACAGCACTTATTATGTTGAGGTGCCAAGATATATGAGTTGGGATGAGTTTAAAAAATTAACCCAAGAAATAAAACACAACGTCACCGATGCGAATTACGATATTGCCAAAGGAATTTTTTATGTAAATCATGGTATTACTGAAATTTTGCGGATTGTAAAACCAAAGGCTACTTTGGAATTATTGAAAACCATCCAGCAAAAGTATATTGAAAAGCTGGAATAATTTTATAATAAGATTAACCTAATTTTAGCAAAATAGTTATATTTTCGTCCTTCGAATCAAAAACTATCGCATGAACAACGTTTTAACGGTTGAGAATGTTTGTAAAAACTATGGAAGTTATACAGCATTAAACAACGTTTCAATTTCGGTACCAAAGGGAAGTATTTTTGGATTATTGGGTCCCAATGGTGCAGGAAAAACTTCGTTAATTAGAATTATAAACCAAATTACTTTACCCGATAGCGGCAGCGTTTATTTAGACGGAGAAATTTTGCAGCCCCAGCATATTCAGCATATTGGGTATTTGCCTGAAGAACGTGGTCTGTATAAAAGTATGAAAGTTGGCGAACAGGCCTTGTATTTGGCTCAGCTAAAAGGGATGTCTAAAGATGAGGCCAAAAGGAAATTGAAATATTGGTTCGAAAAATTTGAAATTACACATTGGTGGGATAAAAAAATTCAGGAACTTTCTAAAGGGATGGCGCAAAAAGTGCAATTTATTGTCACCGTTATGCACAGTCCAAAATTGTTAATTTTTGATGAACCTTTTAGCGGATTCGACCCCATAAATGCCAATTTAATCAAAGATGAAATTTTAAATTTGAGAAATGAAGGCGCAAGTATCATTTTTTCAACCCACAGAATGGAATCTGTAGAGGAAATGTGCGACTATATTGCTTTGATTAATAAATCAAATAAAATACTCGACGGAAAGTTAAAAGATATTAAACAACAATTTAAAAGCAACCAGTTTGAAGTTGGTTTGTTATCTGCAAATAAAGAGCTTTTGTTAAATCAAATAGAATCACAATTTACTGTTGAAGAGTCTAAAACCAATTCATTTAATGAGGATTTTAGACTTCTAGTCAGTTTAAAGAACAGGGAAACTTCAAAAGATTTGATAAAATTTTTGAACAATATAGCACAGATAACACATTTTACGGAAGTTATTCCAAGCGTCAATGATATTTTTTTAAAATCAGTAGCTTCTAATAATTAGAAAATAGAGAAAAGAAAAAAGACAGGACGTTCTTCTCATTAAATTAAACTTTCAAACTTTTCAACATAAAAAATGAAATGGGTAAATTAAAATTAATAATTAAAAGGGAGTTTTTGGCGAAGGTTAAAAACAAATCATTTATTGTAATGACAGTGCTGAGTCCGCTTATGGTGGTTGGACTTTTTTCTTTGATTATTTTTTTAAATGAAAAAAACGCAGAAGAAATTCGCACTATTGCTTTTGTTGATGAATCTCAAAAATTTTCTGAGGCTTTTGAAGACTCAAATGCCGTTAAATATATTGATTTAACAAGCTTGGGAATTGAGGAAGCGAGAGAAAAAACCAAGGAATTTTATTATGGGTTGTTAGTGATTCCTAAAAGTGACAGTTTGAACGACCTATCAAAAGGCATCACTTTTTTTTCTAATGATACACCAAGTTTAAACGTATTAAGCAGCATAGAGAGTAAACTGGAAAAGAAAATAAGAAACTTAAAAATTGCGGAACTTCAAATAGATGTTGATAAAATAAAAGCAATTGAAACGAAAGTTACCATTGCCGCTGAAAATTTTTCAGGAGAAAAATCGTCTAAAATTGGTAGTGTTTTGCGAATGGCAGCCGGTGGAGGTTTTGGCTATTTAATTTTTATGTTTATCATTATTTACGGAACTTCCGTTATGAGAAGCGTGATTGAAGAAAAAACCAGCCGTATTATTGAGGTCATCATTTCATCGGTAAAACCTTTTCAATTAATGATGGGAAAAATAATAGGAAATGCCATGGCGGGTATTTTACAATTTATTATTTGGATGGTGATTGGCGGGATTTTGTTGTTTGCGATTACTTCATATTTTGGAGTTGGTGAAGTAAGTACAAATTCTGTTCAAATGGCGCCTGAAATGGTTCAGCAAATGCAAAATTCATCTAATAACGATTTGCAAGTGGTACTTCAGGAAATTAAAAACTTGCCTATCCTTACCATGTTTTTTTCATTTATTATTTACTTTTTGGGTGGTTATTTAATTTACAGTTCCATTTATGCCGCAATTGGCGCGGCTGTTGACAGTGAAACCGATACACAACAATTTATGATGCCGGTTTTAATGCCTTTGGTGATTGCCATTTATGTTGGTTTTTCGGTTATTGAAAATCCGCACGGACCAATTGCACTCGGTTTTTCATTGTTTCCACTAACCTCGCCAATAGTAATGTTGATGCGAATTCCATTTGGCGTGCCTTGGTGGCAATTAATCACCTCAATAATATTATTAATATTTACCTTTATTGGAATGGTGTGGTTTGCTGCCAAAATTTACCGTGTTGGAATTTTAATGTATGGAAAAAAACCTAGCTACAAAGAAATATACAAGTGGTTGAAATATTAGGATTTGACGTGCGATTTACGATTTTAGATTTACTATTTTAATTTTAAAAAATATACTTATAATATAAAATGGAGGTATTTATTTTTCCTTTGTTTTTTTCAAAAAAAATATAAAAATGCCGAAAATATTAATTATTGAAGATGAAGCTTCTATCCGTAGGGTATTGAAGAAAATAATTTCTGAAGAAAATGAAACCTATGATGTTGAAGAAGCGGAAGATGGTTTGACAGGAATTGATATGATTGTAAAATCTGATTTCGATTTGGTGTTGTGCGATATAAAAATGCCAAAAATGGATGGGGTTGAGGTGCTTGAAAAAGTGAAAAAATTAAAACCTGAAATACCAATTGTGATGATTTCTGGCCACGGAGATTTAGACACTGCGGTAAACACTATGCGTTTGGGCGCTTTCGATTATATCTCAAAACCACCCGATTTAAACAGATTGCTAAACACAGTTCGAAATGCGCTCGATA
>DAIDMK010000040.1 GCA_027449025.1 Lutibacter sp. | reverse complement strand
TCCTCTTCAGATTAATGAGCATATAATACAAATTATTTTTGTGAAATCCACCAACTATTTTTCAGTACATTACCTTAAAAATTAGTACTTAGATTCTTGACCCAATTCTTTTACCAATAGATAATAAACAATAGCCCTGTATTTATTTCTGTTTGATTTTCCAACCTTTTCGATAACTTTTTCAATTGCATTGTCTAGTTTCGGACTGTCGGCCAATCCTAGTTTTTTTAGTAAAAAGTTCTTTTTTACGGTTTCAAGTTCTTTTTTGTCAGAGCCAGACACAGTTTCTGCATCAGCTTTGTAAATTGAAGGCCCTAAGCCTTTAGTGACTTTCGTTAATAAATCGGCATCAAATTTAAGACCCAATTTTTTCATTTCACTTTGATAAAGTGTAATTTTTTCATCGAATTTACTCATTATAGTAGTTTTTTAGATTAAAATAGAATTCTAATTCTAAAGTTAAAAAAAAATATTGAAAAAAAATAAATTTATTCTAACACTCTGAAATATTTACACTTACCGCCAAACCACCTTCTGAAGTTTCTTTGTATTTTGAATTCATGTCTTTTGCTGTTTCCCACATGGTTGCGATAACCTTGTCCAACGGCACTTTAGCATTTGCAGCATCAGATTCCAGTGCCAACTCAGCAGCATGAATGGCTTTTATGGCACCCATAGCATTGCGTTCAATACAAGGAATTTGCACCAAACCGCCAATTGGGTCACAAGTCAATCCCAAATGATGTTCCATAGCAATTTCGCTGGCCATGAGCACCTGTTCCGGACTTCCGCCGAGCAATTCAGTCAATGCGCCTGCAGCCATTGCAGATGATACGCCAATTTCTGCCTGACAACCGCCCATTGCTGCAGAAATGGTGGCGCCTTTTTTAAAAATGCTTCCAATTTCTCCAGCCACCAATAAAAATTGTTTCACATGTTCAAAATTTGCTTGGTGGTTTTCAATTACCATATAATACATTAAAACGGCAGGAATAACGCCGGCGCTTCCATTTGTTGGTGCCGTAACAACTCGACCTAATGAAGCATTTACTTCATTAACACTTAAAGCCAAACAACTTACCCATTTTAATATTTCCCTAAATTTTACTTCTGTTTTCCGGATGCTTTGCATCCATTCCGAAGGAGAATTATAGACAAAGTCAACGTGTAATTTTTCGTGAATATCAAAGGCTCGTCGTCTCACCTTCAATCCGCCAGGCAGCGTTCCTGATGTGTGGCAACCAATATACATACATTCGAGCATTGTGTCCCAAATCCGTTTAATTTGGAAGTCAATTTCTTGATCACTTCTTAGTGATCTTTCATTTTCTAATACAATTTCTGATATTTTCAGCTTTTCCTTTTTACAATAAAGCTCCAGCTCTTTGGCTATTTGTATTGGGTATGGAAAAGTTTTATGGATTTTGATATTTTCTTTGGCGTGAATCAGTTCTTCTCTTACAACAAATCCGCCGCCGATCGAGTAATAGGTATCAGAAGAAATCTCAATTCCATTTTCAAACGCCCTGAATTTTATTCCGTTCGCGTGAAACGGTAAAAATTCCCGGTTAAAAATAATGTCTTCATTTGGGTTAAAAGCAATTAAATTTTTACCGCCAAAACGTATTTTTTTATTGGTTTGGATGTTCTTTGTTATGGGAATGATTTCTTCAGTAGGCATAGTTTCAGGATCTTTTCCAGCCAATCCCAAAAGTATGGCTAAATCGGAGGCATGACCTTTACCCGTTAAGGAAAGTGATCCGTATAAATCGACCTTAATGGAAGTAACTTTTGTGAAATTGGCCTCTTTTTTAAGGTGATTGATCCATCTTTCTGCAGCTCGCCACGGACCCAAAGTATGAGAACTCGAAGGACCTATTCCTATCTTTAGCATATCAAAAATCGAAATACACTCCATTTTTATCGTTTTTAAACAAGTATGCAAATATATAGTATTGCTTTATATCCAAATCATTTTAATAAAATTTATAGAGTGGGTAAGTCGGTTTCAGTGACAATTATGAACTAGTCTTGTGCATAATTATGACAACTTGACATAATTTTTGCAATGGCATAATCATTGAATATCGTAATTCAGAGTTTAAAAAACATTAAAATAAAAAATAAATTATAGTGTCATGGGAAAAATTATAGGAATAGATTTAGGAACAACCAATTCATGTGTTTCCGTAATGGAAGGAAATGAACCAGTGGTAATTCCTAATGCAGAAGGAAAAAGAACAACACCTTCTATTGTAGCATTTATTGAAGGTGGAGAAAGAAAAGTAGGTGATCCTGCCAAACGTCAGGCTGTTACAAATCCTTTAAAAACAGTTTATTCGATTAAGCGATTTATGGGAAACAAATATTCTGAATCTAAAATGGAAGCAGAGCGTGTACCTTATAAAGTTGTAAAAGGTGATAATGACACGCCTCGTGTTGATATTGACGGAAGATTGTACACCCCACAAGAAATATCGGCCATGATTCTTCAAAAAATGAAGAAAACTGCCGAAGATTATTTAGGAACAGAAGTAACGGAAGCCGTTGTAACTGTGCCAGCATATTTTAACGATGCACAACGTCAGGCCACCAAAGAAGCAGGAGAAATTGCAGGATTAAAAGTGAGCCGTATTATTAACGAGCCTACTGCTGCAGCATTGGCTTATGGTTTGGATAAAAAAGGTGTTGATCAAAAAATTGCTGTTTTTGATTTTGGTGGTGGAACACATGATGTTTCCATCTTGGAATTGGGTGATGGTGTATTCGAAGTTTTGTCAACTGATGGTGATACGCATTTAGGTGGTGATGATGTTGACCAAAAAATTATAGACTGGTTGGCAGCAGAGTTTAATGCTGAAGAAGGTATTGACTTGCGTAAAGACCCAATGGCTTTACAACGTTTAAAAGAAGCATCTGAAAAAGCTAAAATTGAATTGTCATCGGCTGCATCAACCGAAATTAACTTGCCTTATGTTACGGCTACTGCAAGTGGTCCAAAACATTTGGTTCGCAGTTTAACAAGAGCAAAGTTTGAGCAATTGATCGATGATTTAATTAAAAGAACTATTGAGCCTTGTAAAAAAGCGCTTAAAGATGCAGGTTTAAAAATTAGTGATATCAATGAAATTATTTTGGTAGGTGGTTCAACGCGTATTCCTGCTGTTGTGGATGCGGTAGAAAAATTCTTTGGAAAAGCTCCGTCAAAAGGAGTGAATCCTGATGAGGTTGTTGCCATTGGTGCAGCCATTCAAGGAGGTGTATTATCGGGTGATGTGAAAGATGTATTGTTGTTAGACGTTACACCACTTTCATTGGGTATTGAAACTATGGGAAATGTAATGACCAAGTTAATCGAAGCCAATACAACAATTCCAACTAAAAAATCGCAAATATTTTCAACAGCAGCCGACAATCAGCCATCTGTAGAAATTCACGTATTGCAAGGCGAACGTGCAATGGCAGCTGATAATAAAACAATTGGTCGTTTTCATTTGGATGGCATTCCACCGGCACAAAGAGGAACACCTCAAATTGAAGTAACTTTTGATATTGATGCCAATGGTATTATTCACGTAACTGCCGGTGATAAAGCCACAGGAAAAACGAGAGATATTAGAATTGAAGCATCATCTGGATTGACAGAAGACGAAATCAAAAAAATGAAAGCCGATGCAGAAGCAAATGCCGATATAGATAAAAAAGCAAAAGAAACAGCTGAAAAAATTAATGCAGCAGATTCTATGATTTTCCAAACAGAAAAACAATTGAAAGAGTTTGGAGAAAAATTATCGGCCGATAAAAAAGAACCAATTGAAGCGGCGCTTGCTGAATTGAAAAAAGCGCATGAAACAAAAGATATTGCACAAATTGATGCTGCAATGGAAAAAATTAATGAGGCATGGAAAGTAGCCAGCGAAGAAATGTACAAAGCAGAACAAGATACGCAAGGCGCTTCAACAGGAGATGCAGGAAATGCACAACCAAAAAATGAAGGAGACCACGTAGAAGATGTTGACTTTGAAGAAGTGAAAGAAGAGTAATTTTTTGTTGAAATAAAAATGTAAAAGCCTCCAATTTTTGGAGGTTTTTTTGTTTATTGATATCACTTCATTTTATATTTGAAGGCATTAATTATCAATTGCTTCATTTATATTTGGAAACTTAAATTTAAAACCCGTCGCCATTATTTTTTCAGAAGAAATTCTGCTTCCTTCCAATAAAATAACGGCCATTTCCCCTAAAATTAATTTCATCAAAAAAGCTGGAATATTTGTCAGCCATAATGGCTTTTTAAGTTTTTTTGCCATGGTTTTTGTGAGTATTTTATTGGTGATATGCTCTGGCGCAACGGCATTGTAAATTCCATTAATTTTACTGTTTTCAATGGCTGCCATATATATATTGCATAAATCTTCAAGGTGGATCCAAGGAATGTATTGTTCGCCGCTTCCAAGTGCGGAGCCAACACCTAATTTTATGGGTTGGCTTAATTTTTCTAAAGCACCGCCTTCTTTGGCAAACACAACGCCGGTTCTGAAAATAACTGTGCGAATATTGATGGTCTCAAATTGTAAAGTTGCTTTTTCCCAAACTTTGCATATTTCACTGATAAAATCTTCCCCTGCGGCATCATTTTCTGCATAAATTTTTTCTGAAGTTGTGGCACCGTAATAGCCAATTCCCGATGCTGCAATAAAGCCTTTTAAATTGGGGTTTAATTCTTTCACTTTTTTAAATAAAAGATTGGCTGTTTCAACCCTGCTGTTTATTAAATTCTTTTTTCTTTGCTTAGTCCAGCGTTTGTCTGCAATGCCTTCGCCGGCCAGATGGATGATAAAATCGGCTTTGATAACTGCTTCAGAATCAACATAACGCTCTGCCAAATTCCAATAAAAAGTGTTGGGGTTGTCAGTTTTTGTTCTGCTTAAGATTAAAACAGTATGGCCCTTTTCTCTTAATAAATCACAAAGCGCATTTCCTATAAATCCTGTACCGCCGGTTACTAAAATTGAAGCCATAAAAAATTCGGTTATTTTGTATAATAATACACAAAATAACCGAATTTTGAAACAAAGAACTACTAAAACTAATTTTGAAATACGGTTGTTTCCACTTTATAAGGAACAATATTATTCATTCCTATGGTAATTGCTTCAACATTAAGCGGAATTAAGTTATGGTAACGTTCAGAGATTGATTTTTTTAGGCCTTCAATTACATTTTCTAATTGTACAATGGGTTTGATTTTTAAATAACCACCCAAAATAATCATATTAAAAATTTTCTTATTTCCCATCTCCGAAGCCAATTTAGTGCCTTCAATTTGGTAAATTTTGATGTCTGTTCTTGTTGGAGGAGCTGTAATTCCGTTGGGATCGTAAATTAAAACGCCTCCTGGTTTTACGGATTCCTCAAATTTATCCATAGATTGTTGGTTTAAAATGATGGCGGTATCCACTATTTTTAAGTAAGGAGAACTAATTCTATCATCACTTAAAATTACTGTAACATTGGCAGTTCCTCCACGCATTTCGGGACCATAAGAAGGCATCCAACTCACTTCCTGATTTTGCATGATGGCAGAATAAGCCAATATTTTCCCCATTGATAGTACTCCTTGTCCACCAAAACCTGCGATAATAATTTCTTCTGTCATTGTTTTATTTTTTTAAGATACCATCTACTTTTATGTCACCAAGCGGAAAGTACGGAAACATATTTTCTTCCATCCAAATATTTGATTCAAGGGGTGTCATTTTCCATCCCGAGTTACAGTTCGATACAATTTCAACAAATGAAAGTCCTTTTCCCAATCGGGTATTTTCAAACGCTTTTTGAATTGCTTTTTTAGCTTTACGCGCATGTTTGTGCGTATGAACTGCGTGGCGTGTTACATAATAAACTCCCGGAAGATTGGCGATTAACTCTGTTATTTTTAAGGGAGAACCCATAGTTTCAATGTCTCTTCCATAAGGTGAAGTGGAGGATTTCATTCCTGCCAAAGTTGTTGGCGCCATTTGCCCGCCTGTCATTCCGTAAATTCCATTATTTACAAAAATAATGACAATGTTTTCACCTCTATTACAAGCGTGAATGGTTTCTGCCGTTCCAATAGCGGCCAAATCGCCGTCACCTTGATAGGTAAATACATATTTTTCAGGCCAAAGTCGTGAAATTGCTGTTGCCAATGCCGGGGCGCGTCCGTGAGCGGCTTGTGTCATATCAATATTCATAAAATCGTAGGCCAAAACAGAGCAGCCAACTGGTGCAACACCGATAACATCTTCTGAAATTCCCATTTCATCAATGACTTCCATAGTTAAATTGTGCGCGGTGCCGTGACCACAACCCGGACAGTAAGACAGGGAGTTGTCGGTCATTAATTTTGTTTTACAGAATACTTGATTCTCTGGTCTTATGATGTCTGATACTTCCATTTTTAATAATTTTTTGTTCTAATGCTTCTAAAATTTCTTCTGGAGTGTGGATAATTCCTCCGGTTCTTCCAAAGTGTTCAACGGGTACTTTAAATTCAACAGAAAGTCGAACATCTTCCACCATTTGACCTGCATTTAATTCAACGCTTAAAATTCCTTTTACCTGATCGGCTAAATCAAAAAGTGCTTTTTTGGGATAAGGAAATAAGGTAATCGGTCTTAATAAACCCACTTTTATTCCTTTTGCTCTTCCTAAGGCGACTGCTTTTTGTGAAATTCTAGCACTTGATCCATAAGCAACGATTAAATATTCAGCATCATCGCAGTTTATTTTTTCAAAGCGCAAATCTTCTTTCTCCATTTGTTCATACTTTTTTTGTAATCTATGAACTCTGGCTTCCATTTTTTCAGATTTTAAATCGAGCGATGTAATAATATTTCGCTCTCTTCCTTTTTTGCCAGTAACTGCCCAATCGCCATATTTTTCAATCAATTCTTCATTAGACATTCTTGGCTTTTGTGGTTTAAGGATTACCTTCTCCATCATTTGGCCAATCAATCCATCAGAAAGAATTAATACTGGAGCGCGATATTTAAAAGCAATATCAAAAGCGTCTTCAACAAAGTCTGACATTTCTTGAACCGATGCTGGTGCTAAAACATACAGTTTATAATCTCCGTGTCCGCCACCTTTTACTGATTGAAAATAGTCTGCTTGCGATGGTTGGATAGTTCCCAATCCTGGTCCGCCACGAACAACATTTACAATTACAGCAGGCAATTCTGCCCCTGCCAAATAGGAGATTCCTTCCAATTTTAAAGAAATTCCTGGACTTGATGAAGAAGTCATTGCTTTTTTGCCTGTGCTTGCGGCACCATAAACCATGTTTATAGCGGCTATTTCGCTTTCAGCTTGTAAAACAACCATTCCAGTTCTTAGTTCAGGACGTTCGGCCATTAAATATTCAATAATTTCTGTTTGTGGTGTGATAGGGTAACCAAAATAACCGTCAACTCCAGCTCTAATTGCAGCTTCAGCCAATGCTTCGTTACCTTTCATTAATTTTAATTCTGACATTCTACGCAGTATTTAATTGGTTATTCTGAAACTTTTATTCTATAAACGGAGATTGCTCTGTCTGGACAAACCACACCGCAATTTGTGCAGCCTGTGCAAGCTTCTGGGTTTTTCATGTAAGCATAGTGGTAACCTTTTCTATTCACCTCGGTTGACATAGCAATTACGCCATCTAAACAGACGGGAATACAAACCTCGCAACCTTTGCAAATTTCAGTGTCAACAACTATAGCTCCTTTTACTTTTGCCATATCAATAAATTTATATATGAATACTGTAGTGTTATTTTATTATTCTCAAAGATATGGGTTAAATATTATAAAAAGAATGACAAATGTCAATAGGTGATCGTTGTCATACTCTTTTTTGAGATTTTAAATATAGTATCAATAAAAAAAACACCAGAGATGGTGTTTTTGTTGGATTTTTATAAGATGTAATTTGAGTTACATTAATAAAGTGTTTTGTATTTTGTTGGATTTGCCTCATTCATGATGCTGTAAATTGCCTCAAAAATATCTTCTTCATTGGGTTTTGAAAAATAATCACCGTCAGTTCCATAAGCTGCTCTATGTTGTTTTGCTGTTAAAGTAACCGGTTTGCTGTCTAAATACTGATAGGCATTTTGGTTTTCCAAAATTTCATTCAACAAATAGGCGGAAGCGCCTCCGGGAACATCTTCATCAATAATAATAAGCCTGTTTGTTTTTTGGATGCTTTTCAACACATCTTTGTTGATATCGAAAGGCAACAGACTTTGAACATCTATAATTTCAATATCGATATCCACCTGTTTTAAACTATTTACAACATCTTCCACCAATTTTAAGGTGGAACCATAAGAAACTACAGTAATGTCAGTTCCGGTTTTAATGGTTTCAACCACACCGATGGGTGTTTTAAATTCTCCTAAATTGTTAGGGAATTTTTCTTTAAGTCGGTAGCCGTTTAAATTTTCCACAATTAAAGCGGGTTCATCACATTCCAATAAGGAATTGTAAAACCCAGCGGCTTTGGTCATATTTCTTGGGACCAAAATATTCATTCCTCTTAACAAATGCACAATAGCGCCCATTGGCGATCCGGAATGCCAGATTCCTTCCAAACGGTGGCCACGGGTTCTTACAATTAATGGTGCTTTTTGTTTGCCTACGGTTCTGTAATGTAGTGTAGCCAAATCATCACTCAATATTTGAATGGCGTATAATAAATAATCCAAATATTGAATTTCAGCGATGGGACGCAATCCTCTTAGCGCCATTCCAATTCCTTGTCCAATAATGGTGGCTTCTCTAATTCCGGTATCAGTAACACGAAGTTTTCCGTATTTTTCCTGAAGCCCAACAAGACCTTGATTTACATCGCCAATATTACCTGAATCTTCTCCAAAAATGAACAAGTCGTCGTATTTTGAAAATAAAATATCAAAGTTATCTTTTATAATAATTCGTCCATCAACCATTTCGGCATTTGAATCATAAGTTGGCAAAACTTCTTTTACGTGGCTTACTTTTTTATCACTTTGGCTGTATAAAAATGAGCTATAATTTTGTTGTTCTGTTTTTAAATACTTGACAATCCACTGTTGTAGTTGCGTTTTTTCAATAGATTTCTCCTCTCTAACGTAAACAATCGCTTTTCTGGCAGCAACTAAAATATCTTTTCTTGAGGTATCAATAACGGCGGTCAAATCATTTTTTAATTTAAGAATAAAAGATTTGTTATGGCTTTTGTTCGCCAAATTCTCTAACAATTGTAAAACTTTAGCTTTTTCTTCTTTTACCGGATTTAAAAATGCGCTCCAAGCATCTCTTCTTGCTTGATTTACCTCTTTTTTTGCTTCTTTTTCAATGATAATTAATTCTTCTTCAGTTTCAACAAAGCGAAGCAAGTTATTGTTGCTGTCTTTTAATTCGAATTCAATAATCCAATCGCGCATTTTTGCCAAACAATCGTTTTGTTTTTCCCAAATTAATCGCTCTTTGGTTTTATAGCGTTCATGTGAACCTGAAGTTGAATGGCCTTGAGGCTGTGTTAAATCTTTTACGTGAATTAAAACAGGCACATGTTCTTCACGAGCAATTTTTGCCGCTTTATTGTAAACGGCAATCAATTGCGGATAATCCCAGCCTTTTACTACGAAAATTTCAAATCCATCCGCAGTTTCATCACGTTGAAATCCTTTTAATATCTCTGAAATACTTTCTTTGGTAGTTTGATATTTTGCAGGTACAGAAATGCCATAATCATCATCCCAAACACTAATAATCATAGGAACCTGCAAAACTCCCGCGGCATTTATGGTTTCAAAAAATAAGCCTTCTGAAGTGCTTGCATTTCCAATAGTTCCCCAAGAAACTTCATTCCCGTTGTTAGAAAATTTTGGTTTTTTTAACTCAGGAAGATTACGAAACATTTTTGAAGCTTTTGCAATTCCAAGCATTCTTGGCATTTGACCGGCGGTTGGTGAAATATCTCCTGATGAATTGTATTGTTCCGTTAAATTTTTAAAATGACCATTTTCATCCAAACTATGTGTTGCAAAATGGCCTCCCATTTGTCTCCCACCCGACATTGGGTCGGCATTAATATCAGGGTGCGCATATAATCCGGCAAAAAATTGTTGGGGCGTTAATTCACCAATGGCCATCATAAAAGTTTGATCGCGATAATAACCCGATCTGAAATCCCCTTTTTTAAAGGCTTTTGCCATGGCCAGTTGCGGCACTTCTTTTCCATCACCAAAAATTCCAAATTTTGCCTTTCCAGTTAATACTTCTCTACGACCTAAATAACTGCATTCTCTACTTATTACCGCAATTTGGTAATCGCGTAAGACTTCTTTCTTAAATTGATTGAATGATAACTGTTCTTGGTTTGTTGATGAAGATTTTACCTGCATGTTTTTGATTTTTTTAGTAAGGCAAAGTTACAAATTTAAATGGTATTTAAAATTGTGGCAAAAAACTGAATGAAAATTCAGTTTAAAAGTTAAAAGTAAAATATTAAGGTTAAAAGTTAATCAATTAAAATTAATTACGCAATTAACAATAAAAAGAAACTTGAACCCAATAATAAATAGCATAAACCCACAATCTAATAAAACCCTCGTTTTGCGAAATTATATATTTTTTTAGGGTTTAAAATAAGTACAAACCTAATTTTGGAGGGATAACTTGACTGGCTCAATTCCCAACCCAGATTAGAATATAACGGGAAATAGACTTCTAAAATATCGTGTATGAAGTTTAATCGTATGCCATTTTCATGAGCAAAATAAACACTTTCATTTTTGTTTTTTACAAAACCGATGTCATTATACACTTCAACCCACCGCCACATGCCAATACTTGTGTTTATGGTTGTAAGCCATTGATTTGCATAGGCAACGGGAAGTTTAGATTTGAAACCACCTTCATTAATAATAATTTGTTGACTTAAAATTCCTGTAGTTTCCGACCTTCCTAAATAATCGTACTGAAATAAATAATCTGAGGGTCTGTCCAATGCAAAACTAAAGAAATCTGTTTCAGTTTTGTTAGATAAGAATGCGCCAGCGAATACTCTAAAGTCGAATTGCCTGTTTGTGTCTGTTAATAGTCTATAATTTCCTGTTACAGAAACTTTACTGAATTTATCGGCAATCTGAAATCCAGTTGAGAATCTTAAATCATCTATAATATTTGGTTTTGAATACCCATAATTGATATTGAATACATTGTATTTATTAGTTTCAATATGTTGCGTTTGTATTGGTGACTTTTCCCTGTCAACCATAATATAGGAGGTGTACAGCGAACTGCTGGTAACGTCTCTCAAGTTTTTTCTTTTAAATTCAAGAAGCGCAAATGGCGTAAGGGTAGTATAAGAAAGATCCTCTGCATACTGAAAACTGCTGCCCGAAACCCCAGCTAAAAACCTATTGATGTTTTTATCTTCTGGTAAGTATTCATAAAGCAAAGAAAAAGATCCGGAGACGGAATTGCTTTTTACTCCGTAGGAAGGCGTTATTTTATATTGAAAGCTCTTGTTTAATAAAGTTTTATTGGAAACAGCCATTCCTAAAACCAAACCGTCATAATAATTGTATCTAGCTTCTGGAGTATAAAAAATTTGGTTGTAATAAGGATTTTCTATATCCTTCATAAATTTTAGCTGTACTGGCCGATTAAATAATTTTTTATCAATATTTTTCCAGTTGTTTCTTAAATTGTATTCGGGAAGATAGAATTCGTGATTTAATGAAATTCGGTCAAAGCCGTTGGTTGGTACGGTTATTTTTGTTAATGAATCTATACCAACCAACCATTTTTTATAGACAATTTCTTTATTATGAATGCCATACAACTGAATTGGTGCAGTAAAGTTTCGTTTATTTAAAATGCTAATTTCGAGTGAATCATTTTTTTTGACTATTTTTTTAATGGTATAATCAACTTTTTTGCTGGTGTTTAAATAATCCTTTTTAAACCAGTCAATATCCTTAGGTGTTTCAATCAAATTTAAAAATAAATCACTTTGGGCGCTATGTCCAGCATATTTTTCTGAAAAAACTTTAATGGCATTGAAGATTGTGGCTTCTCCCAAATAGTTTTCTAAATATAGAAGTCCCAATCCTGCCTTATATTTATTTACAATTTTTCTGTTGAAATTTGAGAGGGAATCGGCGGGGGTTGTTAATGGCTGGTCCAAGTTTTTTCGTGCGGCAAATTGATAAACAAAGGGATATTTATCGTTAAAATCAATTTTGGCCAAATTAAAGTTTTTAATGCCCCAAATTTTTGAAATATCCCCAATCGCTTTTACTTCAGGATAATATTTTTCAACATATTTAATCATTAAATAGGTTTGTAAACCATCTGCAAACCATGCATCTTCTCTTTGATTGAACAAAAAAACGTTGTCAATATATTTTCTGCTTAAAATTTTAAATAGTTGAATATCAAATTCAAAAGTATCATTAAAAGGCTTTAAGAACGAAGGTAATTGGTTAAACCCATAAACTGGATTTTTTTCATATTCAATTTTATTAATAAGAAGCTTTTCATGAGGAAAGTCGCCTAAATAAGATTGAATAAAAGAAAGTTCTCTATTGATAATCTCTGTTTTAATAAGCGGATGCAACTTTTTCGAGTCGATGTTGGTAAGTACCTGAACAGGATTAGAATTGTAAGCAACAAAATCATTTTCTTTTGTGATGTTTATTTCAATATCCTGTCTGCTTTTTCCAATTAATTGATAATTGTTAAAATCGACCAAAGAATCAACGGAAGCTGTTAAATCACTATTTAGCACATAATCTTTCGGCAATTTAAAGTTTATCAAATAATCTGTAAAATCAACATACATATCATCCATATCCAAGTTATTTTGAAGCTGCCATTCACCATCAAAAACAGCTGGAATTAAGTACCAATACCTTAAATTATAGCCTGTTTTACCTGCGCCATAATTTGTAAACTTATCATTTGGAATTTTTATGGTATATGTTGCAATTATTTTTAAGGATTCTTTTGGTTTTAATGATTGCTTCAATTTGATTTTTAAAATATCAGGATTTTGCGCAGTAATTTCCCAAGTAACAAGATCGTAATTAACCGAAAAACTAATTATTTGGGAGTTTCCTCTGTGTTTTTCACTAGCAAAATGAAATGTTTTTGAATAATTTTCAATAAAACGTTTGGCTAATGGCGTAGTTTTATCCTTGTAGGAATTTGCCCAGTTATGAAAATAGATGGCGTTTAAAGTACTGTCAGATTTATTATAAAAATTGATTTTCTGCTGTATTTTAAGTTCATTAGTTTGTGTATTTAAAACAGCAAGAATGGTAGTACTGTTTGTTTGAGAATAAGAGTTATTCAAACAAAGAATACTGGATAAAAGCACTAAAAATATATATTTCTTCAAAAGGTTTACTTAAAAATTAGGACTTAAACTGTATTTTTTATAAAACGTATTTATTACTTCTAAAACTTCATCTTCGGTGTCAACAATAGAAATCAAATCGAGATCTTCCAAACTTACGGCGGCTTCATCCACCAATGTGTTTTTAATCCAATCAATAAGACCTGACCAATATTTTGTTCCTACCAAAATGATTGGAAATTTGCCAATTTTTTTTGTTTGAATTAAAGTAATTGCTTCAAAAAGCTCATCCATTGTTCCAAAACCTCCAGGCATAACCACAAATCCTTGTGAGTATTTAACAAACATGACCTTCCGAACAAAAAAGTAATCAAAATGTAAATTTTTGTCGGAGTCAATATACGGATTGTCATGTTGCTCAAAGGGCAATTCAATATTTAAGCCAACCGAAACTCCTTTGCCGCGATGCGCCCCTTTATTTCCTGCTTCCATAATTCCAGGACCGCCTCCCGTAACAACACCATATCCATGTGTGGTTAAATTGTATGCGATATTTTCCGCAAGCTTATAATATTTTTGATCTGGTTTTGCACGTGCTGACCCAAAAATAGTCACACATGGCCCAATTTTACTTAATCTTTCATAACCTTGAACAAACTCTGCCATAATTTTAAATATGGCCCAAGAATCATTGGTTTTAATTTCATTCCACGTTTTGTGTTTGAATTTTTCTCTAATTTGTCTATCCTCATTTGTCATAAATACAATGTAATTTCTATATTATTTGATAAAATTCTGAATTTTTTATGAAAACCTGCGGGCTAATTTAGTTCTTTTTTTAAGAATTTGGCCGTATAGCTTTTTTTATGTTGACTTACTTCTTCCGGCGTTCCAAAACAGATGAGTTGCCCGCCTTTTTTTCCGCCTTCCATGCCAATGTCTATCACATGGTCAGCAAGTTTTACAACATCTAAATTATGCTCAATCACCAAGATGGTGTTTCCTTTGTTTGCCAATTTATTTAAAACTTCCATAAGTACCCGAATGTCTTCAAAGTGAAGTCCGGTTGTTGGCTCATCTAAAATATAAAAGGTGTTTCCGGTGTCTTTCTTAGACAGTTCGGAAGCCAATTTAATACGTTGTGCTTCGCCGCCAGATAAGGTGGTGGATTGCTGTCCCAGTTTTATATAGCTTAAACCTACATCTTGAATTGTTTTTAGTTTCCTGTGAATTTTGGGAATATTTTCAAAAAATGCCGTTGCCTCTTCTATGGTCATATTTAATACATCTGAAATTGATTTTCCTTTGAATCTAATTTCCAATGTTTCTCTGTTGAAGCGTTTTCCCTGACAGGTTTCACATTCCACCTGCACATCGGGCAGAAAGTTCATTTCTATCACCCGAACACCTCCGCCTTCGCAAGTTTCACAGCGTCCGTCTTTTACGTTAAAAGAAAATCGTCCTGGTTTGTAGCCTCTTATTGCAGCTTCGCTTGTTTTGGCAAACAAATCCCTAATTTCGCTAAAGACACCGGTATAAGTTGCAGGATTTGAGCGTGGCGTTCTGCCAATTGGGGATTGGTCTATGGCAATTACCTTGTCAATATATTCCAATCCTTCAATGGATTTGTATGGCATCGGTTTTTTAACACCGTTGTAAACGTGTTCATTTAAAATAGGATACAGAGTTTCATTGATTAAGGTCGATTTCCCACTGCCTGAAACACCAGTCACACAAATTAATTTTCCTAAAGGAAATTCTACAGTAATATTTTTTAAATTATTGCCAGTAGCGCCTTTTAAAACTATTTTATGTCCATTTCCTTCACGTCGTTTTTTAGGAGTTTCGATGGATTTTGTACCATTTAAATAATCGGCCGTTAAAGTGTTGTGCTGTTTTAATTCCTCGTAAGTTCCTTCGCTTACAATTTCTCCACCGTGAATTCCGGCACCTGGTCCAATATCCAGCACAAAATCGGCATGTTGGATCATTTCTTTGTCGTGCTCAACAACAATAACAGAATTCCCAATATCTCTTAAATTCAACAGTGAATTAATCAATTTCTGATTGTCGCGTTGGTGCAACCCTATGCTTGGTTCGTCTAAAATATACAATACACCAACCAGTTGAGAGCCAATTTGGGTCGCCAACCGAATACGTTGCGCCTCACCGCCCGACAATGACTTTGAGCTTCTGTCGAGGGTTAAATAATCCAAACCAACATCCAATAAAAACTGAATTCTCGTTCTAATTTCTTTCAGTATTTCAGTCGCAATTTTTATTTGTTTTTCGGTTAATTTCTTTTCAACATTGGCAAACCAATTCGCAAGTTCTCTGATGTCAAATTGTGCCAATTCCGAGATGTTTTTGTTATTGACCTTAAAAAAAAGAGCTTCTTTTTTAAGTCGTTTTCCATCGCAGGTTTCACAATTTATCTCATCCATAAATTCTTTCGCCCAGCGTTTTATGGAAGTTGATTCGCTTGTATTGTATTGATTTTCAATAAAATGAATAATTCCTTCAAAATCAATTTCATAATTGCGCGTAATTCCTGCTGTTTTTGAAACAATATCAAATTTTTCGCTTCCGCCATGTAAAATAATTTTTAAGGCTTCACTTGGGATTTTTGAAATAGGATCGCTTAATTGAAAATGATAACGGTCGGCAATTAACTGTAGCTGTTTAAAAATCCAACTGTTTTTTTGCTCGCCAATGGGTTTAATACCACCGTTTTTTATTGATATTGAAGGGTTTGGAATTATTTTTTTAATATTGACTCTATCTAGTTTTCCCAATCCGCCACAAGTTTCACAGGCTCCTTTTGGAGAATTGAAAGAGAATGAATTTGGCTCAGGATTTGGGTATGAAATTCCTGTGGTCGGACACATTAATTCGCTGCTGAAGTAACGCGGACTGTTTGTTTCATGTTCCAAAATCATCACCACATTGTCGCCTGAATATAAAGCAGTTGCGATACTTTCTTCCACTCTTTTTTCCGAAGCTTCATTTACCGTTAAACGGTCTATCACAATTTCTATATCGTGTGTTTTGTATCGGTCAAGGCGCATTCCTTTGGTGATTTCCAAGAGTTCACCATCAACCCTTACTCGCACAAAACCTTGTTTTGAAATTTGTTCAAAAAGTTCTCTGTAATGCCCTTTTCTCGATTTAACGATAGGCGCCAAAATCACTATTTTTTTTTGGTTAAATTCCTTTAAAATAAGTTCTTTTATTTGCTCATCCGCATAACTTACCATTTTTTCATTGGTATTGTATGAGTAGGCATCGGCTGCCCGCGCGTAAAGCAAGCGCAAAAAATCATAAATTTCAGTGATGGTCCCCACGGTGGATCGCGGACTTTTATTTGTTGTTTTTTGTTCGATGGAAATAACAGGGGATAGGCCGTCAATTTTATCTACATCTGGTCGTTCCAAACCTCCTAAAAACTGCCTCGCATACGCCGAAAAAGTTTCAATATATCTGCGTTGGCCCTCGGCATAAATGGTGTCAAATGCCAAAGACGATTTTCCGCTGCCGCTTAAACCGGTAATTACCACCAATTTTTCTCTGGGAATGCGAACATCAATATTTTTTAAATTATGGACGCGTGCGCCCAAAACTTCAATATATTCTGTGTGTTTTGTCATTGGATTTTCGGAAAGTTGCAAAGTTAAAAAAATGTAGCTACAATTTTGGCATACAGTTACATCTTTATTTTGAAAATTAGTATATTGCGTAAAATTTACAGATTGTGGGTTGGATTGATTCTTTGCGTCATTTTTTTGAAATTCACGGATTTGCGGTTTCTTCGAGATTTGCCGATAGATTAGGTATGAATGTTTCCAATGTGCGTTTATTTTTTATATATATATCATTTGTTACCTTGGGGTTTTCATTTGGAATTTATTTAACACTTGCCTTTTTATTGCGGCTGAAAGATATGATTTACACCAAACGGAAATCCGTTTTCGATTTATAAAAGCTTATGATATTTAAATCAAAATTATACTTTTCAATTATTCTGCTAATAATTGTTGTTGTAATTGGGGTTACTGGTTTTATGATTGTTTCAAATGAGTCTTTTGTAGATGCATTATATATGACAATAATTACCATGTCAACCGTTGGTTATGGAACACTTCACGAATTAAATCAAATTGAAAAGATTTTTACGATATTTTTAATAATAATAAGTATTATTTTTTATGCGTATTCAGTTACTGCTTTATCTGAATATTTAGTCAACGGAAAATTTCTTCAACAATTAAAAGATAAAAAGGTGCAACAAAAAATTCGAAATTTAAAAAACCATGCCATTGTTTGTGGTTATGGACGTAATGGCAAACAAGCAGTTATAAAATTAAAGAGTTTTAAGATGCCTTGCGTTGTCATTGAAAAAGACAAAGCATTAATTGAAGAGTTAGACCGTGAAAATATTTTATATATTGAAGGAGATGCAACGGATGATGAGTCAATTGAAAAAGCTGCTGTTAAAGATGCCAAAAGCTTAATTACCTCTTTGGCTTCTGATGCCGATAATTTGTTTGTGGTGCTGTCAGCAAGACAATTGAATAAAAATTTGATTATTATTAGCAGGGCTTCAAACGAATCGTCATGCAATAAATTAAAAATTGCTGGCGCAAATAATATTATTATGCCCGATAAAATAGGAGGTATGCACATGGCTGCATTAGTGGTTACCCCTGATTTGGTTGAATTTATGGAAAGGTTAACAATGCTTGATGAAGGTTCAGCAAATCTAAAAGAAATTGCAGTCAATGAGTTGCCATCAGAATTTTTAAATAAAACCATTAGAGATTTGGATTTACGCAGAAGAACTGGCTGTTCCGTAATAGGTTTTAAAACAGCCACCAATGAATATATTGTAAATCCCAGATCAGAAACTGAATTAACAACTGATTCTAATTTAATTGTGCTTGGCAGGCCAAGTCAAATTAAAAAATTACGCGAAACGTTATAAGTCTAATTTTTAATCACTTAGTAAATAAAATAGAAGTTTATGGCAAAAAACTTGTTGTAAGTTTTTTTTTTTACCATCTTCGAAGCATTTTAAAGTTTTTAAAACCAACTTACCAACATATGAATTCAAAATTATTGATACCGATTCTACTGCTATTTAGTGCGAAGGCATTTTCTCAGGTTCTTACTGTAAATGAAAATATTGTTAATCCATCTGGCTTAATTAATGATGGAATTCTTGAAGTGAAAGTGCAGGGCGGCACACCCCCTTATTCCTATAAATGGAGTAATCAAAGCTCTCCGCTAACTTCCAATAAAGCTTTCGGCCTAGTGGAAGGTGTTCCTTATAACGTGGTTATAACTGATTCTATTGGAAACACCGTTACCAAAGAGTATAAAGTTCCGATGGAAAATATTTCTGAACGATTTAACGGAACCTTTACGCCGATTGTAAACGCTATTGCCATGGTTTTGTTTTGGGATCCTTTTTCCGCTGTGGGAATCTATGATCCCAATGTTTATGTAGAAGAAAAGAACATCCCAATTCCTGGGTGGAGCCCTGGTATTAAAGGAGAATTTTTGATTAAAAAATGGCTAATTGAAGATGGCGCTAAAGTTAAGGAAGGTGATACGATTGCCATTATTTCAAGAGGAGGAAGTGAAATAGTTGGAAGAGCTTTTGTGGACGGTACTTTAAAACATTTAGCAAAAGAAGGTGGGTCTATTTACAATTCTGAAAAAAAGGGTGATGTCATTGAGGAAGGTGCACATAATTATGCTGCAGTGGTTTATGATGAAAAAATAGCATTGCTTCATCCAAATGGCGACCTGCAACAAAAGAATATTCCGTTTATTGTGATATGGTTATCTATTGGCGCCTTGTTTTTTACCCTTCGAATGGGCTTTATAAATATCAAAGGATTTAGACACGCCATTGATTTGGCACGAGGAAAATATGATGATCCGAACGCTCCTGGACAAGTTACCCATTTTCAGGCACTTGCAACGGCGGTTTCTGGAACTGTTGGTTTGGGAAATATCGCTGGTGTAGCAGTAGCGATATCTTTAGGTGGCGCAGGTGCAACTTTTTGGATTATCCTGGCAGGATTGTTAGGTATGTCTTCAAAATTTGTGGAATGTACTTTAGGGGTAAAATATAGAGATATAGCTGCTGATGGAAGGGTTTTTGGCGGTCCAATGAATTATTTACGAAACGGATTGGAAAAACAAAATAAAAAAGTATTGGGTAAAGTTTTGGCAGGTGTATTTGCTGTTTTATGTGTTGGTGCATCATTTGGTGGTGGTAATATGTTTCAGGCAAATCAAGCATTTGAAGCAGTCTCCGGACAAATTCCTGAACTTGCTAGCCACGGATTTTATTTTGGTATTATTATTTCTTTGCTAGTTGCGGCGGTAATTGTTGGAGGAATTAAAAGTATTGCCAAGGTTACCGAAAAAATAGTTCCTATCATGGCTTCTATATATGTGGTTGCCTGTTTGGCGGTAATTATTATCAATATAGAGAATATAGGCCCTGCATTTACGGCAATATTTGACGGTGCTTTTAGTCCGTCAGCCCTAAAAGGAGGTGTTATTGGTGTGTTGATTATTGGTTTTCAAAGAGCAGCCTTTTCTAATGAAGCAGGTGTTGGATCTGCTGCAATAGCACACAGTGTGGCAAAAACAAACAATCCACCTTCTGAAGGATTTGTTTCCCTTTTAGAACCTTTTATTGATACCGTGGTGGTTTGTACATTAACTGCTTTGGTATTAATTTTTACCGGTAAACATGAAGTTGTTGGTATGGGAGGCGCACAATTAACCTCCGATGCTTTTGGAACCGTAATATCTTGGTTCCCTTATGTACTGACTGTTGCCATATTTTTATTTGCTTTTTCAACCATGATTTCCTGGTCGTACTACGGAATGCGTGCTTGGACTTATTTATTTGGAAAAAGCAAAAAAGCTGAAATGATTTATAAAATGTTCTTTTTAATTTTTGTTGTGGTGGGCGCATCTGTTAGTTTGGGTGCTGTATTAGATTTTTCAGATATGATGATTCTTGCGATGGCCTTTCCAAATATAATCGGACTCTACATAATGTCGGGTGAAGTGAAAGTTGATTTAAATGAATACTGGCGCAAACTCAAAGCAGGAGAACTATATAAAGCCCAAAGGCTGGCTAAAAAATAATTATATTAGTTATGAATATCATAAACTCCCATTTCAGATACACTAAAAGTCAACGAAATGGGATTTTCTTTTTATTAATTTTTATTGTTTTTCTTCAAGGTGTTTTCTTTTTTACTGATTTTTCTTCAGAAGAAAATACCAAAGTCTCCCAAACAGAAATTTTAGCTTTTCAACAGGAATTGGATTCCTTAAAAAATTTAGAATCGAAAAAAAACATCCCTAAAATTTATTCTTTTAACCCAAATTATATAACCGATTTTAAAGGACATCAACTTGGAATGCGCACCAGTGAAATTGATAAATTATTGGCGTTTAGAGCGCAGGGAAAATTCATCAATACAAGCAAACAATTTCAGGAAATAACTGGGATAAATGACAGTTTATTGGCGGTTATAAGTCCGTATTTTAAATTTCCCAACTGGAGAACTTCAGAAAAAAATATAGCAAAACAAAAATCAAACAACAAAATTGATAAATCAATAGTTAAAAAAGACATCAATTCAGCTTCTGCAGAAGATTTAAGAACTGTAAACGGCATTGGAGAAAAACTAGCAAAGAGAATAATTGATTACCGCACGAAATTACAGGGATTCTCCTATAACGACCAAATTTTCGAGGTTTGGGCGCTTGACAAAGAAGTTGCCAGTAAGGTTTTACAGTATTTTGAAGTCACAAAATTGCCAACAATTCAAAAAATAAATGTGAATACCGCTAGTTTTAAGGAGGTTTTGACCATTGTTTATTTGGATTATGAACTTACCAAAAAAATCTTCAATTATAAAAATCAAGTTGCTGAAATACAATCTATTGAAGAGCTAAAGAAAATTGATGGTTTTCCGATAGAAAAATTTAACAGAATAGCGCTATATTTGGAAGCTAAATAATAACACTAATAATTTAAGCTATCAGCTCATATGAATAGTATGTATTTCACAGAAGAACACCAAGCATTTAGGAAGAGTTTTCAGGATTTTTTACAAAAGGAAGTCATTCCCCATATTGATAAATGGGAAAAGACTGGCACAATCGAAAGGTTTATCTGGAAGAAGTTTGGCGAAATGGGTTATTTAGGAATAAATGCTCCTGGAGAATATGGTGGATTGGGCTTGGATATGTTTTATACAGTTATCCTATTAGAAGAGCTACAAAAAGTAAATTCGGGTGGTTTTGCCGCTGCTATTTGGGCACATATGTATTTGGCAATGACCCATGTTGAAAAAGAAGGAAGCGAGGCCATTAAAAATAAGTATTTAACGGCAAGCATTGAAGGTGATAAAATTGGTTGTTTATGTATCACCGAGCCTTTTGGAGGTTCTGATGTTGCCGCGATGAGAACAACAGCCGTTAAAAAAGGAGATACTTATATAATTAATGGTTCAAAAACATTTATTACAAATGGTATTTATTCAGATTATTTGGTGGTAACGGCAAAAACAAATCCAGCAGCCCGAAATAAAGGTATCAGTATTTTTATAATGGATAGAAATACACCTGGAATTTCAGCTACAAAATTGGATAAGTTAGGCTGGAGAGCTTCAGATACTGCTGAAATTGCTTTTGACAATGTGCTAATTCCTGCAGAGAATTTAATGAGTGAAGAAGGAAAAGGATTTCAATATATTATGAATCATTTTGCTTTAGAGCGTTTGGTAATGGGAATTAATGCACATGCTAGAGCCGAATATGCTTTGGATTACGCCATTAAATATATGGGAGAACGACACGCTTTTGGGAAATCAATTGACCAATTTCAGGCATTACGACATAAAATTGCAGATTTGGCGAGTGAAGTTGAAATGTGTAAAGAATTTAATTATTCCGTAGCGAAAAGATTGAATGAAGGACATTACATTGTAAAAGAGGCGAGTATGTCTAAATTAATTTCCACTAAAATAGCCGATAAAGTGGTTTATGACTGCCTGCAATTTTTAGGCGGTTATGGTTATATGGAAGATTATCCAATGGCAAGATTGTTAAGAGACAGTAGGTTAGGGCCTATTGGAGGAGGAACTTCTGAGATTTTGCGTGAAATTATTGCAAAAATAATTATCGATAAAAAAGAATACAAAGCAACAACATAATTATTGAATGTATAAATAAATTTTAAACGTTTTCTTTGTAACTAATCAGTCTCAAAAACAGGTGTTATACTTCACGCCAAAAAGGCATGAAAAAACTTGCATTTATGCCGCATAGTAGTTAGCTTTATTAGGTTAGAATTTTTTTCCTTTGTGCTTTCATGCCTTGAAAATCGAAGAAATCACAATGCATTTAAAGTCTTTGGAAAAAGAAGTGTAATCCTTTAAAAAGGAGAATGCCTTTTCCTGAGTTCCTTCTTGGGATCCTTAAGAAATTAATTAGTCTATCTTTAAAATCAAGTTTAAACGCTAATGGTTAATAATTTATATTTTCTTATTTAAAGCTACAAGATTTCGTGTTTATATAACGTAAAGCTTGCTTTATAACCTACATGAGCGTAAACAGAACGATTGGCTTAAAAAGCATCAAATATTACCGTAGTTGGTAGAGGTTATTGAGACCGAAAATAAATTGGAGAAACACAAATTCAGTTGCCAAAACACTTCAATAACAAAATTCAAGCAAAGCATCAGCAAAACTAAAAGCGCGCACAAGAAATGAGTTGCAATAGAATCTGTAATCAGACATCTCAAAAACAGATTATCGTTTAGGAAGAAGTTTCTGCAAAGGAATTGAGGGAGATAACGTCAATACATTGCCTGCATCAGCCACATTTAACTTCAAAAGAATGATTGATAAACGGAAATTATCTTTTGATCAATTTTTTAAGAACTATTTCCCTTACTTGAATTTATGATTTATAAGACGTTTTTATTAATAAGTGCTCTTTATGGCTCGACTATATAATGTTGTTTGAAACAGATAGTAATTGCAAATAGATTATCAATAGCGCAAAATATATATTTTATTTTTATATAATATTTAAATAATATTAGTTGAAACGTTAAAAAAAAGTGAAATATATAATAAAACACTTTTTCATATTTAAAATATATTGTACATTTGCACTATAATTAATTACTAACTTAAGCCGTTATGGAAAACACAAAAAATAATAAAAATCAAGAGCGTAAAATTGGTCTGATTAGCATTGATTTTAGAAATTCTAAAAGCAATACTTGGAACAGCAAGAGAAGGTTTAGCATATAAATTGTAAAAAACTATTGTTTGATTATTTGAAAATGAAAAGGGCGAAAGATTTAATCTTTCGCCCTTTTTTAACTTTTTAATTATTCGGTTATCAGGTAAAAACAAGAAGAAAAAAAGCCACGGGAGTAATCTCGTGGCTTTAATATTATTTATTTATGATAACAAATTATTAATTACAAGGCATTGTAATAGTTGGATAATTGATGTTTTTCTTTGGCGAACCATTTACTGTGAATTCAGTCCAAACATTAGCATTTTTTTGACCACCTCCCTTGCAATTTGATTGAAGAATAACAGTCCAGTTATATGTTGTACAAGCAACAAGATCCATAGTTTTTTGCATTGTTACACCTGCTGGTGAAAAATCAGCTAACCCTGAAACATAGGTGCCTTGCGCAAATGTGAAAACTAAATTGGCGTTTGTAACAGATTCTGCCGGCGTGTAAGTAAAAGTATAACTCCCACCACCATTTGCTACATAACTAAAACTTTCGGCACAACCATCATTGCAATTCACTACATTAACATCAAATTCAACAAATCCATTAGTTCCTCCATTAGCGGCACTTCCAGAAACTTGATATCTTAAATGGTATAAATCTATAGCTGGGAATGTGTAAGTAAGACTTTGAGGGCTTGGTAACTGACCGATAAAACGATCAATACTAACCCAATCTCCAAGATTTTCATCATAAATTTGAACATTAAGTTGTGCAGTACCATTCCATCCGCTCAAAGTGAAAATTTGTTGAGCATTATCAATACATACAATTGAATTAAAATCAATAGAAGAAGTGAAAGTTACAGCCGTGCTTGTTTTACCGCCTTTAGCAGATATTTCACTATTAATTTGATCTTTTGCCAAAACGGCAGCATCCATAGCGTCGTTATCTTCACTGCAAGAAGAAGCGATTAGGATGAACAAAAATGCGAATGCAAATTTTAAAATTTTCGAAGTAATTTGATTTTTCATAATTTTAATCTTTTAGTTTTTTAGTTTAAATTAATTGTACAAATGATTGTATCATCTATTGGGGGTTAGAGTCGGCTTGTTAATCGAAATAAATTTTTTTGATTTGTGGGTAACTGATAAAACCAATTCGCTTTTACCATTATATTATAGTAAATGTAAATTATAAAATAATATGAAAAACGAGGAATAAAACTATTAAACAAACCGCTTTATTTTATCAATAATTGGTGTTATAATTTGAATAATATGCATTAAATTTAGTACTTTAGTTTGCTAAAAGTCAGTGATTTATGTTGCTTCGGAAGTCTTTTTAAGCTGAAGTTTGGCAAAATGGAAGAAACTATATTACAAATTGATTCCTGATGGGATAAATTTCAATAAAAAAGGCAGCAGATTATCAAGCTGCCGCCTTTTCTTTTAGGTTGGTTTATAAATTATCTTTGTGAACTTGATTTGGCAACAATATTTTTATTTAATTTTTCTTTATTTGTTATCAATCTAACAATCAATGCCTGATCAAAAGTTCTAGCCAAGCTTATTTGTTTTGTAACCAATTCACCATGGTTGTACAAATTATCAATCGCACCATAAATTAAGCCACCTTGTAAGTTAAATACTTGGATGGTAACATTGGTGTCATATTCAAATCTGTATTGTACATTAATTACATCTCCAAACGGCACAGGATAAACCTTAAAGTCAACTGAACTGTCTAGTAAGGCAGGTTCTTCAACAACCGCAACTTTTGCTAAAACTGTAGGTGCTGATATTGTACAAGGTAATTTTTCAATACCCCAACCAATGAACATTCTACATTCATCGAAAGCATTATTGATTCTGTCAACTGCAGTATGAATGGTTTCAAGAGAAACTCCATCTTCTGAACCAAGAATTGTATCAGCATTTCCTAAAGCACGGTTAGCAAGCGCAAACAATGCATTTACGTCTGAGGCTTTACCTGCAACAGAACTCGTAATAGTATAGA
Organism: Lutibacter sp.; assembly: GCA_027449025.1. Lineage (GTDB taxonomy): Bacteria > Bacteroidota > Bacteroidia > Flavobacteriales > Flavobacteriaceae > Lutibacter. Next base: position 921 of record DAIDMK010000040.1, on the reverse strand, counting down.
ATTGATACTCGTTGGTTACTTTACCTGTTAATGGATCACAAGAGCGAACTTTAGCTATTGAAGAACCACAACCACCATCAAGTGCAGCTGTTGCAAATGTTCCTGCTTGTAATGCAAATGTTCCAAGATTGTTATACATGCCTATGTTAAGACCAAGGGCAATGGTTTGTGCCAATAATTTGTTAACGATTTTTGTGTTATTCTTGCCGACTGTGCTTGTGTATAAAGTTTTAAACGAGGCGTCACTAATGTATATATTACCAGCTGAAAGCTCACCAATTCCTTTTCCACCAGGCATATATTCAATAACTTTATTGATGTCTGTTGCTGTCTTTGCAATTAAAATAGAACGACCAGCTATGCCAATTCTCATCTCATCACTTGGGTAATAATTCAAAGCTTTATCTATCAAATTGTAAGTTGAATATTGACTCACTCCATCACATGATTTGCCACCAGAGTTTCCGTAGTAACCTTGGGTGTATGAACATAATGGTTCGCCACAAGATTCAACAGTAAGATCAAATACCTCCTCATCGGAACAATTAGGAGTTGTTCCAGTTGCATCATAAATATAAAGCTTGATAGTAGTATTTAATTTATCTCCAGCAACGAACTTTGTTCCTGTTCCTCCTGAAACTGTCCAATAAGCTTCATTGCCCGTTAGGTTTGTTCCTGTAATTGCAGGTAAAGTGTATCCACCAATATTTGAACAGATTGTTTTATCAGCTAAATCATCTACAACAGGTGTCTTATTTACAGTAAGATCAAATACCTCCTCATCAGAACAATTAGGAGTTGTTCCGGTCGCATCATAAATATAAAGCTTGATAGTAGTATTTAATTTAACGTGAGTTCGATTTAAGCCATAATGCCATTATCTATTATTTCTATATTTAATGAAGGTTTTTTAGGGAAGAA
>DAIDMK010000039.1 GCA_027449025.1 Lutibacter sp. | reverse complement strand
TCCCTAAAAAACCTTCATTAAATATAGAAATAATAGATAATGGCATTATGGCTTAAATCGAACTCACGTTAATATAAATAAAAATTCAAAAAATAATGAAAACACTTAAAATTTTAATGATTATCGGAATAGTTAGTCTTGGACTTTTTTCATTCAATAAATTAACACAAGAAGAATGGAAAGTTCCTGCTAAATATGAAACAATGAAAAATCCAACTGAAGCCAGTAAAGCCAATTTATCAATTGGCAAATCTTTATATTCCAAACATTGTAAATCTTGTCACGGAGACAAAGGATATGGCGATGGAACAAAAGCAGATAATTTAAAAGGTGATTTGGGAGATTTTTCATCAAAAAAATTCCAAGCCCAATCTGACGGAGCTTTATTTTATAAAAGCTATATAGGCAGAAAAGACATGCCTAACTATGAAAAGAAAATGAGTGAAGAAGATATGTGGATAACAGTACATTTTATGAGAACGTTAAAGCAGTAATCTAAAAATATAAGACATAAAAAAACCGAACAAATTGTTCGGTTTTTTTTACGTTAAATAGTCATAGAAAAGATCCTAATTTCCGGTTGGTTTTCTACCAGCCTTAAATCAAATGCCATACAAATATTTCGTACAAACATTCTCCCGGTCTCCTTTACTACAATTTTATTTTCAAAAACATCTATTAAACCATCACCAATAATTTCACTTAAACGCGAAATTATTTCAGTTTTTAATTGTTGTGTTAATCCGCTATTCCACTCCGTTTCTAAATTACACATCAAATCTAGTATGTGCTTTCTTATAACCAAATCGGTATCAGTTAACAAATGACCTTTAAAAACAGGTAATTCACCTCTATTTACGCGATCTGTATAATCATCTATTTCCTTTTCATTTTGAGCAAATGCATACCAGGAATCGCTGATTGCCGACATTCCCAAACCAATCATCAGTTCTGTTTTACCTGCTGTATAGCCCATAAAATTACGATGTAGTTTTTTAGCTTCCATCGCTTTGTGAAGCGAATCACTTGGCAAGGCAAAATGATCCATGCCTATTTCAACATACCCATTGTCAAAAAACAACTGTTTTCCCAATTCATACAAACGCCTTTTTTCATCGTCTTTAGGCAAATCACTGTCCTCAAAACCTCGTTGTCCCACACCTTTTATCCAAGGCACATGGGCGTAACTGTAATAAGCAATTCTGTCTGGTTTTAATTCAATGGTGTTTTTAATGGTATTTCTAATACTTTCTTCTGTTTGAAAAGGCAATCCGAAAATTAAATCGTGGCTAACGGATTCATAACCAATTTTCCTCGACAAATCGTGCACCTTTTTTACTTGTTTAAAACTTTGCATTCTATGAATCGCTTTTTGAACAACAGGATCATAATCCTGAATTCCAAAGCTGTTTCTTCGAGAACCTAAATCGTACAAAGTTTGCAATTGGTTTTCTGAGGTATAATTTGGATGACCTTCATAACTAAAGTCGAAAATCTCAAATTTATCGGCTCTTTTAAAAATCCCATCAATCAATTTTTTCAAATTTTCAGAAGAAAAAAATGTTGGCGTACCGCCCCCCAAATGTATTTCCCTAATTTTTGGGCGTTTTCCTAATAAATCACAGTATAAATCCCATTCTTTTAAAACGGTGTCCATATAAGGCTGTTCAACCTCGTGGCGTTTGGTTATTTTTTTATGGCAAGCACAAAAAGTACACAAACTTTCACAGAAAGGAAGATGAATGTAAACGCTTAATCCCTCACTATCATTGCTTTCATTAAAGGATTTTACCACTGTTTTTTTCCAATCTTCTATCGCAATACCCGCTTTATCCCAAAAAGGAACAGTTGGGTAACTGGTGTATCTTGGACCAGGAATATTGTATTTTTGAATTAAAGTTGAATTCATTTTTTTAGTTTTTAGTATTTAGGCTCTAAGTTGTAAGTTTTAAGTTGTAAGTTGTAAGTTTTAAGTTCAATTTTATCTTAGCTATTAAAGCGGCCAACATTTTTTTTAATTTCATCAATTTCATTTAGCAAAAATGTTGATTCCTCTTTTGAAATAAAATTTAATTCAGTGGAAACTAAAAATAAATAATCCAATTCGTGAGCAGAAACTGAAGAAATATATAAAAATCTTACTAATTCCTTTTTAATTTCTCTTCCACAACCTTCAGCAATATTTGTTGGAATTGAAATTGAAGCTCTTTTTATTTGTGAAACTAAATTAAACTGTTCCTCTTTAGGAAATAAGTTTAAGACTTTATAAACATCAAATACCAAACTATGCGATTTTTGCCAAACCTTGTTATTTTTGTAATTTACCATAGCTTAAAGCTTTAAACTTATAACTTTATTCACTATTTATATTCTTTAACAGCATCAATAAATGCTTTTGCATTATCTAGCGGCACATTTGGTAAAATTCCATGGCCTAAATTAACGATGTATTTATCTTTTCCGAAATCGTTAATCATTTGGGTCACAATTCTTTTAATTTCTTTTGGAGGAGACAGTAAACGAGCCGGATCCATATTGCCTTGCAAAGTAATATTGCCTCCAGTAAATTTTCTTGCCATTTGCGGTGTAATTGTCCAATCCACACCCAAAGCTGAAGCATTAGATTTTGACATTTCTTCCAATGCAAACCAGCAACCCTTTCCAAAAGCAATTACAGGAGCATCATCTTTTAATGCCTCAATAATTTGATTGATATATTTCCAAGAAAATTCCTGATAATCAACAGGAGAAAGCATTCCACCCCAAGAATCAAAAATCTGAACCGCATCAACACCAGCTTTTACCTTTTCTTTTAAATAGGCAATAGTAGTATCGGTAATTTTTTGCAATAAGGTATGCGCTGCAATTGGTTGCGTAAAACAAAATTCTTTGGCGATGTCATAAGTTTTAGAACCTTGACCTTGAACACAATAACAAAGAATCGTCCATGGAGAACCAGCAAAACCAATTAACGGAACCTCGCTATTTAGCATTTGTTTGGTCATTTTAATGGCATCCATTACATATTTTAGCTCAACAGTAACATCGGGTACAATTACATTGTCCACATCTTTTTGGGTACGAATCGGATTTGGCAACCACGGTCCAGTTCCTTCTCTCATTTCCACCTCAATATTCATAGCCTGCGGAATCACTAAAATATCCGAAAATAAAATGGCAGCATCCATTCCAAATCTGCGATAAGGCTGAACGGTAATTTCTGATGCCAATTCAGGAGTTCTGCAGCGGGTAAAAAAATCGTATTTATCACGAATTTCTCTAAATTCAGGCAAAAAACGCCCTGCCTGACGCATCATCCAAACTGGCGGTCGCTCAACTATTTCTCCTTTTAAGGCTCTTAAATATAAATCGTTTTTGATCATTTTATTAGTATTTTGGTATTTTAGATTGTTGAATTTTTTTGGGCGTTCCTTTCAGGTCGCGCCATCCGCTATATCTTTTTTTCCATTGCATTTCAAAAAAGGATGCCGCTTCTGTCGCTAACGCAAATTAATTTTCAATACTGCAAAGGAATCATTCTCATCATCACGAGCAACTCACAATTTGCATCTATATAACTATTTTAATTGTTAATTATTCACTCTTAATTTTTAATTCCCCATCGCGGGCTAGGGGGCCTTTTAACTTTTATTTGCCACAGCCTTCATAGCTATATCAATCGCCTTTTTCACTTTATATATATCTCTTTTGCTCATGGCAGTTCCCAAAAACCAAGCTTCAAATTGAGAAGGAGGTAAAAACACACCATGATCCATCATTTTCCAAAAGAAAACTTTAAATTTATTGGTATCACTGGTTAGGGCAGTTTTAAAATCAACCACCGGTGTTTTTGTAAAAAATGTAGAAATCATTGATCCAAATCTGTTTACCTGTAAATCAATTCCATTTTCCTTAGCGGCATTCATTAAAGATCGCTCTAAAAAAGAAGCCGTTTTTTCAAAATCTTTATATGGATTTCGTTTTTTCAATTCGGTTAACGTTGCAATACCACAAGCCATAGCAATCGGATTGCCCGATAAAGTTCCTGCCTGGTAAACATCTCCTAATGGCGATACCATTTCCATAATTTCATTTCTGGCACCATAAGCCCCAACTGGGAAACCGCCACCAACAACCTTACCCAAACAAGTGATATCTGCCTGAATACCCAACAATTCCTGAGCACCTCCAAATTTTGAACGAAACCCGGTCATCACTTCATCAATAATTAAAAGAACACCGCTTGCTTTGGTTAAGTCTCTTAATTCTTCCATAAATTCTTGGGTCGGATTTACCACACCCATATTACCGGCTATAGGTTCTATAATTACAGCAGCAATATCGTTGTGCTTCGCTAAATGTTGCTCAACACTGTCAATATTATTGTATTCCGCAACCAAAGTATTTGCAACAGCTTCTGGCGGAACGCCTTTACTTCCCGGGATACTCAAAGTTACCAAACCCGAACCGGCTGCAACCAACATGTCATCTGCATGTCCGTGATAACAGCCCGCAAATTTTATTATTTTATTTTTCCCTGTAAAAGCCCTAGCCAAGCGAATGGCACTAAAAACAGCCTCCGTTCCCGAGCTCACAAAACGCACTTTATCCATTCCTGGGAATGCATCACAAACAATTTTGGCCAATTTAATTTCGCCCGCTGTTGAAGCACCAAAAGTAGTTCCCCTTTTTAAGGCCTTTTTTACCGCTTTTTCAACTGTGCTGTTTCTATGTCCCAATATCATTGGTCCGTATGACAATACCATATCAATGTATTCGTTTCCGTCAACATCAATAATTTTACTGCCTTTTGCCCTGTCGATAAAAATAGGAACACCGCCAACCGATTTAAAAGCCCTAACAGGAGAGTTTACCGCTCCCACCAAATGCTTTTTTCCTTTTGTATATAATTCTATTGATTTTTCTAATTTCATTTTATAGTAGTTTAGTATGGTTAACGTTTCAACAATAATTTGGCGACGTCTTTTGCAAAATAGGTGATAATTATATCGGCTCCTGCCCTTTTCATTGAAAGTAAACTTTCCATCATTACCCGTTCGCCATCAATCCAACCTTTTTCTGCAGCTGCTTTAATCATCGCATATTCACCGCTTACATTATAGCATGCAACCGGACGGTCGAAATTGTTTTTTACATCTCTTATAATATCCAAATAAGCCAAAGCCGGTTTTACCATCAAAATATCGGCACCTTCCTGGTCGTCAAAAGTTGCTTCACGCAATGCTTCATCTCTGTTTGAAGCATCCATTTGATAGGTTCTTCTATCTCCAAAAGTTGGCGCAGAATCTGCAGCATCTCTAAAAGGCCCATAATATGCTGATGCGTATTTTACCGCGTACGACATAATAGGAAGATCATAAAAACCTGTATTGTCCAATGCTTCTCTAATAGTTGCAATCATACCATCCATCATTCCCGATGGCGCCACCATATCTGCTCCAGCTTTTGCATGAGAAATAACTTGTTTGGCAATATTTGGCAAGGTTGCATCATTGTCAACATCATTATTGTGAATTACACCGCAATGTCCGTGACTTGTATATTCACAAAAACAAACATCAGTAATAACATATAAACTTGGATAATTTTTTTTGATGAAACGGATGGCATTTTGCATAATTCCGTTATCGTTCCATGTTTCAGAACCAATTTCATCTTTTTTTGAAGGAATTCCAAAAAGCAATACTGCCGGAATATCCAATGCAACAACTTCATCCAGTTCTTTTGAAATTCTATCTAAAGAAAATCTTTTAATTCCGGGCATAGAAACAATTTCAGTTTCAATATTTGTCCCTTCCTCAATAAACAAAGGATAAATTAAATCGTCAACCGTAATTCGGTTCTCTCTTACCAAACGACGGATATTTTCAGTTTTACGTAGGCGTCTTGTTCTATTCATAATCAAAATATTGATTTACAGATTTTATTACATTTTCAACTGTTGGTTCATCGGCTACAAATACATTTTCAAAATCGTCGATAGCCTCGGTAGCAGTTGTGTTTCCAATACAAAAAGCAACGCTTTGGGTATTGGTATTTTTTAATAAATAACTTTTTACGGATGACGGACTAAAAAACAGGATGCCATCATAGGGGGTTTTTATTTTTATCGGTTTAAAATCTGTTGAATATACTTCAACTTCATTTACCTTAATATTGTTTTCAGTTAAAATTTCCGGAAGTTCATTGCGTCTTAAATTTCCACAGAAAAAATAAACTTCTTCAATGTCTTTATTCAGCAGTATCTCATCAGCCAACTCCTGTGCTGAATGCGATTTTACGGTTACTTTAACGTTTTTTTCCGCTAAAAATTGTGCCGTTTTATCGCCAACACAATACACATTTTCAAATTGTAATTCCTCTAAAGTAAATTGGTCAAAAACCCCAATAACAGCATTTTTACTAGTGAAAATTGCATTTTTAATTGGATTTTTCAACTTTATGGAAGTGTTAAAAGCAATCTCAATCAGTTCAATTTCATCTACTATAAAATTATTCAAGAGTTCCTTTTGTGCTGCGGAAAGTTTTTTGGTTGCAAGGATTTTTTTTTTGATATTCATCTATTTACTCATTTCAGCTTTTATGCTTTCCATTAATTTTCTGCCACCATTATTCAATACTTCTTCAGCACAAATTTTACCCAAACTATGCCACTTACTCAATGGCACAGATTTTTCAACTTCAACCTTTTCTGAACCGTTAATGGCAATTAAAATACCTTTAAAATAAATAGTATCACCTGTTATTTTTGCGTTTCCGCCAATTGGGGCAGTACATCCACCTTCCAATGTTTTCATAAACTGACGTTCAACAGCAACAGCTATTTCAGTGTCTTTATGGTTTATTTGAGCACAAATTTCAAGAATTTCGGCATCAGCTTTTAAAGCGGTAGCCATAATTGTGCCTTGTGCAGGTGCAGAAATCATCCAATCTAACATCAAATGATTTTTTGGCAACAATTCGATGCGTTCCAAGCCAGCCGCGGCAAAAATTGCCCCATTCCAATCATTGTCAATGAGCTTTTGTAAACGTGTATTTACATTTCCTCTTAATTCAGTAATGGTATGTTTTGGATATTTATGCAACCATTGCGCTTTTCTCCTTAAACTTCCAGTGGCTATAATAGCATTTTCTTGATTTTTTAAAAAATCTGTATTGGTTTTTAGCACCAAAACATCGCTGATATTCGCTCTTTTCAAAACAGCCGCCTGTGCAATTTTTTCATGCAAAATGGTAGGGACATCTTTTAAAGAGTGGACTGCAATATCAATTTCTCCACGAAGCATTGCATTGTCGAGTGTTTTTGTAAATAAGCCAAAACCGCCTATTTGATGTAAAGGTCTGTCTAAAACCTCATCGCCGGTTGACGATATTCCTATAATTTCTGCTTGATATCCTAATTTTTCGAGTTCCGATTTTGCTAAATTTGCTTGCCAAAGTGCGAGTTGACTTTCTCTTGTCCCTATTCTAATCATTCTCATTTAAAATCATCTCTTTAATGTTAAACATTTTACTAATAACGCTAATACTTATATCAACCGACGTTTCTTCATCTTTTAAATGTTTAACAAATTGTGTCGTAATTTTTTGAATCATGCGGTTTGTTACAAGCTCAGCTTGTTCAACATTAAATCCTTCTATTTTTCTTGAATGAAAATCAATTTCATCATGTTGTATAATTCGAAGGGATTCTTTTAAAGCATTAACAGCTGGTACATATTTACGTTGCTCCATCCAATCGTTAAATTCACCTTTGTATTTTTCAATGATGGCTTCAGCTGCAGGAATTTCATTTTTACGTGTTTCGATGGTCATATCCGTAATCTTTGAAAGTTCATCAACATTAACCAAAGTAACACCATCTATGTTTTTAACAGCATTATCAACATTTTCAGGCATAGACAAATCTAAAATCAATATTTCTTTACCCGATTTTAAATGCGTTTTGTTGATGGTATGAACATTAGCGCCTGTTGAGACGATTAAGATATCAGTACCTTCAATTTCTTGTGCTAAATCTGCATAATTTTTTATGGTAATTTCAGGATGTTCTGCTTTAAATTCCAAAGCCCTTTCGTGGGTTCTGTTAATAAGCGTCACATTTTTGTTTGAAGTGTATCCCAATACATTTTTACAAGTGTTTTTTCCTATATCGCCCAATCCGTAAATAAGAATTTTCTTCTCATTGTAATCGGTAACATTCTCCATAATATAATGAATGGCTGCGTAAGCTACAGATGTTGTGCCCGAACTTAGTTGTGTATTGTTCTTAACATCTTTACTTGACTGCAAAACCAAATTCATCAAACGCTCTAAATAAGCATTGGTTGTTCCCGCAATTTTGGCTTGCTTAAAAGATTCCTTTAATTGACCAACAATTTCGTAATCCCCTAAAATCTGGCTATCTAAACCTGTTCCTGTTTTAAATAAATGACGTACGGCATCTTTATTTTTATAAACATAAGAGACATTGATAAAATCCTCAATAGTTCCTTTTGAATATTTGATGATTAAACTTATCAACTCAAAAGGATGTTTGGCAAAGCCTGTAACTTCTGTTCTATTGCATGTTGATAAAACAAAAATCCCGTCGATTCCTGTTTCCCTAGCCTCTTTTAATAATAATTTTTGATTTTCTTTAGTGATGCTAAATGCACTTCGTACCTTTACATCAGCTTTTTTATAACTTAGTCCTACGTTGTATAATTTTGTAGGCATGTTTTCTTGACTCATAAAAATAGTGTTATCAATAAGTATCGACAAAAGTACGAAGTTATAACCCTACAAAACATCGTTAAAAGTACTATTATTGTCGACATAAGTTACCGTACCTAATTTATAATACTTCTAAATAAGCTAATGTTAAATAAAAATATGATAAATGTCAGTGAAATAAGGGTACTAAAACTATGACTTTTGTCATATTTTAATTGACAGGTAGTTTTTTTGTATGAAATTTTATTCCTATTTTTACGCCAGTTTTAGCACTAATTCATAAAAATACCTTATGAAATCCAATTTAGAGAATTATAAAAACATCGACAAAAGTACCCAGTTTATTTACAATGAAGCCGACACTTTTAAAGTATTTAATTTAAGTAACCTGTCGGAAAACGATGAGTTTTACAAACTTTCCTTATCCAAAAACTACATTCAAATTTTTTTTTGCTGCAACAATCAATGTAAAGTTGCCTTTAATTTTGAACATTGCATCATGCCTTTGGGCGAAGGCAATTCGAGCATGGTTTATTTTAAGGATGAAAAAATGGATTTGTTTTTTAGCTTGCCGCCAAATGCTGAGTTGCTCGCCATTTTAATTTCTATAGAACATTTTCATTCCTTGTTTTCAATTAACGGAACCGCTTTGTTTAACTACGGCAGTCTAAAAGGCGAAAACCCTATTATTGAGCCAAAAGAAACGAACTCTTCCATAAAATTAATATTGAGCCAACTTAGGAACAAACAAACAAACGATTTGCTTCGACCAATTTACATCAAGGGAAAAGTGTATGAATTGCTGAGTTATTATTTCAGTCAATCTTCAGAAAAAGAAACAGAAAATTGTCCTTATATTTCTAATGAAGAAACCGCAAGCAAAATAAAACTCGCAAAACAATTAATTATCACCAATATGAACAATCCGCCTTCTCTAGCCGATTTGGCTAAAGAAGTTGGACTTAACATCAAAAAATTAAAGACTGCCTTTAAAGAAATTTATGGTGTTCCGGTTTTTACATTTTTATTAAACCATAAGATGGAACTGGCAAAAACCTTGTTGCAGGAACAGCAATTAAATGTAAATGAAATAGCCTCTCATTTGGGCTATAGCGCATCAAGCCATTTTATTGCGGCATTTAAAAGAAAATATGGCATTACACCAAAACAGTTTTCAAAATCATAATTATACCATCACAATGAAAGGAGCTTTATTAATAAATTTAGGATCGCCAAACAGCACATCAACCAAAGATGTCAGAAGCTATTTGGATGAGTTTCTAATGGATGAACGGGTAATTGACGTTCCGTATTTAATGCGTGCATTTTTGGTAAAAGGCATTATTTTAAATACCCGACCAAAAAAATCGGCAGCAGCCTATAATAAAATATGGTGGGATGAAGGTTCTCCTTTAATAGTGCTTTCCAACAGATTGCACAAAAAAGTAAAAGAAAATACAGCTATTCCTGTTGAATTGGCTATGCGTTACGGAAATCCATCCATGAAAAGTGGCATTCAAAAACTGGCGGAACAAGGTGTTGATGAAATTTTACTGATTCCCCTTTATCCTCAATTTGCCATGGCAACCACAGAAACCATAGAAGTTTTAGCAAAAAAAATTATAAAAAAACATTTTCCGAAAATAAAATTAACCTTGGTTCCTGCTTTTTATAACAAAGAAGATTATGTTGAAGTTTTAAGCGAAAGCATTCAAAATGAATTGACAAAACTACAACCCGAACATTTGCTGTTTTCCTATCACGGCGTTCCGGAGAGACACATTAAAAAATCGGATGTCACCAAATCACATTGTAAAATTGACGGCAGTTGCTGCAACACGCCATCTCCAGCACATGAGTTTTGCTACCGTCATCAATGTTATGAAACCACTAAAAATGTTGCCGCAAAATTAAATTTAAAGGAAGGTAGTTATAGCACTTCTTTTCAATCTAGGTTAGGTCGCGACCCTTGGTTACAACCTTACACAGACCAAACCATTGACAATTTCGCCAAAAATGGCTTAAAAAAATTGGCGGTAGTTACACCGGCATTTGTTTCTGATTGCCTGGAAACATTGGAAGAAATTGGCATGGAAGCAAAACATTCATTTAAGGAAAATGGTGGCGAAGATTTTAATATGATTCCTTGCTTAAATGATGATGACAAATGGGCAAAAACGTTATCAAGGTGGATTGATGATTGGGCTAAGTAATTAAATAGAATTTAGCAATAAGTATTGAGAACCCTGATAGTGCGATTATAAATTAGCACCATCAGGGTTACAAATCTGCGCCATTAAGTTATAGCCTTCAAAAAATAGGTAAAGTATCATCTAAAAATTATGAAATATTTAGTGATATCCTTATTTTTTATAAATAACCACAAATAAAATATCGATTAAGTTATTATTATTTAAATATTCAGTGATTTTATTGAATATATAATACTTTGTTAATCAGTAGGTTATAAACTTTCGATTGATTTTTATCATACAAAATACGAAATCGTTTTCATAAATTTGTAACATTATAATTACAATTTTAACAACTGAAATTTATGAAAAAACTTCTATTGGGTAATGAAGCGTTGGCACAAGGCGCCATTGATGCTGGTTTATCAGGTGTTTATGCCTATCCAGGAACGCCTTCTACCGAAATAACCGAATATATTCAAAAATCAACAATAGCACAAGAATTAAAGATTCATTCCTCTTGGTCTGCCAACGAAAAAACAGCTATGGAAGCCGCTTTAGGAATGTCTTATGCCGGAAAAAAATCTATGGTGGTGATGAAACACGTTGGGTTAAACGTGGCTGCTGATGTGTTTATGAACATGTCAGTTTCAGGAATTAATGGGGGATTGGTAGTTGTTGTGGCCGATGACCCGTCGATGCATTCCTCACAAAACGAACAAGATTCACGCTATTATGGGAAATTTGCTATGATTCCTATTTTAGAGCCTTCCAACCAACAAGAATGTTATGATATCACAAAATATGCATTTGAACTTTCCGAAAAATTAGGTTTGCCTGTACTAATTAGGTTGGTAACGCGGTTGTCTCATTCAAGAGCCGGTGTCGCAACTGGAGAAAGAATTGCGCAAAACACTATTCATTTGCCAAAACTTGCAACACAATTTCAATTAATCCCCATGCATGCACGTGGTCGATACAAACATTTGGTCAACATTCAGCCAGATATACTCGAAATTTCAGAAAATAGCGCATTTAATATATTTGAGCAAGGCAGCAACAAAACACTCGGAATTATTGCTTCTGGAATCGCCTATAATTATTTGATGGAAAATTTTGAGGACGGCAATTGTCCTTATCCCGTTTTAAAAATTTCACAATACCCATTGCCAAAAGAAACAATCAAAATATTATTTGATACCTGCGAAAAAATATTGGTTTTAGAAGATGGTTATCCGTTTATTGAAGAAAATATCTCCGACTTTTTAGGTGAAAATAGAAAAGTAATCGGACGTTTAAGTGGTGATATTCCAAGAATTGGAGAGCTAAATCCAGACAATATTGCAAATGCCTTGGGTTTTGATATCGTAATTAATGACAAATTACCAAATGTGGTGATGGGCAGACCGCCGCAATTGTGCGTAGGCTGTGGGCACAACGATTTATTTAACGCCATCAATGCATTAAAAAACGAATCCTCATCCCAACAGGTTTTTGGAGACATTGGCTGTTCTGCTTTGGGCGTTTTATCGCCTTATGAAAGTATCAACACCTTAATTGAAATGGGTTCTTCCATTACCATGGCAAAGGGCGCTTCCGATGCGGGAATTCATCCGGCAATTGCCGTTATTGGCGATTCCACTTTTACACATTCGGGTATGACCGGTTTGTTGGATGCCATTATTGAAGAAACTCCTATCACAGTTATTATTTCCGATAATTCAGCTATTGCAATGACTGGCGCACAGGATTCATCGGCTTCAGGCAGGTTAATTTCAATCTGTAAAGGTTTGGGAATAGATGAAAATCATTTAAAAGTGATTACGCCATTGCATAAAAATTTACAGGAAAATATCGATATTATTCGCGAAGAAATAAATTATAAAGGTGTTTCCGTAATTATTGCGCAACGTCCTTGCGTACAACTTCCGAAGGAGAAAAAAGATAAATTAAAAGAATTTACAAACGTGTCAATAAATTAAATTATGCACTCAAAAATAAATATCATTTTAGCCGGTGTTGGCGGACAAGGAATTTTAACCATTGCAGCCATTTTAGACACAGCCGCTTTGGATAACAATTTACACATAAAACAATCGGAAGTTCACGGAATGAGTCAGCGTGGCGGCGCTGTACAATCTCATGTGCGGATTTCAGACCAACCCATTTATTCTGATTTAATTCCGCAGGGAAAAGCGGATATCATTATTTCGGTGGAACCTATGGAATTGCTGCGTTATTTCCCATATTTGAAAAAAGACGGTTATTTGATTACCGATTCAAATCCTTTTGAAAATATCAGCAATTATCCAGCATTGGATGCACTTTACAATGAAATAAAATCACATAAAAACCATATTTTAATCGATGCGATGAAAATTGCTAAAGATATGGGCAATTCAAAAGCAACCAATATGGTTTTATTGGGCGCAGCTTCATCTTTAATTCCCTTAAGTGATGAAAGTTTTCAAAAGGCAATTGCCACACTATTTGCAAGAAAAGGTGAACGCATTGTTGCCAAAAACTTAGATGCGTATTTAAAGGGCAAAGAAATTGCCGCTGAACTCGTTTCCTAAACCCAAATATACTAATGCTGAACAAAGAATTACTAAATCCCAAAAGCATTGTTGTTATTGGTGCTTCTAACAATATTCACACACCTGGCGGAAGCGTTTTAAAAAATTTAATCGCCCACAAATTTAAAGGTGAATTATATGCTGTAAATCCGAAAGAGACTGAAGTACAAGGACTAAAATGCTATCAAAATGTAGTTGAAATTCCGCAAGTTGATTTGGCGATTATCGCCATTGCTGCAAAATTCACCTTAGAAACAGTCCAAATATTAACACAACAAAAAAACACCAAAGGATTTATTATTTTTTCGGCTGGGTTTGGAGAAAAAAATGCAGCAGGCAAAAAGCTCGAAGAACAATTAGTCAAAGAAATAAAAGCCGTTGGCGGAACGCTTTTGGGCCCAAACAATATCGGATTGATCAATCAGCATTACGCAGGTGTATTTACTTCGCCAATTCCAAAATTAAATCCGAAAGGCGTTGATTTTATTTCGGGTTCAGGCGCCACTGCCGTATTTATTATGGAAGCCGCCATAGCAACTGGTCTGACTTTTTCTAGCGTTTATTCTGTTGGAAATTCAGCGCAAATTGGTGTAGAGGAAGTCTTGGAACATTTAGATAAAACCTTCAAAAAAAGCAAAAGCTCCGCGGTAAAATTGCTCTATATTGAAAGTATTGAAAATCCGCAAAAACTATTAAAACACGCGGCTTCCTTAATTTCGAAAGGCTGTAAAATTGCTGCAATAAAAGCAGGAAGTTCCTCGGCAGGAAGCAGGGCGGCGAGTTCACATACCGGTGCACTTGCCAATTCTGATGTTGCGGTAGATGCTTTGTTCAAAAAAGCTGGTATTGTACGTTGCTACGGAAGAAATGAATTGATTACCGTGGCAGGAATTTTTATGCACCAAGAATTAAAAGGCAAAAATATTGTGATTATCACACACGCTGGTGGACCTGCGGTAATGCTTACGGATGCCTTGTCCAAAAACGGACTGAACGTTCCGAAAATTACCGGACAAGAAAGCGAAGCATTGCTAAATAAATTATTTTTAGGCTCTTCTGTGTCAAATCCTATTGATTTTTTAGCGACAGGAAATGCTGAACAGCTGGAAACTATTATCGATTATTGTGAACATAAATTTCCGGAAATAGATGCTATGGTGGTTATTTTCGGAAGTCCGGGTTTATTTGAAGTTTACGATGTTTATGATGTTCTGGACAAAAAAATGCACACATGTAAAAAACCAATTTTCCCCGTATTGCCTTCGGTGGTAAATGTTGAAAAGGAAATCGATTATTTTATTTCAAAAGGAAACATCAATTTTTCCGATGAAGTATTGTTTGGAAATGCCTTGGCTAAAATATATAATACTACAAAACCAATTTCTGAAAAAACAACAAATCCAGACTTAGATTTAACCGCCATAAGAACCATTATCGATACTGCGAAAAACGGCTATTTAGCCCCTCAACAGGTGAAAGAACTTTTATTGGCGGCGAGAATTCCCTTAGTAAATGAAGCTGTTTGTTCCACAAAAAGAACCTGCTTAGCAGAAGCGCTTAAACTTGGTTTTCCGGTGGTGATGAAAATAGTTGGACCTATACACAAATCAGATGTAGGTGGAATAATTTTGAACATCAATTCTACTGAAAAATTGGCTGATTCCTATGATGAAATCATGAAAATAGCAGGCGCAAAAGCGGTGTTAATTCAGCCGATGAAAAAAGGAATGGAACTTTTTATTGGTGCTAAAAAAGAAGGGGATTTCGGTCATATGATTTTATGCGGTTTGGGCGGAATTTATATTGAAGTTTTAAAAGACATCAATGTTTCGTTGGCACCGGTTTCAAAAGTGGAAGCCACAGAAATGATTCAAAATTTAAAATCGTACAAAATAATTCAAGGCAATAGAAATCAGGAGGGCGTGAATGAAAACTTGTTTGCAGAAATAGTGGTAAAAATTTCGGATTTGCTAATGGCTGTGCCTGAAATAGCCGAGTTGGATTTAAATCCGCTTTTTGGAAATTCTAAAGAAATTTTTGCTGTTGACGCCAGAATTAGAGTTGAAAAAGAGTACACTTAATTCAAAATAGTATATTCTTTTTAACTTTATTAATCCTGTTGAATTTATTGATTAAATTTGATGCCTTGAATATTTTTTTTACCACAAAAAAACCTATTATCTAATTCATCAAATTAAAATATCAGCAAATGAAATCATTTTTAAAAAACGGACAAGGACTGATCAAATGCGATAAATGGGAACCAAATTGTTGGGTTAACATTGAAAGGCCTACTGAAGATGATAAAAAATATCTTTTAAATGAACTACACATTCCTGAAGCATTTTATAATGATATTAAAGATATAGATGAGCGTCCGCGTATAGAAATTGAAGACGGCTGGGTTTTTATTTTATTCAGGATTCCATTTAAAAACCAAAAAACAAATAACCCTTTTGAAACCGGTCCGGTGGGAATTATTTTTAAAGATGATGTTTTTGTGTCAATTTGCTTTTATAAAACAGAATTGATTCCAGATTTTATACAATTTTCAAAACGCAAAAACATTATCAAACAAAATAATTATGATTTCATATTACAGTTGCTTTTATCATCAAGTGTTTGGTTTCTTAAATATTTAAAACAAATAAACCAACAAATAAAATCGGCCGAAAACACACTGGAAAAATCGATTAGAAATGAAGATTTGCAAACTTTATTTAAAATTGAAAAATGTCTTGTTTATTTTACAACTTCATTAAGGGGCAATGCGATTTTAGTTCATAGAGTTAAAAATTTGAGAGTCAATAAAAATACTTTAGACGAAGATTTAATTGAAGACGTTGAAATAGAATTAAGACAAGCTTTGGAAACAACAAACATATATAATGATATTTTAACTGGAATGATGGATGCTTATGCCTCTGTGATCAGCAACAATCTAAATGTTATTATGAAGCAATTAACTTCAATTTCCATTATCTTAATGATTCCAACTTTAGTTGCAAGTTTATACGGTATGAATGTTCCAAACTCGTTACAAGATAACATTTTTGGCTTTTGGATTGTCTTAATAATATCTTTTATAATCTCATTATTGGGTGTTTTTCTTTTTTGGAAAAGAAGATGGTTTTAAAATCGTTTTTATGGAAGCCCTTTTTTTTAAAGAATGGCAAAAGTTTTATTAAAAAGAATTATCAAACGGTATTCGGTTCACAATACTTCTGCCCAAGGTAACTTCATCTGCATATTGAAGTTCATCGCCTACTGCAATTCCGCGGGCTATGGTTGAAGTTTTAATAGGCAACCCTTTCAATTGCTTAAAAATATAAAAATTTGTGGTATCGCCTTCAATGGTAGAACTCAATGCAAAAATTACTTCTTTAATGGTTCCGGTTTTTACTTTCTCTATCAAACTGTCAATGGTTAAATTATGAGGACCAATTCCCTCAATAGGAGAAATTTTTCCACCCAAAACGTGGTACAATCCTCTAAATTGCGAAGTGTTTTCAATGGCCATCACATCGCGCACATCTTCAACAACGCAAATAATTTCAGAGTTTCTGGAGGGATTTGAACAAATTTCGCAAATATCCTTGTCAGAAATATTGTGGCATTTTTCACAAAATTTAATCTCGTCAACCAATTTAACAAGTCCGGCCGCCAATTGGTGCGTTTGCGATGCTGGTTGCTTTAGTAAATGCAACACCAATCGCAATGCCGTTCTTTTGCCAATTCCGGGCAATTGAGAAACTTCATTAACAGCATTTTCCAAAATTTTTGAAGAAAAATTCATATTGCAAATATACAATTAGGAAAGATATTCCCAATAATTTTGCTTTCTTTGTTAGCCCTAACAATAAAAAATATTAATGAAGCCAATATACATACTTTCCCTCATTGCCATTTATTTTTGCGTACTTCTTTTAATCGCCTACTTCACAGGAAAAAACGACAACAACGATACTTTTTTTAAGGCAAACAAAAAATCGCCTTGGTACATTGTCGCTTTTGGAATGGTTGGTGCTTCCCTTTCCGGCGTTACCTTTATTTCTATTCCTGGATGGGTACAAAGTTCTCAATTTAGCTATATGCAAATTGTTTTTGGCTATATGTTTGGTTATTTGGTGATTGCTTATGTGCTGATTCCTATTTATTATAATATGCAGGTGACATCCATTTACGAATTTTTAAAATACCGGTTCGGTCCCACTTCCCATAAAACAGGTGCGTTTTTCTTCTTCATTTCCAGAGTTTTAGGATCTGCATTCCGATTATTTTTAGTGGCTTCGGTGTTACAGTATTATATTTTCGATGCCTGGAATGTTCCCTTTGAAATTACTGTAATTCTATCAATTTTTCTAATTTGGATTTATACCTTTAAAGGAGGAATTAAAACAATAGTTTGGACAGACACACTGCAAACTGTTTTCATGCTTTTTGCTTTATTTGCCACAATTTTTATCATTATCAACAAATTAAATTGGTCGGTTTCAGATATTTTTGCTTCGGAAGAATTTAAACAATACAGCCAAATAATATTCACCGATGATTTTAATGGCAAGAAACACTTTTTAAAATCATTTTTAGGCGGTATGTTTATTGCTATTGCCATGACCGGATTGGATCAGGATATGATGCAAAAAAACCTAACCTGCAAAAACGCCAAAGAAGCCCAATGGAATGTCATTTCACTGGGCTTTGTGTTAATTATTGTCAATTTTATATTTCTAATTTTAGGTGCATTATTGTTTATTTATGCCGAAAAATTTGGGATTGCAACACCGGTGGTGGATGGCGCAGTTAAAACCGATTTATTATTTCCAGAGATTGCACTACACGGCGATTTGGGGATTTATATTGGTGTCTTTTTTGTTTTAGGGCTAATTGCCGCAGCCTACTCAAGTGCCGACAGCACCTTAACAGCATTAACCACCTCATTTTGCATCGATTTTTTAGACATTGAAAATAAAGAAAAATCAAAACAAACAGGAATTCGAAAAAAAACGCACATCGCCGTTTCGATTATATTGATTTTGGTCATCATCATCTTTAGATATGTTTTAAAAGAAAACGTAATCAGCAGCTTGTTGCAAGTTGCTTCCTATACTTATGGACCACTTTTAGGATTATTTTCTTTTGGAATTTTCACTAAAATTCCTGTAAAAGATTCTTTAGTATGGATTGTAGCAATTCTTTCAGTAATTATCACCTATTTTTTAAATGACTATTCAACACAGCTTTTAAATGGTTATGTGTTTGGTTATGAGCTTTTAATAGTGAACGGCTTAATCACCTTTATTAGTTTATTAATCATAAGAGTACCCAAAAAAGAAATCAATGGAAAAGTATTAAACCAGTAAAATATTTATAATTTTGTGGCATGGAAAAAGATTTAGGCAATTATAGAAAAGTTTATCAAAAAAGCGAGCTTTCTGAAAAAGGAATTTCGGAAAATCCTATGGAATTATTTCAAAAATGGTTTTTTGAAGTAGAGGAATTTGGAGGAGACTCTGAAGTAAACGCGGTAACAGTTTCTACCATTGGTATAGATGGCTTTCCAAAAGCAAGGGTTGTTTTGTTAAAAAAATTCACTTGGGAAGGATTCGTTTTTTTTACCAATTATCTCAGTGAAAAAGGAAAAGCCATTGCACTAAATCCAAATGTTTGCCTGTCTTTTTTTTGGCAAAGCATTGAACGGCAGGTTATTATCAAAGGCGTTGCCGAAAAACTTTCAGAAAATTTATCTGATGGCTATTTCGAATCACGGCCAGATGGAAGTAAATTAGGCGCTTGGGCTTCCGACCAAAGTGAAGCCGTTCCTTCCCGAAACTATTTAGACGAGCGATTGGCTTCCTTTGAAAAACAATATGAAAATAAGGAAATTCCGAGACCAAAGCATTGGGGAGGAATTCTTGTAAAACCAATAAGCATGGAATTTTGGCAAGGGCGTCCAAATCGTATGCACGATAGAATTAGGTATACGCTGCAGGAAGATTTTAATTGGAAAATTGAGCGATTGGCTCCTTAAACAGTATCTTTAAACCCCAAATAAAACAACATGAAAACACTGTATATTGTTAGGCACGCGAAATCATCTTGGGAATATGAAGGAATTAAAGACATTGATCGCCCTTTAAGAGAGCGAGGAATTAATGATGCCTATTTAATTTCTAATGTTCTTCAAAAAAAAATCGCTACACCAGATGTGTTTATTGCAAGTTGCGCAAATAGGGCACTGCATACCGCAATGATTTTTACCTATACCTTTAATTTTCCGTTGGCAAATCTTAGAATTAGCAAATCACTGTTCAATTTCAGCGACGGTTATTTAATAAAAACCGTAAAAGCTTTGGATGATGGATTTGATTCAGCCATTATTTTTAGTCATGACCACGGCATTAGCGATTTTGTGAATAAATTTGGAAATATTCATGTGGATAAAGTGCCAACTTGTGGGGTTGTAGGAATTAAATTCGACACCAATCATTGGAAAGATATTAAATCGGGAAAAACTTTTTTAACAGAATTTCCTAAAAATTATAAATAGCACTATTTTGAAAATTGAAAAACTTGCAGGAATTGATATTGGCTCTAACGCCATAAGATTGTTGCTGATGAATGTTATAACTGAACAAAATAGCACCCAAGAGCCCAGTTTCAAAAAATCGGCATTGGTTCGTGTACCAATTCGTTTGGGAACAGACACTTTTCTAAACGGAAAAATTTCAGAAGAAAATAAAATAAGAATGATTAAGGCTATGGAAGCTTTCAAATTATTGATGGAAGTACATGGCATTCAAAAATATAAAGCCTGCGCCACATCAGCTATGAGGGAAGCTGTCAACGGAATAGAGGTTGCCGATGAAATATTTAAAAAAACATCGGTTAAAATTGACATCATAGACGGTAAAAAGGAAGCTAAAATAATTTTCGGAACAGATTTAAGCACCATAATCACTATTCAAAATTCCTATTTATATGTTGATGTTGGAGGTGGAAGCACCGAATTAACACTTTTTTCAAAAGGAAAAATCATCAACTCAAAATCATTTAAAATAGGAACCTTACGTTTGTTGGACGACAATAAAGAATCTAAAAATATTTGGAAAAACATTGAGCTCTGGGTGAAAGACAATACAAAAGATTTAAAGAGAATTTCCGTAATTGGATCGGGAGGAAATATCAATAAAATCTTCAAAATATCTGGTAGAGCCATTGGTAAACCATTGTATTTGAGCTATATAAAAACACAACTGGAATTATTGAGCAATTTAAGTTATGAAGAACGCATCATGCAACTCGACTTAAATCCAGACAGGGCTGACGTAATTATACCGGCAACCAAAATTTATTTATCCATTATGGAATGGAGCGGCGCAAATAAAATATTTGTTCCGAAAATTGGACTTGCGGATGGTATAGTGAGAAATTTATACTACGAGAAATAAGGGTTCCTATCCCTAGGGACAAGTTGCGACCTGTCTCTACAAACGGACAAGTCGCGACTTGTCCCTACTAATACTTTATAAATTCCTCCACCAATTTACCTACTGATTTTTCAGCAATTTTCGCCACTTTTTGCACTTCTTCGTGTGAAACTGCTTCAACTTTACCTTCAATGCCCAAATCGGTAATTACCGAAATTCCAAAACAGGTCATCCCTAAATGTTTTGCAGCGATAACTTCTGGTACTGTAGACATCCCAACAGCATCTGCTCCCAAAATTTTCACCATTTTATATTCTGCAGGAGTTTCAAACGTAGGTCCTTGCAGCGCCAAATAAATTCCTTTATGAACCTGAATGTTTAAACTAAGTGCAATTTGTTCCATTTTAGCAATCATTATTTTGCTGTAAGGCTCGTGCATATCCACAAATCTTGGTCCAAAACGTTCGTCATTTTTACCGTGCAAAGGATGTGCTGACATAAAATTAATATGATCGGTGATAATCATAATATCTCCAACTTTAAAAGCAGAATTCACACCACCAGAAGCATTTGAAACAATTAAATTTTCAACGCCCAAAAATTTCATCACACGCACTGGAAAAACGGTTTGCTCCATAGTCCAACCTTCATAATAATGAAAACGACCACGCATCGCTATCACTTTTTTGGCGCCGATTGTGCCAAAAATCAACACTCCAGAATGACCTTCAACCGTTGAAACTGGAAAATTGGGAATTTCATTATAGGGAATTGATAATTCTATGTCAATTTTCTCCACCAAATTTCCCAAACCTGTTCCTAAAATAATACCGTAATCTGCTTTTGAAATTCCTTTATTTTGAAGGAATTTAACTGTTTCCTGAACTTTGTTCCACATAATTTTTTATAAGATTGTCAAACTCATTTTTATGAGCAATAAACGTTGTTTTTATTGAGATGAAATGCAAGTTTTTTAGTTTCCCAAAAACACGAACATAATCCTTCTCTGTTGTTAATATTATTTTATCTGTGGCTAATAACGAATTATACGCCGAATTTATTTCCCCAATGTCATTTATAGTGAAATGATGATGATCTGGATATTTCAAATGTTTAAAATTAAGCTTTTTTCTTTTAAAATATGCTGTCAACTGGTTCGGATTTGCAATTCCCGTAACCAACAAAATTTCAAAATCAGCTAAATTGCTTAAATCCAAGGTTGATTCACCTTTTAATTGTGTAGCATAAGAAATGGTAGTAAAAAATACTTGCTGATGTGCTTTGGGCTGTAATTTTTTAATAATAGCAGCCTGTTCCTTTTCTGGTATACCATCAGGACATTTGGTTACAATAATCACTTGCGCCCTACTTGCACCCGAGGCTTTCTCTCGCAGATTACCAGTTGGCAGCATCATATCATCCACATATAAATCAGCGTAAGTTGTCAATACAATATTAAATCCACCCTGTACTTTTCTATGTTGAAAAGCATCATCTAGCAAAATAACTTCTGGCGGATTATCCAATTGCTCCAATTTTGTGATTCCGTTAGTTCTGTTTGCATCAACGCAAACAATAACTTCAGGATATTTTAAATAAATTTGATACGGTTCATCGCCAATAATTTCAGCAGAAATAGTTGAATCAGCAATTATAAATCCCTCGCTTTTTCTTTTATAACCCCTGCTTAAAACTGCAATTTGGTAGTCATTTTTCAACAAATCAATTAAATATTCTATTTGAGGTGTTTTTCCGGTTCCACCAACGCTTAAATTTCCAACCACAATTGTTGGTGTTTTAAAATGTGTAGATTTCAACATGCCAACATCGTACAAATAATTACGAAAACTTGTAATTAATTCATATAATATTGAAAACGGAATTGCTATTTTTCTTAAAATTTTCACAGTAAGCGAAAATACAAAACAAATTATAATATTTCTGCCAAAAATCTTTAACTTTATTTTCTAACAATTATCTTTGTTTTTAACCACAACTCTTAAACTATGACGATTAAAGATATTACCACTTGTATTGAAGAAATTGCTCCTTTAAATTATGCTGAAGGATTTGATAATGTTGGTCTTTTAGTTGGAGATTTTAAAACTGAAGTTTCTGGTGTTTTGGTTACCCTAGACACTTTAGAAAATATTGTTGATGAAGCTATCGAAAAAAAATGCAATTTAATTGTGAGTTTTCATCCTATTATTTTTTCTGGTTTAAAAAAATTAAATGGCAAAAATTATGTTGAGCGTGTAATTATTAAAGCCATCAAAAACAACATTGCCATTTACGCCATGCATACGGCATTAGATAACTCTTTTCAAGGCGTAAATTCGAAAATATGCGAAATTTTAGGCTTGAGAAACAAAAAAATATTGATTCCGCAAAAAAGTACCTTAAAAAAACTTACCACTTATGCACCAATTGGCGCTGCTGAAAAAGTAAGACAATCACTATTTAAGGCAGGTGCCGGAAATGTAGGCAATTATAACAATTGCAGCTTTAATGCAGAGGGCTATGGTACTTTTAAGGGAACCGAAAATTCAAATCCTGTTTATGGTAAAAAAGGTGAATTACATCAGGAAAATGAAACCTATATCAGTGTAATTTTTGAAAAACACAAGGAAAGAAACATCCTTTCTGCGCTGTTTGAGTCGCACCCTTATGAAGAAGTTGCTTACGAAATTGTTTCCCTTGAGAATACAAATCAGGAAATTGGCTTAGGTATGATTGGTGAATTGGCGCAAGAATTAAGCGAAGTTGATTTTTTAAATTTCCTAAAAAGCACCATGAATTCAAAAGGCATTCGCCATTCAAAATTGTTGGGAAAACCCATCAAAAAAGTCGCTGTTTTAGGCGGCTCTGGAAGTTTTGCTATAGAAAAAGCAATAGAAGCAAATGCAGATATTTATGTGACCGCCGACATCAAATACCACGAGTTCTACAAAGCAGAAAGCAAACTGGTGATTGCTGATATTGGCCACTATGAAAGTGAACAATTCACAAAAAATCTTTTAGTTGATATACTTACAAAAAAATTTCTTAATTTTGCAATCATTTTATCGCAAAAAAACACAAATCCAATTTATTACTTATAATATGGCTAAAAGCAAAGAAGTTACTGTTGAAGAAAAGTTAAGGGCTCTTTATGATTTGCAATTAATTGATTCAAGAATTGATGAAATTAAAAGTGTAAGAGGTGAATTACCTTTAGAAGTTGAAGATTTACAAGATGAAGTTATTGGTTTAAACAAAAGGCTTGTTAATTTAGACGAAGAAGTAGCCGTCTTAAAAAAAGAAATCTCTGACAAAAAGTTGGCAATTGATGACGCAAACAATTTGGTTAAAAAATACACAGAACAACAGAAGAAAGTTCGCAACAACAGAGAATTCAATTCAATAAGCAAAGAAACTGAATTTCAAGAGCTTGAAATTGAATTGGCTGAAAAAAGAATTAAAGAACACAGAGCCAAAATTGAGCAAAAAAACGAAGTGATTGAAGGCACAAAAGCAAATCTTGCCAGAAAAGAAGAATTGCTTAAACATAAGGCAGCTGAGTTGAACGATATTATGAGTGATACTCAAAAAGAAGAAAACGTTTTGGTATCAAAATCTAAAGAATATGCTGAATTAATTGATGACAATTTGTTAACTGCTTACAATAGAATTAGAACAAACGTAAAAAATGGCTTGGCGGTTGTTTCTATTGAAAGAGGAGCATCTGGCGGATCATTTTTCACCATTCCACCACAAAGACAAGTTGAAATTTCAAGTCGCAAAAAAATCATTACCGATGAGTATAGCGGTAGAATTTTGGTTGATGGTGCTTTGGCTGAAGAAGAAAGAGAAAAAATTGAAAAACTTTTAAAATAAGTTAATTGTAAAATTCGCTAAATTTTAAGCGAAAAACGCAAGAAATAATTTCCTAAAAAGGCTTCCTAATCGGAGGCCTTTTATTTTTTAGTTGCTTTGATGGAATAAATCAACGGAAATAATTTTTCACTACCTTTTTGCACAAACATACCATCTAAAGTTTCCTCCATTCCCGGAAAAATATTATAAGGAGATTTTTCAAACTCGTGTAAAAACTCAATATGAAGTCCGGCAGTTGTCAATGCCGAAACAACTTCCCCCAAACCGTGATTCCATCCATATTCTTTGCTGATGATGTCTGCATCATTATCGGTATAAGTTCCTTTGTATTCCTCATAAATCACTTCGCTATTTTGATAAGGATAAACTAGTTTTGCCGGTGTTTGCAAATAATCAAACATCCAAACAATTGGATGAAATTCAATCAAATAAAATACGCCCCCTTTTTTAAGTTTCTGTGAAATAATTTCTCCCCAAGTTTTTAAATCAGGCAGCCAGCCAATAACTCCGTATGAAGCAAATACAATATCAAACTTACCTTTCACATTTTTAGGCACCGCATACAAATTACTTTCAATAAATGTGGCATCCAAACCCAATGCCGAATTCAGTAATTTTGCATTATATATTCCTTCATTAGAGATATCTATTCCTGTACACTTGGCTCCTAGCCTGCTCCAACTCAACGTATCCTGACCAAAATGGCATTGTAAATGCAACAATGATTTGCCTTTTACCGCGCCCAATTCTTCCAATTCAAACCTATTTAGAGATGATTTTCCTCTTTTGAAGCCTTCAACATCATAAAACTCTGATTTTATATGGATACCTACTTTTTTGTTCCAGGTATCCTTATTTACCTCAAAATATTTTTGATTTTTATTCATTATTTTATTGCATTAAACATTTATAATTTGATAAAAATAAGCAAACCCAACCAAACTATGGGAATGGATTCTACCCAAAAACTGGTATAATACCTTGATCTCTTTGGCGATGAAAACCATAAAAAAAGTCCTGAAATAATTGAAATTGTCAGCACAATCAGAAAGCCTAAATATGTGAAATTTTCTTTGAAGGTTTCCATTAACACAAAGCCAAATAACAACAAAATTCCCAAAATTTTTGAGGAACTTATTCCCAAAATTTGAGGCAAGGTTTTTAGCGAATTTGAATCTATGGCAACATCTCGAATGTCAAAAGGAATTGTAATTACCAACAAAATAAAAATCCGCTGAAAAAACTCTAAATAAACTGCCGAGGTAAATTGGTAATTCGATTCATACAAAGGAAAAAACACCGAAACACCCGCCCATGCGATGGCGATACTGAAAATTTTTATCATCGGAAAATTTCTAAATGAAACCTCCAATTTTCCTATTTTAATTAGTGGAATTGCATAAAAAAACGTCATAAAAGCAAAGGGAAACAGGACTAACAGTGATTTTTGATTAAAATCATCAAAGAATAAAATAGTTATCAAGCCCAAAACAGACAAAATCATTATCAGCAATATTGCCTTTAAATTCATAAAAAACCAGTCCTTAAACCAATTTAATCTATTTTTTTTTATATCATAAAATCGAATAAAATTATAGGATATTAAAATTGAAAAAGCCACAAATAACGGCGTTATATTGTCAGCTATTCCAAAGTTTATCAGCGTTATTTTCGTCATTGAAAATCCGGCTAAAGCAACATGAATATTGCTAAAAATATAAAAATCTAGTATTTTTTTAAACAAACGCATGCAACAAAAGTACGTAATTGTCATAACCGATGATTTTATGGTTAACAAAATATTATAATTAAGTAAGATGAGAGGCATTCTCATTTGGTAATTTTCATTAAATTTGGAAACAATAAAATAAAAAACACCAAAACATAAATGAGAACAGATTCCTTTGTTTTAAGACATATTGGACCTCGAGAAAATGAGGTGAAAGAAATGGTTAACGCCATTGGGGTTAAGTCGTTAGATGAATTAATTGACAAAACAATTCCGACAGATATTCGATTGGCTAATGATTTGAATTTGCCAAAAGCAATGAGTGAGTTTGAGTATTTAACGCACATTCAAAAACTTGCCGGCAAAAACAAATTATTTAAAAATTATATTGGTTTGGGATATCATCCAACCATCCTTCCGGGAGTTATTCAAAGAAATATTTTAGAGAACCCAGGCTGGTACACTTCTTACACACCTTATCAAGCTGAAATTTCACAGGGAAGACTCGAAGCATTGCTTATTTACCAAACAATGGTAAGCGATTTAACTGGTTTAAATATAGCGAATGCTTCTTTATTAGATGAAGGAACCGCAGCAGCGGAAGCTATGTTAATGCTGTTCAATTCAAGATCCCGCAAAAAAATAGGTGCAAACGCCTTGAAGTTTTTTGTTTCTAATGAAGTTTTGCCACAAACTATGGATGTTTTAAAAACACGTTCTATTCCTTTGGGTATAGAACTTGTATTTGGAGATCACGAAAAATTCGAATTTACCAATGAAATATTTGGAGCGCTAATTCAATATCCGGGAAAAAGAGGTCAAATTTATGATTATACAGCATTTATTGAAAAAGCAAAAGCTGTTGATGTCAAAATTGCAGTAGCGGCAGATTTATTGAGTTTAGCGCTATTAACGCCTCCAGGAGAATGGGGTGCTGATGTGGTTGTTGGAACCACACAAAGATTTGGAATTCCAATGGGCTATGGCGGTCCGCATGCTGGTTATTTTGCAACAAAAGAAGAATATAAACGCAATTTGCCAGGACGAATAATTGGCGTTTCTGTTGATAAAAATGGAAACCGTGCCTTGCGTATGGCTTTACAAACTAGAGAACAACACATAAAACGCGAAAAAGCAACGTCAAACATTTGTACTGCACAGGTTTTATTGGCTGTTATGGCAGGTATGTATGGTGTTTATCACGGATCAAAAGGCATAAAAGATATTGCAAACAGCATTTTAAACCTGACTTCAACCTTAAATAAAGGTTTAAAAGATCTCGGTTTAAAACAATTAAATAGTACCTATTTTGACACCTTGCTAGTTGAAGTTTCAAATGCGACTAAAGTGAAAGAAATTTCAGAAAAAAATGAAATAAATTTTTATTATCCGTCAAAAAATTTAGTGGGTATTTCAGTTAATGAAACAAGCAATTTAGAAGACATTAATGAAATACTGTCTATTTTAGCAGAAGCAGAAGGCAAAAAACCTGTCCTTTTAAATACGATTACTGAAAATACCATTCCTTCAG
>DAIDMK010000038.1 GCA_027449025.1 Lutibacter sp. | reverse complement strand
ACTAAAGATACAAAAAACTAATAAAACTTCCAAATAAATGTACAAAAAAAACCGTCTCTAGTTGTGAGACGGCTTCTAGCGATTGGGCCAGCTGGCGCGAGGGAGCGTTAAGAAAACAGCCGGTGGCTGTTTTTAGCGATTGGGCCAGCTGGCGCGAGGGCGTGTTAAGAAAACAGCTGGTTTACATTTTTAATGCGACATAGCGGTAGCTATGGGCGAGATGGCGCACGGATAACAGATGGTGCGTTGGCATTAAAAGTTAAAAATAAATATCTACAAATAAACAATTCAACGATT
The DNA here is from genome assembly GCA_027449025.1 of Lutibacter sp. Lineage (GTDB taxonomy): Bacteria > Bacteroidota > Bacteroidia > Flavobacteriales > Flavobacteriaceae > Lutibacter. Next base: position 28,561 of record DAIDMK010000038.1, on the reverse strand, counting down.
AAACAGTTAAACCTCACTCCAGCTAGCGCGAGCTTCCAGTTCGTGACTACGTAAATTCCACTTTAACAGTTAGCAAAAGCACGAGCGTGACGCTCGCGCCAGCAATGGGAGAAAGAATAGAGCCTAAAAGCGCCCTAAATACCTTTCAACTTTCAAACCCAAATTCTTTTTGCTGCTTTTTTGACAGCCCTTTTACCACCAAATTATAAGAGTCCTCTATTAATTCCCGGACTAATTTATGCGACAAATTACCATCAATAATTACGGTATTCCAATGCGCTTTGTTCATATGATATCCGGGCGTAATTTCATCGTATTCTTCCCGCAGCTCCAACGCTTTTTCGGGCTCGCATTTTAAACTTGCCTTTGTAGGATGATGTTCCAAACCCGCCAAAGCAAACATTTTGCCTGCTACTTTAAAAACCAAGGTCTTGTCATCAAAAGGAAAACTTTCTGTAACATGGTTTTTAGACAAACAATAGTCTCTAAATTCTTCAATATTCATCCCCAATTATTTAAATATTTAAACATCAATAGTTTATAAAACCCTAAAATTACCAAAATATTTTATGGTTTGCGCATAAAAAAAGCAGCTTTTAACAGCTGCTTTTTTATTAAGTTTATTTAAACTATTTTTCCAATATCGGATTTAAATTGGCAATCACATTAAATGTTGGAGGTTCAGCCAAATGACGTTTAACAGGACATTGTGCTATTACATTTTTAATGGCACTCACGTATTTTTCAGGAAAATCCACTGGTAAATCAACAACCATATCAATATCACTTACCATATTGGTCATTCTGTTGTAATTCATTTTTTGCGTGATTCCCACTTGCTGAAAAGGCAATCCTCTTTGCTGCATAAACGACCTTACAAACACTGCCGAGCACATTCCTGCAGTTGCCAAAAATATCAAAAAAGGAGATTCATTCATGGTGATTTCTGTGCCATTCATAAATGGAACTATTCTGCCATTTTCATCAAATTTTATTTGTATTTCCATAATTTACTATTTAATTTTCGGCAAATTTATTGCGATAAAAAATAGCGATATGTAACTATAATTACATATAAATCAGGAAGTTATTTTAAATAAGTCCGAAGCAATTCCATCTGCTAAAAACTTACCTTTTTTAGTAGTGACCAAAACATCGCCCGAGAAGGAACGCTGCTCAATTTCTAGCAATCCTGATTTAATATGACGTTCTGCGCTTTTTTTCAATTCTTGTAAATACATTGCGCCAAATTCTTTTTCAATCCTTTGAAAAGAAACGCCCCAAATTGTGCGTAAACCAGTCATAATATATTCATTAAACCTGTTTATTTCTGTAAGCTGCTCTTTTTCTAAAGGCAATTCATTGGCAAGTAAAGCTTTGATGTATTTTGTGTTGTTTGAAACATTCCAGCTTCTTTCGAAACCGGTAAAAGAGTGTGCCGAAGGTCCAATTCCCAAATATTTCTCTCCGAACCAATAAGAAGTGTTGTGTTTGGAAAAATAGGCCGGATTCCCAAAATTAGAAATTTCGTAGTTCATTAGGCCTCGTTTTTCGGTTTCTGCAACCAAGATATTATAATGTTTCAAGGCCAAATTTTCATCAACGGGTGGTACTTTTCCTGTTTCGATCAGTTTATGCAGTACTGTTTTTTCTTCCACAGTTAGCGCATAACTGGAAATATGGGGAATATTAAAATCGAATGCCTGTTTTAAATTCGACAGCCATTTTTCATTGCTCATATTGGGCACTCCGTAAATTAAATCAATGGTTATATTATCGAAATACTTGGTGGCTTCCATTAAGCATTTTTTAGATTCTTCAGCGGTATGTGCACGATTCATAAATTTTAAATCATCATCAAAAAACGATTGAATTCCAATGCTTAATCGGTTTATTGGAAGCTGTGCGAGTTCCTTAATTTTTTTGGATGATAAGTCGTCTGGATTTGCTTCCAAGGTAATTTCAGCATCTTCAACCACTTCATAATTTTCATAAATGGTGTCAATCAGCAATTGCAATTCATCAACGGTCAATAGAGACGGCGTTCCACCGCCAAAATATATAGTTTCAATTTGCTCCTTATTAAGTTCGTCTTTTCTCAACACCAATTCTCGAAGTATTGCAATCAGCATATCTTCTTTTCTTTTTAATGAAGTCGAAAAATGAAAATCGCAATAATAACAAGCTTGCTTACAAAACGGTATGTGTAAATAAATTCCTGCCAAAACAATGTTTAATTATTTTATAAATGTACGGATTTTATAAAAACGAAAAAAAGTGATTTTTGTTACCATTTTTCTGAATAAGGAGTTGTAAATTTGAGAAAAACCGAAGTGTTATGTATGCATATATTGTTTCATTTAAAGTAAAAGACGGAGAAGGAATTACATTTGTTGAACTTCAAAAATTCGAGGAATTGACAGAAGCAAAACCAGCGGGCTTAGATCATTTTCATATTCTTAAGGACAAAAATGAAGAAAATAAATATTTTTTAGTTGAATATTGGAATTCTAAAAAGGACAAAGATAAATTGGAATCATCTAAAGAGCACCAACTTTTCCATGAGCATAGAAAATTGGTAATTGATAAAAAATGTGAAACTTACGAATGTGATGTGATTATTTAAAAGCTATTTAATTCGATTTCCGTTTTGCTTTACGAAAGCATCCCAGCCAGTATAATTTTTTTCTGAAGTGATATTTCCGGCATTGTAAAAATGACAAACCGCCGCGGCTAATCCGTCTGTGGAATCAAGATTAGTGGGCAATTCCTTTATTTTAAACAAACTTTGTAACATTTTCGCCACCTGTTCTTTGCTCGCATTTCCATTGCCGGTAATGGCCATTTTAATTTTTTTAGGCGAATATTCGGTTATCGGTATTTCTCTTGTCAAACCCGCCGCCATCGCAACGCCTTGTGCGCGTCCCAATTTCAACATAGACTGAACATTTTTTCCGTAGAAAGGTGCTTCAATGGCAATTTCATCTGGATGATATTCTTCAATAATATGTATGGTGCGTTCAAAGATTAGTTTTAATTTTACATAATGGTCATCATATTTTTTAAGTATTAATTCGTCCATTCGAATTAATTCCATTTTTTTATTAATAATTTTTATCAACCCAAAACCCATGATTGTTGTTCCTGGATCAATTCCCAATATGATTTTTTCTGTGCTCAATTAGTTGTTTATTTGTAAAATCAAATGTACAATATCTTGCACAAATACAAACGCCTCATTTTTTTACTGCTAAAATTAGCGATTGTAATTGGCGCGTTTTATTTTATATTTCAGCAATTGGCCACCAACCAACTTTTGTCGTTAACACAACTGAAACAACAATTTTTTTTCCTTTTTTCTAAAAACGGTTGGCTGCTTTTGTGGTTGCTTTTATTTACCGATGTAAATTGGCTTTTGGAAATAGTTAAATGGAAAACACTGGTTTCCAATGAAAAAAAAATCATATTTTTTGAAGCTTATGAACAGTGTTTCGCTTCGTTAACCGCCTCATTAATTACACCCAACAGAATTGGAGAATACGGTGCAAAGGCTTTATATTTTGAAAAGAAATTAAGAAAAAAAATCATGGTTTTAAACCTGATTGGAAATTTAAGTCAGTTGGCCGTTACGGTATTTTTCGGAATGTTCGGAATCTTTTTTTTTAATTTTTATTTTATAGTTGAAATATTTTCATTTAACACAGCCAAATTCTTTCTGCTTTTTAGTGGTTTGCTATTACTTTATTTAATTGGAAAAAAATTTGGAATCACAAAAATATTGAAAGCATTAATCCTTAAAATTCTCAATTATTCAAAAGAATTATCGCTTAAAATTAAGGCGAAAACACTAGCTTATTCTTTGTTGCGCTATCTGGTTTTTTCACACCAGTTTTATTTATTTCTAATGCTTTTTCAAGTGGATGCTGATTATTTCACACTCATAAACCTGATTTTCTGCACGTATTTTATCGCTTCTATTATTCCGAGTTTGGCCATTTTTGACTGGGTGATTAAAGGCTCTGTTGCGGTATTTATTTTTAGTTTTATCCACGTAAATCCATTAACAATTGTAACCATAACTACCTTTATGTGGCTATTAAATTTCGCGCTTCCTGCACTTTTAGGCAGTATATTTGTATTGAACTTTAAAATGGTTTCTGAAAAATGATTTACCTATCAATCCTAATTTCAATCATTTATTTAGCATTAATTATTGTATTTATCATTGGTTTTGAAAAAATTGACTTGCTGAAAAACAACAATAAAACTCCTAAAAACAGATTTTCAATTATAATTGCCTTCAGGAACGAGGCGCACAATCTGCCTAATTTATTACAATCGCTTTCGGCACTTAATTATCCTTCTGAATTATTTGAAATTCTATTGGTAAACGATGATTCTCAGGACAATTTTAAACCGATTTTGGAAGCATTTACAAAACAACATCAACACTTAAATTTACGTGTGATACAAAGTAGAAGAAAAACCAATTCGCCTAAAAAAGATGCCATAAATACCGCCATAAATTTGTCAAATTTTGAATGGATTGCCACCACCGATGCTGATTGTGCGATTCCTGCAAGTTGGTTGCAATTATTTAATCAATTTATTGAAGATGAACAACTCGTTTTTATGGGTGCTCTGGTAAAATTTAGTGCTCAAAAATCATTCTTACATCATTTTCAACAACTAAATTTCACAAGTTTGATGGGAAGTACCCTTGGCGGATTCGGGATTGGCAGCCCAATTATGTGCAATGGCGCCAATTTGTGTTACAATAAAGCTGCTTTTTTAAAACTTAAGGGCTTTGATGGCAATACCAATATCGCCAGCGGTGATGATGTTTTTTTGATGGAAAAGATGTTCAAATCCTACCAAAATAAGGTGAAATTTTTAAAATCGGAAGCAGCAATTGTTGAATCGAAATCGGAAAATACATGGAAACTGTTTATCAATCAGCAAATACGGTGGGCATCCAAATCGGCTTCCTACAAAAGCTTTTTTTCGAAATTTGTTGGAATTGTGGTGTTTTTGGAAAATCTGACGGTGCTGGTTTTAGGAATTTTCGCATTTTTTTTCCCTGAATTTTGGATGTCTTTTATGCTAATTTTCGCTTTAAAAGTCATTGCTGATTTTGTGTTGATAGCCCAAACAGCCCTATTTTTAAAAAATACAAAATCTTTAAAATATTATTTACCTGTAAGTTTATTGTATCCTTTTTTTATTGTTTTTATTGGATGTTTATCCACCTTTAAAACCTATAATTGGAAAGGTCGAAATTTTAAAAAATAAAATCTTATAAATTAATTTCAATTTAAGGTTTAACACCAAAAAAAGCATTCACAAGACTTTCCAAATTCATCCATAAGTAGATAATCACCAGCAATAAAATTACCAAAACGATACCTCTTTTGTAATTCGGTTTTTTTCTTTTTTTAAATCTGTGTTCCATAGTTTAAATATTTAGATTAAAGCAAAGAGAGAAGATAATAAAAACTCTTGTATTTCAACATTGCACTTCCCTGATTAGTGTTGACCATTTTTCTTATTTTCAAATTCCTTCTCATATATTTTTTACACATCCCTAACCCTCCCGCAGGAAAAGTGGGACAGGCTTCTCGAGAGGGGAATATTTTGAATTTTAACTTTATTAAAGCCCAACGTGCCGAACCGCCTTATCACTAAAAATATATACTTGACATTTTTTACGCTTTGTTCCACCTTCGGGGGTTAGGGGGCTTTTGTTCCCCGCAACATTTCTCTTTTTCCCGGTGGGCCAGGCAGTTTTTCAACTAAAAATCCGACTGCCAACATGGCTCTTCTTACGCTTCCTTTTGCGCTGTAAGTGACCAAAACACCATTTTCTTTTAAAGATTTATGCATTTTTTCGAAGATTTCTTCTGTCCACAATTCGGGTTGAACCCTAGCACCAAAAGCATCAAAATAAATGAGGTCAAACTTGTTTTCGTCGTTTATTTCATTAAAAAACTGTTTGCGTTTTGTGAGAGAAAATTCCGGTGAAATTTCTCCTTTTATTTCCCAATCCTGCTGGTGCAATTTGTTAAAAACAGCAGAAAACTCAGCAGCTTCCAGTTGCGCTACGTAATTCATTTTTTCAACCTCATTCGCTGCTAAGGGATATGCTTCCACGCCAACATAATCAATCGCTAAATTCATTTTTTGCGCCTCCAAAAAAGTGATAAAACAGTTGAGACCAGTTCCAAAACCTATTTCCAAAATACCAATTTTCTGATTTGAAAAAAGAGACAGTCCATTTTTAATAAACACATGCCTCGCCTCTTGGATTGCACCGTGTTTGGAATGGTATTGTTCGTCCCATTCCGCAAGATGAATGGTGGTGGAACCATCGGCCGTAATCATTATTTTTCTTTCCAAATTTAGGGAATTAACAACTTTTTAATTTTAGGAATTGGGCCAACACAAGTAGTTTTATGACAGGCAACACACGAATTTATCATCACATTAAACTGTTCCTTTTTATCGGTGATTTTTTCAGAAAAAACCGCTTGTTGGTTTAATAGAAATGCTTGTGAGAATCCTTCAAACTCACCATTTCTATCTGTTGGATTAGTTAGAATTGCTGAGTGGATATTTAAAAAATTTGCTGAAAATTCGCCCAAGTCCTCATTTTTAATAATTTTTTCTTTCGTTTTTTCATTAAAAACGTACATTTCATTCATAAGCAAAGCCATTTCAGAAGGTACGTACATCACCAATGCCTCATTTTTTACTATTTCTTCTTTTTTGGAAGTCTCGCAAGAAAAAGCAATAAAACAAAGTGAAATTATTAAGAGTATATTTTTCATTAATCTTTCATTAAAACGCCGTCTGCCTCAAAAGCCAAGGTATATTTTGGTTCTGTAATTCTTGCGATTTCGTCTTCCGAATTTCCTGCATCTTTAGAAAAATGCTGCAACTCGTCAACAGTTATCACTTTTACAAATGCTTTTCCGTTTACAATAACTTCCCTTCCATCGGCATTCATCGGCATAAAAAATCCGTAATCTTTAAAATTTACAAATGACTCCTGCTCGTTTCCCAAATCCAATTTCATCCAACAACCTTTCGTTTTACAAACTTCTTTTATTGGTGCACTAAATTTAATATCTAAGGTGTCTCCCTCTTTTAAATTCTTATATTTTTCAATCATTTCAGCAGTTGAAATACTGTTTTCCGCATTGATATTTTCACCGAAAGAAAGGTAGGTAACCTCCTGTTTCTCAATTTCTTTTCCCTCAGGTTTTGCACCCTCATTTTTACAGGAATAGAACATAAAAACTGTCAGAAATAACAATAATACATTTTTTCTCATTTCAATTTATTTAAATTTAACAATTTTCACAAATATATTAAAAATAAGACATTAAGCTCGAAGAAAATTAAAACTGTGAATTAAAAAAATTGAGTAAATTTGCGTAAACAATACAGATTAACTATGGCTTTACATATTGAAAAAACGACAAAATCAAAAATTTCAGAAGTTGATTTTAATAATTTAACCTTTGGAAAAATTTTTACCGATCACATGTTTGAATGTGATTATGAAAATGGCGCTTGGCAAACACCTCAAATTGTGCCTTACCACCCTTTAATCTTGGATCCTTCTGCAAAAGTTTTTCATTATGGACAAGCCATTTTTGAAGGTATGAAAGCATATAAAGATGACAATGATGCTATTTGGTTATTTAGACCCGATCAAAATCAGGAAAGAATCAACAAATCGGCTGAACGATTGGATATGCCTGCTTTCCCAAAAGATTTATTTTTTGAAGGTTTAAATGAATTGTTAAAATTAGATAAAGATTGGGTAAAAAAGGGACAAGATAATGCGCTTTATATTAGGCCATTCATCATTGCCACTGAACTTTGTGTATCGGCATCGACTTCAAACAAATATAAATTTATGATTATTTGTTCTCCTGTTCAATCTTATTATACAGGAGAAGTAAAAGTGGTTTTTGCTGATAAATACAGTAGATCTGCAAATGGCGGCGTTGGTGCAGCAAAAGCTGCAGGAAACTATGCGGGATCCTTTTACCCAACCAAATTGGCAAATCAGCAAGGTTTCCAACAGGTTGTTTGGACAGATTCATGCACCCATGAATTCTTGGAAGAAGCCGGAGTAATGAATGTGTTTTTTAGGGTAAATGACACTTTGTTGACCGCACCCGTGAGTGAAAGAATTTTAGATGGTGTAACGCGAAAAAGTATTATTCAATTTTGTGAAGACAAAGGAATTAAAGTTGAGGTTAGACCAGTAAAAGTTACTGAAATTGTAGAAGCAGCCCGTAAAGGCGAATTGTTGGAAATGTTTGGTGCAGGAACAGCTGCTGTGGTTAGCGTTATCGGTGCTTTTTCAAACAAAGGAGAAAATTTCGAATTGCCAAAAGTTGAAAATAGCTTTGCAACAATCATAAAAAAAGGAATTACAGATATCCAACGCAAAAAAACAGAAGACAAATTTGGCTGGACTTATAGAGTAAAATAAATGCAATTAGGTTAATTTTGCCAAAAAGCATACTTTTATCACATGAAAATTATAAAACAATCGGGTGTGTTATCCGATTGTTTGGTATATTCTTTGGTCTTAATCCATCAAAAAAAATAAATCATGACTGCATTAGAACAAGCGAAGAGCGAGATTCAGGAAAAAGGATTTTTAGATATTAAAACTCCAAATATTGATTACATAAAGGAAATAAACCTACTAAGGAAAGAAAAAAATGCGGTTATTTTGGCGCATTATTACCAAGAAGATGGCATACAAGATATTGCCGATTTTGTAGGTGACAGTTTGGCTTTGGCACAACAAGCCGCTAAAACCAGTGCTGACATTATTGTTTTTGCCGGTGTACATTTTATGGCTGAAACCGCCAAAATATTAAACCCGTTTAAAAAAGTTTTACTGCCCGATTTAAAAGCAGGATGCTCGTTGGCCGATTCTTGTCCGCCAGTCGATTTTGCAGCTTTCAAAAAACTCCATCCAAATCATTTGGTGGTTTCTTATGTAAATACTTCTGCAGAAATAAAATCAATGACCGATATTGTTTGCACCTCATCAAATGCAGAAAAAATAATCAATTCTATACCAAAAGACCAACCCATTATTTTTGCGCCCGATAGAAATTTAGGCGCATGGCTGATTAAAAAAACAGGTCGGGATATGCTGCTTTGGGATGGTGCCTGTATGGTTCATGAAGCCTTTTCAATAGATAAAATTTTGAAATTATACGCTGAAAATCCGGATGCAGAAATTATTGCACACCCTGAATCTAAAGCACACTTGTTGAAAGTTGCCAAATATGTTGGCTCAACTTCCGGATTGTTAAATTACGTAAAAACAAGCAAGGCTAAAAAATTTATTGTGGCAACTGAGGTGGGTATTTTGCACAAAATGCGACAAGAATCGCCCGATAAAATTTTAATTCCTGCCCCTGTTGACGATGACAATTGCAATTGCAGTGAATGTATGTACATGAAAATGAATACGATGCAAAAATTATATCTGTGCCTAAAATATGAATTGCCAGAGGTTACCGTAGATATCGAATTGAGCAAGAAAGCATTGGTCTCCATTGAACGAATGTTGGAACTTTCTAAATAACATATATATTAAATGAATGCCGAAAAAAAATCATACAATTCCGATTTTCTAATCATAGGTTCGGGAATCGCAGGTTTGAGTTTTGCTTTAAAAGCGGCAAATCACTTTAAAGAAGCCTCCGTTACCATCATCACAAAAAGCGAAAAGAGCGAAAGCAATACCAAATATGCCCAAGGCGGAATTGCCACTGTTTGGAATGAAACTGTCGATTCCTTTGAACAGCATATAGAAGACACTTTAGTTGCAGGTGACGGATTGTGTGATGAAGATGTGGTTAAAATGGTAGTTGAAGACGCTCCTGCCCGACTCAGAGAATTGATGGAATGGGGCGCAATATTCGACAAAACTTCAAAAGGAGATTTTTCGTTGGGAAGAGAAGGCGGTCATTCACAAGATCGGATTTTACACCATCAAGATCTTACCGGTGCCGAAATTGAGAGAGCTCTTATTGCGCAAGTTGATAAAACCGAAAATATTCAGTTTTTAACACACCATTTCGCCATTGATTTGATTACGGAACACCAAGTTAAAAAAAGGCAAACCTCTGTTTTAGAAAAAATTACTTGTTATGGCGCTTATGTGCTGGACGAGAAAAGAAACGTGGTAAAAACATTTGCGGCAAAAGTTACTATGTTGGCTTCAGGCGGAAATGGGCAGGTTTATTTTACCACCACAAATCCCGTAGTTGCCACTGGCGATGGAATTGCAATGGCTTATAGAGCGATGGCAGAAGTTTCAGAAGTTGAATTTATTCAATTTCACCCAACTGCTTTATACAATCCGGGCGAATACCCGGCTTTTTTAATTTCAGAAGCCGTGCGTGGTGCAGGTGCCATTTTAAGAGATTATTACGGCAACAGATTTATGCATAAGTATGATGTGCGTGAAGAATTGGCTTCACGTGATATTGTTGCAAGAGCCATTGACCACGAACTTAAAATAAGCGGAATGCCCAACGTTTATTTAGATTGCACGCATTTGGAATATGAAACTTTTAAAAATCACTTTCCAAACATTACCGAAAAATGCTTGACTTTGGGCATTGATGTTCGCAAGGATTTTATTCCGGTATCACCCGCAGCACATTATATTTGTGGAGGCGTTAATGTGAATAAAAAAGGAAAAACCTCCATTAAAAATTTATATGGTGCCGGTGAAGTTACCCGAACCGGACTTCATGGCGCAAACAGGCTGGCTTCAAATTCTTTGTTGGAAGGCATTGTTTTTGCCCACAGGGCTTTCGAAAATTTAACCCAGAGATTTGACAAAATTAAAACACCAAAAAATATTCCGGATTGGAATGACAGCGGTGTGGTAAAAAACATGGAGAAAATTTTAATTACGCACGACAGAAATGAGGTAAAAACCATTATGAGCAATTACGTAGGCATTGTTCGTTCTAACGAACGTTTGTTGCGCGCAGAAAGAAAACTTCATGTGTTGTTTGAAGACAATAAACGTTTATATGATCATTCTGAACTTTCTGTGGATTTGTGTGAACTCAGAAATTTAATCACCACTGCATTTTTAATCACACGCTTTTCAAAAGCAAGAAAGGAAAACAGGGGTGGATTTCATAACGTTGATTTAATAAAAAAGGAGCTTTAAAAGCTCCTTTTTTACTGTTTACTATTACCAAATTTTAACCCTATCATCTGGTTCTAAATACATTTTATCCTCTGGCTTAATATTAAATGCATCGTAAAAAGCATCGACATTTGTTAAAGGCATATAAGCCCTAAACATTCCAGGTGCATGCGGATTGGTTTTTATTAAATTGCGCAAAGCATCTTCACGCATTTTAGTGCGCCAAACTGTTGCCCAAGATATAAAAAAACGTTGTTCTGCAGTAAATCCATCAATTTTTTCAGGTCTGCCGTTTGTTTTATAAAACAATTCCAAGCCTTCTAAAGCAGCATTAACACCACCCAAATCGCCAATGTTTTCACCTAAATTATATTTTCCGTTTAAATATACTTCTGGCAATGCTTCCACAGCACTGTATTGGTCGGCTAACTTTGTTCCAAGCACTGTGAATTTTTCCAAATCTTCAGCAGTCCACCAATCCACTAAATTTCCATCACCATCAAATCGGGAACCAGAATCGTCGAAACTATGTGAAATTTCATGACCGATTACCGCGCCTATTCCACCATAATTAACCGCCTCATCAGCTAAATAATTGTAAAAAGGCGGTTGTAAAATAGCTGCAGGAAAAACAATTTCATTGTTGGTAGCATTAAAATAAGCATTTACTGTTTGAGGTGACATACCCCATTCAGTTCTGTCCACAGGATTTCCAAATTTTGCGATATTTTTATCGAAATTCCATTTTCTGGCATTCATTGAGTTTTGGAAATAAGAACCTCCATCATTTACGCCAACAACCACAAGTGCCGAATAGTCCTTCCATTTATCGGGATAGGCAATTTTAACGGTTAGTTTATGCAATTTTTCTATGGCTTTTTGTTTGGTGACATCACTCATCCATGGTAATTTTTGAATTCTGATTTCATAGCCAGCCATCACATTTTCAATCATTTTCATCGCTTTGGCTTTGGCTTCAGGCGGAAATTTTTTATCGACATACAATTTCCCCAATGCTTCGCCAAGCACACCATTTATAGAGGCTAAAGCTCTTTCATTGCGAGAAAGTTGTTGCACGGCGCCTGTTAATTCTTTGCTGTAAAATTCCCAATTTGCAACTTCAATATCGTCGCTTAACAGGGTTGCCGCGCCATCTATTGCTGTCCATTTCAAATACAATTTAATATCGTCAATAGCACTCGCTTTAATGATAGCGTCCATTGCTGCCATATATTTTGGCTGACTAACAACCACTGTATCTATTTGATTGATGCCAATACCTGTAAAATATTTATTCCAGTGGATTGAAGAAGTAAGTGCAGTTAATTCGTCGATACTTTTTGGGTTATACGATTTTCTACGATCCCTAGATTCTTCTTTGGTCATTCTAGGCGCTGCCAAATTGTATTCATAATTAAAAATACGTTGTGCATTTTGAGTTGCAATTTCTTTTGAATCACCATAAAATTGAAGCATTTTGGCTATATGATCAATATATTTTTCTCTTTTTAGCTTGGTGTTTTCATCTTGATCCACATAATAATCACGTGACAAACCTAAGCCTGCCGGCGAGACATACCCAACATATCGATTGCTGTTTTTTAAATCATTATAGATATAAAAATTATAAAATCCTACCCCGCCATAAGGTGCTCTTTCAACCATAAGAAGATTCAAATCTTCTAAATTATTTACGGCATCAATTTTAGCCAAAAGAGGAAGCACTGGATTAATACCTTGACTGTTTCTATTTTTGATGTCCATAATGGATTCATAATAATTCACTGCTTTTTCCTGATCAGACATTACAGTTAAATTCCCTTGCGCATCTTTTAATTTAGTGGCATTTTTTTGCGCTATTGCATCATTTAGGATTTCAAGCACATCGGCATCGGTTTTTTTTCTTAGTTCGTTGAAGCTACCCCAAGAAGTTCTGTCGGCAGGGATTTCAGCCTTATCCAGCCAAGCTCCATTTACGAATCTAAAAAAATCACTAGACGGACTTACGCCTTTATCCATGTTTTTTATTTCTAATCCGGGCGTGTTTTTTTCTTTCATTTTTTCTTGTGCACTAGTTGTGTAGTTTATTGAAACTGCTACAATTAACAGTAAAAATAATTTATGTGTATTCATATTTATATAATTAAGTTTAGATTTTATTTTTCTAAAATATCGAAGATATTCGGTTTAAAATAGTTAGGTCCTTTCAAAACTTTGCCATCTTCCCTATATATTGGCTTGCCATCTTCTCCCAATTTGCTCATATTGCTACGCTGAATTTCATTAAAAACTTCTTCTATTTTATATTGCATGCCGTGCTCTAAAATAGTGCCGCATAAAATATAAAGCATATCGCCCAAAGCGTCAGCTACTTCGACCAAATCATTTTTTTTGGCAGCTTCAAAATATTCTTCATTTTCTTCAGCCATTAAATCGAAACGCAATTTTAATTTATCGGCATCTAATTTCGCAATAGGTTTATGCTGAATTCCCAATCCGAAGGATTCATGAAATTCCTGTACGGCTTTCAGTTTATGTATCATTTTAGCAGAAAATTAATTTAGGTAAATTTAAATAACAAGGAAGACGGTAGTATTCTCAACAGAATCGCTACCAATCGCCAGCGTTTTGTAATATACGATTTCTTCTTTTTCGATTTAATTGCTGAATATATTTGTTTGGTCGCTTTTTCTACGGAAGCCATCCAAAATGTTTTGCCAATTGCCATGGAAGTATCCACAAATCCCGGCTGAATATCGGTCACATAAATTTCGGCTTTGCTTCTTTTTCCTTTCATCCAAAGTGATTCCAAATAATTTGCCTGAAACGCTTTTGAGGCAAAATATGCCGGTACGTGCCTGTTTCCTCTAATGGAAGCTATGGAAGAAATACCCACCAAATGACCGTAACCCTGTTTTCTGAAAAAATTATAGGCGAGTCCATAAATTTTAACGGCAGCAATTACGTTGGTTTGCAAAGTTGGTAATTCCTTTTCCCAGACCAAGTCATAATTTGGATCGCCAACGCCAGAACTGTAAACAATTAAATCGATGGTTTCAAATTCATTTTTCAACTCAGAAAATAGCGTTTCACAAGCTTCTAAATCGGTTACATCTTGTACTTTAACTTCAAATTTGTTTGGATTTGTCGCTTTAATTTCTTGCAATAAATTTTCCCTTCTTCCTGTGATGATAACCTTATCATAATCCACCACCAGTAATTTAGCGAGTTCTTTACCAATTCCCGAAGTTGCTCCAATAATTAATGCTCGTGTCATCTGTTTAAATTTTATTTTTTAGCGGTAGCCTGCTATCGGCAGGCAAGCAGGTTTGCCAATAATCATTCCTTTGTTTATCAAAATCTGTAATGCTCGTTTTATTGATTTTTTTATGTTGAACTTTTAAAGCGAAATTTACGTATTTTTGAAGCTAAATATACACATTATAAAATGTTTAGTAAAGGACAATTAATTTTTGCGGCATTTTTTGTAGTTGCTTTTATCATTGCGATGGTTTGGAGTTACAAAAAGGACATTAAAATTCACAAAAAATATTATAAAAACGCATTTCTTGTGCTTATTTCGGTTATTTTAATTATTATGATTTTTACCTTAATCACCTTTTCTTTACACTAAAAAAAATCCGCTTCAATAAATTGAAACGGACTTTTATAAAAAATTTCTTTTTATTATTAATTTACATCTGGCAAATTGGTGTACCTTTTTGCATAATCCAACATTTGCTCAGCAAAACTAGCAGGTTGCACTATTTTAACATCAATAATATTTCCGTCTGCATCTAATTCGGCTGTCAATACAGGATTCACAAAACCACTGTATGGTGCCGATTTAAATTTACTGTTGCGATCCAACACTTCTTTATGGATGGCTTGATCAACTTTAACACCGTAAGTTTCAACCAGCGCTTTTCCTGCTTTAAAATCTCCTTCAGATTTTATGCGTTGAATTTCGCTCAACAATTCACCAAACAACACTCTTAATTTTGCGTAATCTCTTACTACAAAATACGTTTTATTGTCTTTGGTCACCTTTTCAATCACATTGTCTTTTTTGCCTTTTTCAAAAGCCCAGGCAGCCACCAATTGTCGGTTTCTCATATGTGATTCTTCAATGTCATCGCCCAAGTTTAAGCGAATCAATTGCGTCATCATACCATTTCTGATATAACTGTCATAAGCCGCTTTTCCTATTCCTTGTGCATCGGGAGAAATTTTCATTTCAACCAATTTTGCATCAGGTAAATAGTACAATCCAACCAAATCTGCACGTGCTTCTTCCAAAGTTGAAGCATAATTTTTTAAGGTTTCTTTTGGTTGTCCAATACCTTCATTTATTTGTCCGCTGGCGTGCCCAATAACTTCGTGCAAAGCTGTATGCAATTTATCAGCTTCCTGCCCATATTTTATTTCAGTTTCAACTTCAGCTTCATCAAAAGCAAATTCTTTTAATCTGTCGGTTCCTCCAGCCATATTGTAAGCTTCAATAATATTTCCAAGAGAAACAGATTTTGAACCGTGTTGTTCACGAATCCAGTTATTGTTTGGCAAGTTGATGCCAATTGGCGTTGATGGTGAAGAATCACCTGCTTCTGACGCCACATTTACTGTTTTGTAGGAAACGCCTACCACATTTTTCTTTTTATGAGAAGCCTGCAAAGTTGAATTGTCTTCAAACCACTGGGCATTTTCTGCCAAAACAGCCATTTTTTTAGACATGTCAAAATCTTTTATCTGAACAATTGACTCAAACGAACCCCTGTGAGCAATTGGATCGTTATAAACCTCTACAAATCCATTGATATAGTCGATGTCGCCTTCGGTACTTGTTGCCCAGGCTACATTGTAGGCATCCCAAGTTTTTAAATCGCCTGTTTTGTAATAGTCAATCAGTAATTTTAACGCGTCAGCTTGCTTCACATTTTCTGCAACTTCCACTGCTTTTTCTAACCAAATTACCATTTTTTCAATGGATGCACTATACATGCCGCCAACTTTCCAAACTTTTTCTTCCAAAGAGCCATTGGCATTTTTAACCAATTTCGAATTCAAACCGAACTCGATAGGCATTTTGTCGTTTTTATTAATTTTTAAAGCATAGAATGTTTCTGCATCTTTTGCTGTAACATTTGGTGTATAAAAATTTGTAGCAGACCCCAATAGCAAACCCTTGGTTTCGTCAAGATTTACTTTTTTTGCATCTTTATCATTAAAAATCACCTCGTAGGCTTCACCTGTAAGATTGGTATTGGTTTCTTTTAACAAAGTATCAAAATAGGCATTTGAAAATTCAGGTTTAAATTTATCATTTGAATAATGATGGTGAATACCATTAGAAAACCAAATTCTTTTTAAATAAGTTTCAAAATTTTTCCAGTCTGCCGTTGTTTTGTCGCCAGCATAATTTTGGTAAATATTTTCTAAAGCTCGTTTGATGGTTAAATTATGGCGATAGTTTTGGTCGTAAATAATATCACGTCCTTCCATACCGGCTTGTGATAAATAATACACCAATTTCTTTTGATTTAATGTTAGGTTTTCAAAACCTGGAATTTGATAACGCAGAATTTTTACATCTGCAAATTGTTCAACTTCATAATTAAATTCGGTTGCAACTTCTGTTTTTGGATTTTCTTCCTTTTTTTGATCTGCACAAGAAAACAAGATTGATGCCGTAAATAGCATCGGTATAAAATAATTAATTTTCATTTGATGGATAATTTAAATTTATTAACAAATTTACTGTTTTAAACAGAATAAATCCCTAAATTAGTGATTAGTAATTCTAAATTTTCTCTTTTGAAATATCTAAAATACTTCGTTTTTTTTCTTTTAGCCGCAGCAATTGGAATTGCCATTTACGTTGCTGTTCTTAAAAGTGATTATGACCTACAATCTTCCAGAATTATAAAAGCGCCTTCGGAAGTAATTTTTGAGCATGTTAATGACTTTAAAACTTGGGAAAATTGGATTCCATGGCTCGAAAAAGATCCAACAATGGTAACTTCATACAAAGACACCACATCTGGTGTTGGCGCAACTTACAGCTGGGAAGGAAAAGAAGGAAAAGGCAATTTAAAAACCATTTCCGCAATGCCGAACAATGAAATTACACAACAAATTGATTTTGGTAAAGGACCCATTGCCGAAGTGTATTGGAATTTTACTGAAGTTGATGAAGGCACCGAAGTTACTTGGGGAATGCGAGGCAATTTTTCATTTGGTGAAAAATTTTACTGGCTCTTTAAAGGAGGCGTCGAAAAAAATATGATTCCGATTTATGATAGAGGTTTGGAATTGCTAGAAAAATATACCTTAACAGAATTGGAAAGACATTCTTTTGAAGTAATAGGTGCGGTTGATTATGGCGGAGGTTATTATTTATACCAAACAGTTTCCTGCCAAATTAAGGAAATTGAACAAAAAATGAATCAAATGTTCCCTGTTATTGTTACTTATATGTCAGAAAATAATATTGAAGCCTCAGGAAAACCATTTACGCTCAACCATAAATGGGATGAACAAAATAATACGGCTATGTTTTCTGCTTGTATTCCAGTGAAAGAAAGGGTAATTACCACAGGAGAAGTTTTAACAGGGTATTTAAAACCTCAAAAAACATTTAAAACTATTTTTAAGGGCGATTATAAATTTGCAAATGAAGCGTGGGAAACAGCCTATAACGGATTAGTTGCTCAAGGATTTTCCGAAATTGTTAGTGCGGAACCCTTTGAAATTTATACGGTTGGTCCAAATAACACAAAAAACCCGGCAAAATGGATTACGGAAATTTATATACCGATTACCCCCTAACCCCAAACGTTATTGGGTCAGACTTTGATGCCTTTTAATGTCATTCCAAGGTATGAGAAATTTCATTATCTTAACTACTTTGATGTGATTCCTCCTTTGTTGGGCACGAACTGGTGAAGCAATAAACAAATATTTCCTTTACTTAATGACATCGCCCTAACCGAAAAATAGTTCATTCGAGTTATTGTTTAGCCGTTCAATCATTTATTTTAAGATCATTGTTGTCCGCTAAAAATTCATAAAAAATGATTAATCTCAATCAAAATGGGACTTGATAGACGGTTCGCCCCGCTGGGGCTTGTTTTTGGAAAAATCTATTTTTCTACAAATAGGTCATCCTTCTGGGACTGAAACAGCTCCGTAGGAGCTAAATATTTCTAGAAAAATGAAAAATTTCAATTATTTAAGCCCCAGCGGGGCGGTCTGTTTGTTTTAAAAATTTGACCGAACAATAATGTTTTAAGGTCTAAAACTTCAATTACCTTTTAGCTAATTCCTACAATTTACAACATTAAACTTTTGCGACTTCTAAAGTTCCTTTTATTGTTTTCCTATATTAGTTCCCTCTTTGAGGAGTTAGGGAGCTAAACCTATATCCCAGATAGCTATAATATTTCAAAACTTTTGGCAATACAAATTTTAGTCTTTCTGAAGCCTTAATGCTGTCATGAAAAATGATAACACTGCCGTTTTGGATGTTTCTGAGTACATTTTCCAAACATTTATCATAAGAAATGTTTGGATCAAAGTCGGCGCTTAAAACATCCCACATAATTATTTTATAACCCATTTTCCTAATTTTTCTTGATTGGGAAAGTGTAAGTTTTCCGTAAGGAGGCCGAAACAGTTTCAGATTTTGCGTTTCAAGTTTTGTGTTAGTAAGGTTAGGTCTTAAGTTTTCATCAAAATATTTTTCCGCTTCTTCTATGTTTTTTAGGTAAGTTGGAGATTTTGTTTTCCATCCATTTAGATGGTTGTTGGTATGATTGCCTACGGAATGATTTTCAGCTATAATTTTCTGAAAGATTTCTGGGCGTTCCGCTATATTTTTTCCGATACAGAAAAAGGTGGCTTTCGCCTCGTATTTTTTGAGTTCATTAAGTGTCCATTCCGTAATTTCAGAAGTTGGACCGTCATCAAAAGTAAGGTAAAGCACTTTTTCTTTTGATGACAAACTCCAAACCCATTTCCTAAATATAAATTTTAAAAGGGTTGGTGTTTTTATAAAATAGGGCTTCATGTAACGGTCTGTTTTGGCATAAAAAGTTTAACCGCGTTTGCAATTTTGCAGACGCGGTTGAAACTTTATTTTACTTCCTCATCGCTAATTAAGTAATCGAATAATTTTAAATAACCAACATATTCTTCTTTTAGGGTATTCGCATAGTCTTTGTCATCAAAGCGAGTCGCTGTTTTAATAAGTTGGTCATACATTAATAAGCTACGTTCTATGTCGTTAAGAACAGTTTGAACGGTAGATTCATCAAATTGGCTGTAATACCTTAAATTTTCCTGTAACACCTTTTTTAATTCCGCTGTTAGTTTCCTGGCTTTTTCTTTGTTATTCAACCCATAATATAAATCGACATAACCAATTAACATGCTGTAATGCCCAAATTTGGCCACTGGCATTTTTTCTAAAGACAGGTCTATAATTTCTTCCGCCTTTTCCATTTGTTGTTCATCCATTAGCGCTCTTGCCAATCGCTCCAAATTATTGCGATAAGTAACCGAGTTTTTACGGGTTTCTGGATCTAAATAAATGTTATCATTGGTGATGTTTCTCCAATCCCATTTTTGTACATTTTTGTACATTACATCGGTATTGATGCGACCCATTTCAAAAAAGTTACCCTCATCCGGCGTTAAAATTGGCACAAGTTTGTAAGTCATTCCGTCCAATTGCAAATAATTTTTCAGCCAAATATATTCTTCGTCTGCCTGCGCACCACCAGTAAAATAAATGGGCTGTTTCCAGTTGTTATTGGCCAAAATATCGAGCATTAAAATACGGTTTTTAGTAAGAGCACCACTGAATTGTATGTCGATATAAGGCACAATTAAAGCCGAATCCTTTTGGGCAACAATACCATTTTTTAGCACCATTTCTTTATCCACAGGAATCCTAATTTTATTTGTTGGCAATATTTTTTCTTCAATACCATCATCATCCAAGTCATAAAAAGTAATGTCTTGGTCGCTTTCAATCCATTTCATGAAATATTTAATATCCACTATAGAATCTTTCAATTGCGGAATAATTTCAGGAAAATAGTATGCAACATCCAAGGTACCCCACTTGTATTTATCGTGCGTTAACTGAGATGGAATAGGAGCAGCATCATAGGTTTTTCGTTTCATTTGGTCAATATACCAATCGGTTTGAAAAAGACTGGTATTGATCAGTTTGATGTCGGTTCTGTAATTTTCAACTTCTTGCATATACCAAAGTGGGAAAGTGTCGTTGTCTCCAATAGTAAATAATATGGAGTTTGGAGCACAAGAATCCAAATATGCAGATGCATTTAAACGTGAGGTATAACGGTTAGATCTGTCGTGGTCGTCCCAATTTTGAAATGCCATTAAAACGGGCACGGCCAATAGGGAAACAACAGTAACTGCAATGGCCACCATATTTTTGTTGGCATATTGTTTTAACTTTTGATAAAGCGCCAGTACACCAAATCCCACCCAAATAGCAAAAATATAAAAGGAGCCCACTACAGCATAATCGCGTTCTCTTGGTTCAAATGGTTTTGGGTTGGTGTAAAATACAATGGCCAAACCTGTAAAAATGAAAAAGAGAAACAGCGTATAAAAATCGTTTTTATTTTGCTTCACATGAAAAAACAAGCCTATAATTCCCAAAATAAATGGAAGGAAATAATACGTATTTCTACCTTTATTGTCTTGTACATCCGAAGGTAAATTTGACTGGTTGCCCAGCCTAAATTCGTCAATAAATTTAATACCGCTTAGCCAATTTCCATTCTGTAAATCGAGATTACCTTGTTCATCATTTTGTTTTCCAACAAAATTCCACATAAAATAACGGCCATACATATACCCAAATTGGAAATCGACCATAAATTTGATATTTTGAATAAAATTGGGTCTGTTCTTACTGCTTTGAGGTATTCCGGCAATGGCTTTATAGTTTTTTATTACGGAAGCATCAGGATTTACCATTCTGGGAATGAATCCTTTATGGGTACTACTCCAGTTAGGCAAAGCATCTTTGTAATGGTTTACAATAATGTATTTACCTGCTTTTTCGTCTTTTTCATATTTAGGCTTGTCATCTCTTGTCGGATTGCTTTTATCGGTTTCCCTGTTGTAAACAATGGAATAATAGGTGTCGTAAAACACGTTAGAATCTCCATATTGTTCACGATTGTAGTAGGCCAGCAATTCACGTGCGCTCGATGGATTATTTTCATTGATAGTGGTGTCCGCATTCGCCCTAATTGGCAGCATAAGCCAGGAAGAAAAGCCAATCATAATAAACAATACAGATAAAATAACGGTATTTGCTTCAACCTGTTGTTTTTTTTGTGTGTATTGCAAAGCGAAGTAGAAAAAGGCAATCAGCAGAATTCCCGCAATTATACTCCCCGAATTAAACGGCATGCCAATAGAGTTCACAAAAAACAATTCCAACGCACTAAAATATTTTAAAGTGTAGGGAAATAATAATTTAAAAACCAAAAACAACACAAATACCGCCACAATATTGGCGACAATAAATTGCTTGAAATTCAAATCTTTGTGTTTTTTGTAGATATAAAGAAACACAATGGAAGGAATTACCAGCAAGGATAAAATATGTACTCCAAACGACAAACCTACCACAAAACTAATCAGCAACAGCCATTTATCGCCTCGTGGTTCCTCCATTTCCTTTTCCCAATGCAAGCCCAACCAAAATAAAAGTGCCATTAAAAATGAAGACATAGCGTACACTTCTGCTTCTACAGCGCTAAACCAAAAACTATCTGAAAACGTATAGGTTAATGCGCCAACCAATCCACTGCCCAAGATGGCAATAGCAGTACTTTTGCTAAGTTCCTTGCTATTATCAACCAATCTTTTAGCCAACATGGTAATGCTCCAAAACAAAAATAAAATGGTGAATGCACTGGCTAGAGCTGACATAAAGTTGACCATTTTGGCAATTTCGGCAACGTCACTAGTAAACATAGCGAAAAATGCACCTAACATTTGAAACAAAGGAGCCCCAGGAGGATGCCCAACTTGAAGTTTTATGGAGGTAGCTATATATTCTCCACAATCCCAGTAACTCACTGTAGGTTCAAGCGTTAACGTATAAGTTATTAAGGCTATTGCAAAGACAAACCACCCAATTATGGTGTTCCATTTAGAGAAATTGAATGCGATCATAGTAAATATTTAAACCGAAGCGAATTTAGTAAAATTAATATTAATTTAGGAAAGTTATGGTAATATGGGTTGTTAAATAAGTGCTAAAGGATTTTTAATGGGTTTTTTCCGAAAAAATACGACAAATTATTTGTTGAATTGAAACTTTAGGCTAAATTTGCACCCGCAAAATGACCCATGGTGTAATGGTAGCACTCCGGTTTTTGGTATCGTCAGTCAAGGTTCGAGTCCTTGTGGGTCAACTTTAAAGCCTGTCAATCGATTGATTAACAGGCTTTTGCATTTAATTTATGTTTTTTTGTGACGGTTAATATTATTTATCTTCTTAATGAAGTTACAATCCTAACTTACATTCATTTAAACTGTCAATGATCAACGCAAAAATATATACCAAATTAAACATACACGACACAGAAGTTTTGACAACTTTTTAACAATCTTGTTATCTGGTTTAATACCATATGCTTTCTTCCCTATAAAAATCTTCTTTAAATATAAAAATAATGGATAAATCGAACTTGTGATAAATTAAACTTTTTTCATTTGTGAAAGCACACAATATCTTTAATTGTAACTAATAGTTACTCAACCTTTAAGGGATTTATCAATGATCTTGTACTAAATCAATATTGTTTTTAAAGCAACCCATGCCTTAATTTAACATCTGTTAATAAACTGTTAACATTTAAAATTAAATAGCACAGTTTCAATGGTGTTTTTTACTATTTTTATCTTAATTTTTTGTTAAAATTTAACAATTAATTAAGGTATCATTTGGTAAAAATGACCATTTTCGCACAAATATCTAATTCTAAATTTAATTTAAATAATGAGAAAATTTAAAAATTTGTTAATGGTAGTACTATTAATTAGTTCTTCTGCCATTTTCGCTCAAACCAAACTTACAGGAAAGGTTGTTGATGAAACAAATCAACCTTTACCAGGCGCTTCTTTAGTTGTTAAAGGCACTAAAACAGGCACCACAACAGATTTTGATGGAAATTTCACTTTGGAAACTACAATTAACAAAGGTGTTTTACAAGTTTCTTTCATAGGGTATGAAACAACACCAGTAGCATTTAATGGAAATGCTAATTTAGGAACAATCGCACTTAACTCGTCCGCTGAAACTCTATCTGAAATTGTAATTACACAAGTTTCTTTTGCTATTGAAAGAAAAACACCTGTGGCCGTTTCAACTATTCCAGCATCACTTATTGAAAACAAATTAGGAACACAAGAGTTTCCGGAAATTTTAAAATCAACTCCAGGTATTTATGCAACAAAACAAGGTGGTGGTTATGGTGATTCTCGTGTAAACCTACGTGGTTTTGAATCAGCCAATATTGCCGTTATGGTAAATGGTGTTCCGGTTAACGATATGGAATGGGGTGGCGTTTATTGGTCTAACTGGGCTGGATTAAGCGATGTTACACGCTCTATGCAAGTACAACGCGGGCTTGGAGCATCAAAAGTGGCAGCTCCTTCATTAGGTGGTTCTATCAATATTGTAACAAAATCTACAGACGCTAAAGAAGGCGGCGCAATTTCTTATGGCGTTGGTAATGATGGTTACAGCAAAGTTGGATTCTCTTATTCCACTGGATTGACTAAAAAAAACTGGGCAATTACGCTTTTAGGAGCTAAAACTTCAGGAGACGGATATATTCAAGGGACTGAATTTGATGCTGTTAATTATTTTATCAATATTTCGAAAAAAATAAATGATGCACACCAATTGTCATTTACTGCTTTTGGTGCTCCACAGTGGCACAATCAAAGAAATAATGGCGATAAATTGCTTATCTCTGAATGGCAGAAACAACCGTTGAAATACAGATACAACGCTTCGTACGGTTTTGACATGAACGGACAACGTAAAGTTTCGTCGCTTAATATTTATCATAAACCACAGATGTCGTTAAATCATACGTGGATAATAAGTGAAAAATCAAACCTTTCCTCTGTTCTTTATGCTTCTATTGGTGATGGAAGTGGAACAAGCGGCCAAGGTTATACGTCTGCTGATCGTGGAAATTGGTATGGCGCATCAAATGGCATTCCAAATACTGCTTTCCGTGATGTTGACGGGACTTTTGATTATGCCGCTATTTATGCATTAAACCAAGCAAGTGACAATGGTTCTAAAATGGTCATGTCAAAAAGTGTAAACCAACATAAATGGTTTGGCGCTTTATCTACCTATAGCACAAAGTTTGGTGAAAACGTAGATTTTTTTGGTGGACTTGATTTTAGATATTATAAAGGTGTTCATACAAACGTTATTACAGATTTGTATGGTGGCGACTTTTTTATTGATACATCCTCGCGCCCACTTCTTAGCAGCGATGCATGGAAAACAGAAAAATTAGGTGTAGGCGATGTTGTTTATCGTGATTATGATGGTTTTGTATTTAGTCAAGGCGTTTTTATGCAAGCTGAATACAACAAAGATGAACTTAGTACTTTTATCTCTTTATCAGGATCAAACACCAGCAACTGGCGTGAGGACCGTTTTTATTATGATGATAAGGAGTCCAAATCAGAAACTATTAGCTTTTTAGGATTTAGCGCCAAAGGAGGTGCCAATTACAATATAGATGACAACCATAATGTATTCGCAAATATTGGGACTATTTCACGTGCTCCATTTTTCTCAGGTGGTGCTTTCTTACAATCAACAACAAGCAACATAACCAATCCTAATGCGATTAATGAAAAAGCGTTTTCCTATGAATTCGGTTATGGTTACAGATCAAATTCATTCTCTGCCAACTTGAATCTTTATCATACCCTTTGGAAAGATAAAACAATGGTGCGTACTATTAATGCAAATAGTCCTGAAAGTTTGGTTGCAAACATGGAAGGTGTGAATGCGCTTCATCAAGGAATTGAATTAGATTTCAGCTCTAAACCAATTGAAGGCCTTACAATTACCGGTATGATTTCTATTGGTGATTGGAATTGGGAAGATGACGCTTCTGGATATCTTTATAACCGTAACGGACAACCAACAGATGCAAATGGAAATGTCGTAGCTCTACTAAGCCCAGAACATTCTAAGATTGATATTAACATTGGGGGAATCCATGTTGGTAACTCTGCGCAAACAACTGCAGCATTAGGTGTTAGATATGACTTCCTTAAATCATTTAATGTAGGTCTTGATGCCAATTACTTTGGACGAAACTATGCTTATTTCAATATTTCTTCTGTAGGAACAAGCTTAAGTCCAACCAATTTTGCACAACCTTGGGAAATTCCAGATGCAACAACTTTTGACCTAAACGCTAGTATTCGCTTCAAAATAAGCGGTTTAGATGCAGTATTGGTTGGAAATATTCAAAATTTATTAAATGCTGAGTATATTACAGATGCAACTGACGGCGCTAATCACGATTGGGAAACATCTCCAGTATTCTACGGTTTCGGAAGAACTTTCTCAACCTCATTAAAAATTAAATTCTAAAAATGAAAAAAATGAAAAATATATTCTATTCATTGTTATCAGCTTTGGTTTTTGCAGTGCTTCTAAGTGCTTGTGAGGACTTCAATGATCAATTTGATGGACTTGATGACAAGACTCAAATTACCAATTTAGCAGCATACAACTACAAATTGTCAACTGCTGATTACAAAACTATTAGTGACGCAGCGGCAGCTGCTACAACAGATCCAGCTGCTAAAGCATTAGCTCTAAGCATTAATACCAATAAATACTTTACAACAGCAGCTCCAGCTTCTGCTTATGTGCCTTACTTGCTAAAAAACCTATATCCTTATTCTGATTTAGGTTCAACAGCAATGGTTACTTACGATTTTAATGTAGGTACTCCTGCATATTTAAGTGATTATACTGGTGCTACAGTTTATACATTAGTTACTGGTGATTACGCCACAAGTGGAAGTGACATATTAGGATTTTATCCTTCTGCAACTCCAGCAACTTATTTACCCGCTATTCTTGCTGCTAGAGTTACAGATCCAACAGAAGGAAAAATAGCGTTGGCAAAATACACTCAATATACTGAAACGCCTATTATAACTACTACTACTAATTATTTATTGGAAGATAATTTCAATTATGGAGCAACAGCCGGTAATTTAACCTCCCTAACTAGTAATTGGGCGATTCACTCAGGTTCCACACAAATTGGATACAACAATACTAGTTTATCAATGACTGGTTACCCATCTACCGGAATTGGAGGCTCCGCATTAATTGATAATGCAAATAGTGAAGATGTAAATAGAAATTTTACACCTCAATTATCTGGTAAAGTTTATGCAAGTGCATTAGTTAATTTTAGCTCAGTTGGATCTGGGACATATTTTCTTCACTTTATGGAACAAGATGGTAGTTTTAATTTTGCCTCAAGAGTTTCTGCCAAAGACGATGGTTCTGGTAGAATTTTATTTGGTATTGGTGCCAGCTCTACAATAACTTACGGCACAACACCTTTTGATATAAATACTACTTATCTACTTGTAACATCTTATGATATAGCTACTGCAACATCTAATTTATATGTTTTATCAACCGCCGTTACAAATGAGCCTGAAACACCAGAGGCTACCAGTACTCATACTGCGCCATTTACTGTTCAAAGAATTGGCATACGTCAAGGTGGCGGTGGGTTAACACTTACATTAGATGGCTTACGTGTTGCTAAAACTTGGGCCGATTTAATGGTTAACAATGTAGTCACAGCTATTGTAGGAGCTAAAAACGATAGAGAAGTTTATTATAAATATACTAGTGGACAATGGATTCCAGCAACTGGTATTTATGTATTAACTGCTGAAGATTATGATTCAATGGGAACAGCTGCTGGCCAACCTGGTAAATATAACAATTTCGATAGCTCAATGCTACCAGAAAACTACTTGCCAACTTTCCTAGCCAAACTTTATCCATATGCCCAAAATGGAAACAAGCAAATTGTTGCTTATAAATATTATTCAGGAGGTACACAAACACGTGTTGATGAGTACATTTTTCAGGATGGAAAATGGTCTAAGCCATCTTCAGTGGTTTCAAAAACAGAACAGTTTGTCTATTCAAATGCAGGATGGGTATTTGATCCAACTGTGAAAATTGTAATGGGAACTTCTGATTATCAATTAATGGTTGATTATGTATTGGCAACCCCAAGTATTGCGGTATTGGCTCATCCATTTTATAAAAATGAAGAGTACTATTATGGCTTTGGTAGCAGATACAGCAATGTTAATTTCCGTTTAAGCTACCGTAACCCATACTTTTCAGGTGATTATGTACAACCAGTAACGGTAGATCCCGAATTCAATGCTTTAACTACTGATGCAGCAAAAGTTGCCTTGATGTGGACTAGATTAAAAGAAGGAATGGGGAAATTTTTACAATTGAGATATCCAAATGCGGTTCCAACAGTGGGCGGGCTTGATGTATATTACCATGCAACAACTTATGTTTATTATCCTACAGGAGTTTCTGCAGGAAATGAATATCACAAATATATTTTTAAATGTACGGCTGCTGCTTCAGGTAGCACACCACCAACATTTGAATTTATTTCTGAAGGTATCGTGAATTAAACTAAGTTTAATTACAAACTTTAAACGCTGTCTGGTTAATTCCTGACAGCGTTTTTTTGTGTAAAAAAAACTATTAATAATATTTAAGAACAAAATTTAAATGAGACTTGTGGCGATTATTCGAAAATTGATTTAATAATTGAACTTCATTATCACAAAAAAGTATTATTTAAAAAATTAAAAAGCAAGACGATGCCTTTAAAAATCTAAATAAGTCAGGATAAACGAAATGCTGGGATGATACTCTTTTTTTGTAGCAACTTTAATACACCTAATTAATATCCTTTTTTTGGGGAACTTGTTGTAACCTTACGACGAAGGTAAAAGGTTTCCACCAGATTAGATATGCAAGTTTAAACAACAGTATGACTAAAAAATTATTTAAAGTTTTTTAAATCAGCTTATTTCAAACTTTATTTTCAATATAACACAAATAAAATTAACAATGATATTCCTTACCGAAAAACTAATCCGTTGTAAAACTCCAAATTTGTCCAATAGTTTGTCCGCCTTGATCGTCTTTTACCACTACTTTCCAGTAAT
>DAIDMK010000037.1 GCA_027449025.1 Lutibacter sp. | reverse complement strand
TTCTTCCCTAAAAAACCTTCATTAAATATAGAAATAATAGATAATGGCATTATGGCTTAAATCGAACTCACGTTAAAAAACTAAAAAACACCTTATAAACTTGTATAAGTTTTATAGGGTTTATCATAAATTTTTAAAGTTTTATCATCAATGTTAACTTCCTTAAAAACAGGCCTGTCTTTGGTTTGCTTTTGGTCATATACCTCTTCCATTTCTAAAATCGGAGATAAGCACACATCCTGATTTACTGCCAATGCAACCCAGGCATCACGTGTTTTCGTTTTGAATAGTTGTTCTAATTTCTTCTTATCAAAAACACCCGATATTAAATCTTCGTTATTAAAAGTTTTCCATAAAGGTTGATCCACCATCTCGCAAAATGAATTCCAAAACTTCATTTCAAAAGCCGCCAATGCAATCCATTTGCTGTCGGAACATTCATACACATTATAATTCACCATAAAACCGCTTAAAAATGGGGTTTTTTGATAGTCGGCGTTTCCCTGTAACATGCCATGGGCTATGGCGCCAAGGGAAATGGTGGCATCAGAAATAGACAAATCTATATATTGGGCTTTTTGATGAATTTTTTGCGCCAACAATCCGCTTGTGCAGGCAGCAACAATCATATAAGCGCCACCAGCAATATCAGCAATTTGAAACCCTGGAATTACCGGTTTTCCCTTTTCATCTTTATTCAAACTCAGCAAACCGGTACTTGCCAAAAAATTTAAATCATGGCCCGCTGCATCTTTTTTTTCTCCTGTTTGCCCATATCCGGTAACAGAAATATAAACGATATTCGGATTAATTTCGCTTAGCTTTTCAAATGATAAATTAAAAGCTGCCATCGTTCCAGGCCGAAATTGCTCAATCAATACATCCGTTTTTTTTATTTCTTCCACAAGTTGCTGATAGCCTTCAGCAGTTTCATAATCAACAATTAATTGCTTTTTTGTACAATTCAAGGAATGAAATAAGGTAGAAACTCCGTTTATTTGAGGCTGATAAAACCTTGTGTAATCCATCCGCTTCGGACTTTCCACTTTGGTGACTTCAGCACCCAGCTGGCTTAACAAATGGGTTCCCAAAGGCCCCGGCAACAAACGGGTGAAATCAATAATTTTTATGCCGCTTAATGGCTGAATTTCTTTCATGGAAAATATTTTTTTTGCCAAACGCTAGTTTAAACAATAAAACAATGACTGTTTTGGGCTTGCCCGCCTTTTTGGTGGGCGTTCCCTCCCGCCGAAAAGGCGGGGGTCGGGTTTTTCACTACAATCTTTTTAGCTATGAAAAATAGCTAAAAAGGATTTTCGTTTCAACCCCTAACGCAATTTGAATTACGATAGCTGATTTACGATTTTAGAATAAAAAAAACTTTAGATTCCCTCGCTGGTACGAGCGTCTCGCTCGTACCCAACAAAGATTTTTTCCGATACTTCCCCATGTTTTAAAAACCATTGTAATTATAGAATTTTGCCATTTTTTTCCAAATTATTTATTTTAGCAATAAATTCCTCGGGAACAGGGATTTTCTGATTGGTTTTATAGTCAAAAACAATAACTTCATGTGTTTTAATGGCCACCAGTTTTTTGGTGTTTTCACTATAATAAAAAGACTTTAACACAATTCTGTCTTCCTTTATTTCATCTGTTTTTGTGCCGATATGGATGGTATCCGGATATACCAACGGCGCAATATATTTAACCGATTGAAAACCCAAAATTGGCGCATAATTCAATTTTTTTGGTGATGATAAAAATGTCTCAGACTCCATTGCAACAAAATAATCTATTCGTGCCACTTCACCCCAAGCCACATATACTACATTATTAACATGCTGATAGGCATCCATATCTCCCCATCGCACTTTTACCACCGTTTTTACCTTAAAATCTTTTAGTAATTCCTTCATTTTTTAAATAGTTCTTTAAACAAACCTCGGGCAATCAATAATTTCATAATTTCATTGGTGCCGGCATAAATTCGTGCCACGCGATTGTCGGCATACATTCTGGCAATTGGGTAATCCCAGGTATATCCATAGCCACCAAACAGTTGCAGGCATTCATCCACAACATTTCCGCACATATCAGTTGCAGAATATTTAATCATAGAAGCGCTTTCGGCCGATAGTTCATGGGTTTTCATCAATTCAATACAACGATCTAAAAAAGCCTGATGTATTTGCATTTGGGTAGCGCATTCGGCCAGTTTAAATTGTGTGTTTTGAAATCCGGCTATTGGCATATTAAAAGCAGTTCTTTCGGAAGTATAGGCAATGGTTGCTTCAATGGCGCCTTCTGCAGTTGACACTCCAGCTATGCCAACAGTTAATCTTTCCCGTGCCAATTCGGTCATCATAATTTTAAAACCCTGTTTTTCTATTCCCAGTCTGTTTTCTTTCGGAACTTTAACATTGTCAAAAAACAATTCACAGGTATCTTGTGATTTCATTCCTATTTTTTTGAACGGAATTCCTTTTTCAAATCCTTTCATAGAAGTTTCTACAATGAGCAAGGTAATGCCTTCTTCTTTTGTGCCCGGATTTGTTTTTACCGCAATGATGGCCATATCACACATAAAACCATTGGTAATAAAGGTTTTCTGCCCGTTTACCAAATAATAATCGCCTTTGTCCACAGCAGTTGTTCGCAAAGCCTGCAAGTCACTTCCGCAATTGGGTTCGGTCATTCCAATAGCTGTGATGATGTCACCTTTTGCCATTTGCGGTAAATATTTTTTCTTCTGATTTTCTGTTCCGTATTTTAAAATATAAGGCGCAACAATATCAGAATGCAATGAAAAACCAGGTCCGCTAATTCCTTTTTTAGCAAATTCTTCAATCAGCAGTGCATTAAAAGTAAAATCCAAACCGGCACCGCCGTATTCTTCGGGCATATCCATACATAACAATCCCAGTTCACCTGCACGTTTCCATATATCACGGCTTACCATACCAGCTTTTTCCCATTCATCAATATGGTCAATAACTTCATTTTTTATGAAATCTTGAATCATTCCTTGCATCATTTTATGTTCTTCTGATGCGTAAATTTTTCTGTCTATTAGAATATTTTGTAGCATTTTATTTATTTTTTATAATTCCTGTTAATTTTTGTAGAACACCCTGTTATTATCTGCCTCCTTAATTCGGGTTTTTAAGCTTTGAGGCAATTTAAATCGCTCCCCATACTTTTGAGCTAATTTTTCGCTATACAACCCAAACTCATTCGCACCAATATAATCTATATACGACATAACGCCTCCTGTATGAATTGGGAATCCCAATCCTAAAATAGACCCAACATCAGCATCTTTTGGTTCGCGAATGACTCCAGAATCCAAACATTTATAGGCATCTATAACCATCGCGAACAACATTCTTTTCCCTACTTCTTCCTCATCATAATCGGATTGTGGCGGATATATTTTCTCCCATCCTTTCCAAATCGATTTTTTTTCATCTTTCGGATACTCATAAAAGCCTTTTTCTTCTTTTTTCCCTGTTCGGTGATGAAATTCAACAATGGCAGTTATCGTGTTTTTTAAAGTTATTTCATGAGGTGTTAAAGTTGGGTCTTCGCTCATAATAGCCAACATTAATTTTAAATTAACCTCATCAGAAATCGCCAAAGGACCAACGGGCATTCCAATTTTTTTAGCCACATTTTCAATGACCGCCGGCGGAACGCCTTCAGTTAACATGGTGATGCCTTCATTCACAAATTTCCCAAAAACTCTTGAAGTGAAAAAACCCCGTCCATCATTTACTACGATTGGTATTTTTCTAATTTTAATCACATAATCAATAGCGGCTGCCAATGTTTTTTCACTGGTTTCTTTTCCCATTATTATTTCAACCAAAGGCATTTTTTCAACAGGAGAAAAGAAATGCAATCCAATAAATTGAGCTGATTTTGAGGAAACTTCCGCCAATTTTGAAATTGGAATGGTTGAAGTATTGGTTGCATAAATAACGGCTTCCCCTATCACCGCTTCTGTTTCTTTGGTTACTTTATTCTTTAATTTTTCGTTTTCAAAAACAGCTTCTATAATTAAATCACAATCGGATAAATCTTGAACAGAATTTGACGGCTGAATTTTTTGAAGCAAAGCTGCAATTTTGGCTTCTGTGGTAAATCCCTTTTTTAACAGTTTTTGCTCCTGCGTTTTGATATAGGCTTTTCCAAGTTTGGCATTTTCTATGCTCACATCTTTTAAAACAACCTCCAAACCAGCTTTGGCACTCACATAAGCAATCCCGGCGCCCATCATTCCAGCTCCTAAAACACCAATTTTTTTATATGAAACAACCTCATAACCTTTGGGTTTCGACTTACCTTTTGCAGCATCTCCAATAAATACAAAGGAAGAACGAATAATGTTTTTGGTCTCTTTGCTGAATAACGTGTCCACAAAATAACGTGCCTCAATTTCCAACGCTTTGTCTATATGACAGGATGCTCCATAATAAATGGCGCTTAACACGTTTTTTATATGTGGTAAATTTCCGTGCGTATTTTTATAGGCCATGGCATTTGAAACACTAAAAAACTCATCGACGCCCAATGTTTGCCCAACGCCAACTGGAGTTCCCGGTACCTTGAATTTTTTGAGATCCCAAGGTTGTTGGCTGGTTCCCATTGTTAAAATCCATTGTTTTGCCAAAGCGTTGATATCTTCTTCAGGACTGCAAATATCATTTACAAGTCCATCTTTTAAAGCTTGTTCGGCTCTTAGTTTTTTTGATTGCGTAATGTATTGAATGGTTTTTTGAGGTCCCATCATTCTTAAATACCGCTGGGTACCGCCTGCTCCTGGAAATAATCCAACCGAGCATTCCACCAATCCCATACTATTTTTAGGATGGTTGCTCATAATTCTGTAATGACAGGCTAAGGCAACTTCACATCCGCCGCCTAGCGCCAAACCATTTATTGCGGCAACAACCGGTTTATTACACGTTTCCATGAGGCGTAAGTTTCTGTTGGTTTCCATCAGCATCTCAAAACAATCTTGCTTTGATTGATCATAATTTAAAAACCATTTTAAATCCCCGCCGGCTATAAAATCGTTTTTGGCTGAATTAATAACTATCCCTTTTACTTTTTCATCATTTATGGCTTGTTTAATGGCTGTAAAAAACTCGGGCATAGTAACTGAATTCATGATGTTAACAGGAGAATCCTTTACATCCCAAGTAACAAAAGCAATACCATCGCCATCAACTTTATATTTTATATGCTTCATCATTTTAAAGGTGATTAGATTTTTAAATACGTTCAATTATTGTTGCAATTCCCATCCCGCCGCCAACACATAAAGTTGCCAAAGCCGTACTTTTGTTTTGGCGTTCCATTTCATCTAAAGCAGTTCCTAAAATCATACAGCCTGTAGCGCCTAAAGGGTGTCCCATTGCAATCGCCCCACCATTTACGTTAACTTTTGCATGGTCGATATTTAAATGATCCATAAAACGCAACGGAACCACCGCAAAAGCTTCATTTACTTCAAACAGATCAATATCTGAAAGATTCATGTTGGCATTTCTCAATGCTTTTATGGTAGCAGGAATCGGTCCTTCCAGCATTATAAGTGGCTCTGTTCCCAAAACAGCGCCCATTTTAATGATGGCGCGAGGTTTCAACCCCAGTTTTTCTCCAATTTCTTTATTGCCAATAAGCATTAATGCTGCTCCGTCCACAAGTCCGGAAGAGTTGCCTGCATGATGCACATGGTTAATTTTTTCAACCGCCACATATTTATCGATGGCTGTTTGATCAAATAATAGCTCGCCCATTTGTTCAAACGAAGGATTCAAGTTTGAGAGTGTTTGGACAGTAGTATTGGATCGGATATATTCATCTGTCGCCAATTGCACAAACCCATTAATATCGGTAACAGGGATTATAGATTTATCGAAATAACCGTTTTTTTGGGCTTGAGCGGCTCGTTGTTGGGAAGCCACCGCAAAACGATCCACATCATTACGGCTAAACCCATATTTTGTGGCAATTAAATCGGCAGAAATCCCTTGAGGAACAAATTTACCAAAAGCCGCATCGGGTTCCATGACCCAGGCAGAACCATCAATGCCCATGGGCACACGCGACATAGATTCGACACCGCCGGCAATAATTAAATTGGACCATCCCGATTTTACCATGGCGGCGGCTTGATTTATAGCTTCTAAGCCTGATGCGCAATACCTGTTTATGGAAAGTGCCGATAAGTGGTCTCCGTAATTTGAACATTGTGCAGCAACTTTTGCAATATTTCCGCCTTGTTCCCCAGCTTGTGTAACGCAACCTAAAATCAAATCCTCCACCAAAGTGGTATCCAGATTATTTCTTTCTTTTAATGATTTTAACAAAGTAGTTACCAGTTGAACCGGACTTACCTGCGATAAAGCTCCTGTTTTTTTTCCGATGCCTCTGGGCGTTCTGACTGAATCATATATGTATGCTTCCATGGTTGCTTTTTATTTTATTGTGTGGCTACGCAATTTATAAAAATTTTGTGACCGTGTGGTTACAAATATAATTAAAAACTTTATTCTAAGTTATTTAATTAATTTTTTCTTTACTGATTTTAAAAAATTATTCCATAATATTGCATGTTACTACAAAGTTACATTTATTAAATATGTCGAAAAAATACATAGAGCCCACTTTTCATTTTGATTTTTTAAATGAAAAGATACAAAATATTCTCACTTCATTAAAAGGAAAGGAAACTTTATCAGATAAAGAATTTGCCATTAAAGCTTATTTATATGTAAGGGATACGTGGCCTTACAATCCGTATCGATTCAGTTTAATTAATGAAGACTGGAAAGCTTCAGAAATAATTACACATAAAAACGGCCATTGTTTGGATAAAGCCGTTATGCTGATTTCCCTGCTCAGGGCCGCAAAAATTCCTGCCCGATTGGGATTGGCAAAAGTGAGAAATCATATTGCTATTGATGATATTATAGAAAAGTTTGGGTCGGATGTATTGGTACCGCATGGCTATGTTGAAATATTTTTAAATGATAAATGGGTAAAAGCAACGCCGGCATTCAATAAAGGATTGTGTGAGCTATTAAAGGTAAAAACACTTGAATTTGACGGAGAAAATGATTCTTTATTTCAAGAATTTGATCAAACTGGTGAGCAAGTGTTTATGGAATATTTAGAAGATTATGGAACTTTTAATGAAGTTCCCCTTCCTTTTATGTATCAATTAATGGCCGAACACTATCCTTCCTTTCAAAAAAAGAACATCCAATTAGGCTGTGTTTTAAATTTAAAGGAATTATAATGAACCGAGCATAACAGATTTTGATACACAGCAGAATGATTATTCGCGAATTTACCTGCCGATAGGCAGGCAGACGTGTAGCAGGCAGGCAGCAGCTGTTACCAATAAAACAATAAAATTCAAACAGATGAAAAAAGACAGGGCCGCGACTGAAGATAAAATTTACAATGCCTTTTTAAATGTCTTAAAAGCAAAAGGTCCTCAGGGAATTGGCATTAACGCCATTGCCAAAGAAGCCGGTGTGTCAAAAGGACTTATTTACCGATATTTTGGCGGAATGAAAGGTTTGTTGCTTCAATTTGCGCAAAAAGGAGATTTTTTTAAATCCTTACTCACCATTGATGAGAATATAAACAGCATAGAAAATTTAAAAAATTTCACACAAAAAGGAACCAAAGAAATTAGGGATAATGTTTTGGCTCAAGAGCTATTGCGATGGCAATTATTTGAAAATAATGAAAACACAAAAGAGCTATTTAAGTTTGTAAATACACGACTTGGAAAAACATTTAAAACAAATGAAAAAGAAACCTCTTTAAATTACGCTTTCCAATTAATGCTTGGCGGTTATGTGTATTTCACATTGCTGTCTAAATTTAATAAAACGTTTATCACCACAGATTTAACTTCAGAAAAAACCTGGGAAAACTTTGACGATGCTATTGAAAAAACGCTTGAATTATATAAGAAAAAATAAATTTAAGCAAGATAGGCCAAATAACAAATAAGCCTTAAAAAATAGTTAGCTGCAGCATACTTTTTGCAAACAATCTAGAGTCTAATTAACTCAATAAATTAAGTTACAAACCAAACTATAATCCTATTATTTGGCCTTGTTAAATGAGACTAAACCAAACTAAAATTTTATGGTTTTTATGTACTAATCTAATTATGAGCAACTTGATTTACCATTTACTTTAATCCTACATCCATTTATTACTAATTTATTGCAATTTGCTAGTTTCTTTTATTTTTATATAGAATATCACAATTTTGTTTGTAGTTTTACTTTAGAAATATTTCTAGTATTGCTGTAAAGACGTGTATGTGTTCTTTCAGTTTTTCCCCAAAATTCCCCTAAAGTTTAAATCCCAAAAAATCCCCAAAAAATTGTTTTTCTCGTCGAATGTATTGACTATATTATAAGTTTATAGAACTTTTTTAAATATAATTATATCATTTAAAATTAGTTTTCACCCTTATGGATTTGTAATAAAATTATTAATTAATGTTTAATTTAAAATCTTTTTATTATGAAAAAACTAAATTTATTTTTAAGCGCTGCATTTATTATGGCAGCGAGTGCAATGTTTGCACAAACACAATTTTTTACTAGTAATCCTTTTTATTCAGGTCCTAATCAATGGGCTACCCAGGTTACCCAAGTAGTTGCTCCTGCTGCACCTTGTGTAGGTTGTACTATTCCACAAATAGTTAGAAAAACTTATATTGGTTACAATGATGAAAATATGAGTTTGGTGAATCAAACTGGTAACAATAATACTGGTAATGTTTTACAAACAGGAGATAATAATTATTCTGTTATTAACCAAGATGGAAATAATGTTTATTTAGGACCTGGAGGAACTTGGAATGAAGCGCATGTGAACCAAAATGGTAGTATGAATTATTCTGATGTTAAACAATCAGGTGATCATAATGATAGTGATGTTATACAATCTGGAACAAGTAACTATGCCAAACAAGATGTTGGAGTAGGACTTGCAGAGCGCAATGATACTTACACTCGTCAAATTGGTAATAGGAATGCCTCTTTGCAAACACAAAGATTTGATGGAAATGATGCTAGAGTTGAACAGCTTTCAAATGATAATGAAGCTACTCAAACACAAACTTCTACAGACAGTCATGCTGCAGGCACAGGAAATACTGCAAGTATTATGCAATATGGAGGCGATTTTAATAAAGCTAAACAAGTTCAAACAGGAACACATAATTCCGCATTTGCTGAACAAAATGGTGCTGGGAATATTTCTTCAAGTACGCAAATAGGATATAGTAATGCCGGTGATGGTTTTTATTCAAATTTTGCGAGAACTTTACAAATTGGAAATGACAACTTAGCATGTGTTGATCAAAAAGCTGGACCTAATGGCGCAAATGGAAGTTGGATTTATCAATTAGGTAACGATAATAAAGCAGTTGTTACTCAAGATACAAATGCTGCTGGTTGGGGAAATCTTAGTTATATTTCACAATATGGTAATTTGAATACTGCTTGTGTTTCGCAAACTAATGGAACATCTGGGTATTAATATTGAAATCACTATTTAATAAAAAAGGGGAGGGTAAATCAAATCCCTCCTTTTTTCTTATCTTTAAAATATAATATAAAAATTTGGAGCCATGAAAGATTCTTATTTCAAATTAACGCTTATTTTACTCCTGATTAATTTTACTTATATTAGTGGAAATGCCCAGCAACAAACAGATGAAACTACTTATATAATTAATCAGTATTTTCAATCAAATAAAGAAGCTTCGGCATTGTTGGAAAATAAGGGTCCAATCAATTCAATTATCCAATCACCAGACAATCTTGTAAAATTAAATCAAATTGGTGATAACAATCAAATTGAGATTAAAGGCAGTATTAATGATGCACAATCTGTAGGTCAGTTTGGAAATAGCAATAATTATCATTTTATTAATTATTACAACAGTTCTCCTTCAAACTTTAATATTATGCAACAAGGAAATTCTAATTCACTTCAAATTTATGGAGAGAATTCGATTATTAAAAATATTAGTATTCTCCAAAAAACTGATTTTAAAACCCTAATTATTAAAAACTATTAATTCAAATATTTTGAAAACAGGCATAATCAAAGTCATATTAGGATTTGTATTTTTATTTAATGCAACGGTATTTTTTGCCCAAGAAAGCGTACGCGCTAAAATTGTGGCGAAAGTCGCGGATAATTTAATTGATGCCAAAGCTGTTGCACAAAATAATGAAGCAACCTTTAAAGATGATTATACTTATGTAATGTTTTCATTAAAAAAGGGAGCTCAGGGAAATTATTCCAAAAACAGTCAATCTGGTCAATTTTCTTTGGAGCCTGGTGAAGAAAAAGAATTGTCATCCTTAAAAATTAATATTCAAAAAGATGAAGAATGCAAAATCTTTTTATTTATAAGAAAGGATGATGTATTAATTTCTAAAGATTCAATCATCATTTATGCAGCTGAAAAGGAAAAAAAAAATGAAGTAATCGCTGAAAGTGATTTTGAAATTAAAGGAATTGTTGTTGAAGATGTTATTACAAAAATCGGGAAAGATTTTCACGATTATTTTTATCAGGAATACAGCAATTCGGGCAATCAATATCCTTTTATTATAAACATAAAAGAAAAACCCTATTTTGGGAGAAGCAGTATTATTACCATAGAAATTGAAGATCAAAATGTTTTTGAGTTTTTAACAAAACCTGATGAAGAATTTTTAAGGGATGCCGTTAAAGCCGCTTTACAAAATATCAATCAATACGCAATCCAACGAAAATTACTATATAGAAATAGTAGAATATAGCATTATAATTTAATACCTTTAAGTATGAAAAAGCTTCATTTTATTCTAGTCCTTTTATTTCTAAGTTTTCCGAGTTCACTTTTTTCACAAAACTTGGTCTATAAACCAATGAATCCGTTTTTTGGTGGAGACACCTTTAATTATCAGCAAATGCTGGCGGAAGCAAATGCGCAAAACGATTTTAAAGAAGATACGGGTTTTGATTTTAGCCAGCCAACAGATTTAGAAAATTTTACGGAAAGCTTGAATAGACAATTGTTGAATTCATTGTCACAAGATCTGTTTCAACAACAATTTGGTGATCAAGGACTTGGTGTTGGAACTTTTGTTTTTGGCTCCTTAGTGGTAGATGTTTCGCAAACAACAGGCGGATTGCTTATCAATATTTTGGACACCAAAACAGGAGAACAAACACAAATTACTATACCAAACTAATAATTAGAAATTCCCAAATCTAATGAGAAAGAATTATCAAAGTGCTATTTATTTTATTTTTATACTATTTACAAGCTGTGGTGCTTTTTTTAATCAGCCATTCAGCACCAGTAAAGCCAGAATTGGTGAAAATACCTCGAGCGAAAGCATTTTAAAGGGGATTTTGCCAGTAGAAGAAATGGTTGTTGGCGTTTATAAATTTAGAGACCAAACAGGTCAATATAAATTGATAGAAAGCGGATCTTCTTTCAGTACCGCAGTAACCCAAGGAGGAACTTCAATTTTATTAAAATCATTGGAAGAGTCCAAATGGTTTACCCCAATTGAACGTGAAAATATTGGGAACTTATTAAATGAAAGGCAAATCATAAGATCTACCCGTCAGGAATATGCCGCAAACTCAGAAGATAAGCAAATTACAAACTTGCCACCCTTATTGTTTGCCGGAATTATTTTAGAAGGAGGCGTGGTGTCTTATGATTCTAACATAATTACCGGTGGTGCCGGAGCCAGGTATTTTGGCGCTGGCGGATCTACAGAATACAGAGAAGACAGAATTACCGTTTATTTAAGAGCGGTTTCAACTTCAAGCGGTCAAATTTTAAAAAATGTGTACGTTTCAAAAACAATTTTATCACAAGGAATCTCAGCAAATTTATTTAGGTATGTTAGTTTAAGAAGACTGCTGGAGGTAGAAACAGGAGTCACTCAAAATGAGCCTGCACAATTGGCTGTTAAAGAAGCTATTGATAAAGCCGTTGAAAACTTAATTGTTGAAGGAATTATAGATGGATTGTGGATGCCACAAGGTGGACAAGAAGTTGTGGATTCGATAAAAGTAAAATATCAAAAAGAGTTGGAAGAGGCAAACTCAACAGTGTTATATGACAGGAAGTTGGAGGACAGAAGAGGAAAGTTTGCGCTTAGTGCATCTGGAGGTTCAGCATTTATTGCGGGTGATTATTCAAATCCAGTTGCAAATGTATCAACAAATTCATCATTAAAGATTTTTTTTAAAAAGTCAAATTTTAATTTAAATATGGGACTTGGATATTTAAAATTAGAAAACGAAGGGGCATTTAAAGACCAATTTTTAACCGTGGATTTAAACCTAGAATATACTGTTTTGCCTTATGATAATTTTACGCCATTTTTATATGCAGGTGTTGGCGGAAGCACTTCAAGCTGGAAAATAACTGATACTGCCTTGCCAAAATTTCAATATGGTTTAGGCTTTGAATATTTACCGGTAAATAATATTGGGATTAAAATATTTGGTGAACAAAATATAATGTTTAGCGATGAACTTGATGGGGTTGTTAGTGGAAAAAGAGATGATTATTTCTGGAGGTTAGGTATTGGGTTAAACTATTATTTAGGGAAACCTTATAAAAAAGTAAAGTCGGTAATTTTTGAATAAATAAAGATGAAAAAAATATTTAAAACAGTCGTTATTCTTACATTAAGTTTATTCATAAACTGTAGTGAAGATACCATAGATTTAGTTGGGCAAGGAACCATTACGGGAAGAGTGGTTGAAGCTAAGACCTTTAACCCAGTAGAAAATGCAAAAATCACAATTACTCCTACCAATAACACCGTGTTTTCCGATGCGGATGGTTATTTCATTATGGAAAAGGTTGAGGCAGGAGATTATTCTGTAAGCGTAATAAAAGAAGGTTATTTAACAAATTTTGAACCAGCAACAGTTACAAAAGACTTAACAGTAAATGTTATTTTTGAAATGGATGATGAAACTGCTTTAAACAGACCTCCTTCCGCGCCAATTTTAGTGACTCCTGCTGATGGCAGTGAAGAGCAAGAGCTTTCGGTTGAATTAATTTGGTCCTCAAAAGACCCTGATAACGATCCAATTACCTATAGGCTTGAAATCAAAAATGCCAATAATAACGATTTAATTAATGTTAAAGCCATAATAGACACATCTTATATAGTTTCAAATTTAAAATATGGAACCAAGTATTTTTGGCAGATTATTGCCAATGACAGTATAAATTCGGAAGTTTTAAGCGCTGTTAAGTCCTTTAAAACTAAAGTTAATCCAGAAAACAGGTACTTTTATGTTAAAAAAGCTTCTAACGGTAATAATAGCATTTATTCTTCAAGTTATGATGAAGTTGACAATGTTCCTATGAATGAAATACAATTAACAGCAGATAATCAAAATAGTTGGAGACCAAGAAAAAATCAAGCTTCGAACTTAATTGCATTTTTACGAACTTATAATAATGAAACGCATTTGTTCACCATGAATCAAGATGGCTCAAATGTTTTTAAAGTTACATCGGCTGTGCCAATAGCTGGAATTAATTTAAATGAAATTGATTTTTCATGGTCCTCTAATGGAGGTCGATTCATTTATCCACATTATGATAAGTTATACCTTATTAATAAAGATGGTAGCGGACTTCAGCAAATTTATAAAACTTTAGACGGAAGTTATATCACAGAATGTGATTGGAGCAATGATGGAAGTATGATCGCGCTAAAAACAAATGACATAACTGGATATAAATCTTCTATATATACGATTGATATGGCTGGAAATATATTAAAAACAGTTCTTTCAAACGTAAAAGGAGCAGTTGGAGGACTTAATATTTCTGTTGACAATAAATTATTATTGTATTGTTATGATATTTCACAATTTGAAAGCCCAAATAATAGGCAGTTAGATTCACATATTTATCTTTATAATTTTGGTTCGGCTACAAGAACTGATCTTTCATTAGAAAAGAAAAACGGAACTGTTGATTTAGATCCAAGATTCTCTCCGAATGAAGCTGAAGTTGTTTTTGTAAATACTTCTAATGATGGGATATCTGCAAAAACAATTTATAAGGTGGGTATTCTTAATGTTAATAATAATGATAATAATAATAATAATAGGATTCAATTGTTTGCAAATGCAATGATGCCAGATTGGGAATAATTTTAAATCTAAACGACACTATTCTAAAAAGTGTATAAACATATTTCTCTGTGGCTCAATTTTTTACGGACACTATCCTAAAAAGTGTGTAAACACAAATTTTGGGGTTCAATTTTTACGGTTGAACCCTTTTTTTATATAATAATAAATTGGTTTAAAAAGACTTGTTTAATAGTTCTGTTCTCTGTTGTAAGCTGTCTTACTTATTATTTTCCTCAAAAAGCGCCATTAATTTGCTTTCAGAACTGTTGATCAAGATTATATTTCCATCCTTATCAATTACAATTTTTATCTGAATTCCTTGAATTTTATAGTTTGCTACTATTTTATCTTCAAAATCATATAACACATTGAAAAAATATTTATTTTCCTTTACGAATTTTGATACATTTTCCTTGAAATTACGATCATCTTCTCTTTCCTAAGGTTGATACTTAAAAGCCTCATAATCGCTTGATTATGAAACTTAAAGCAGCTCCACTTTGGACTTCCCTCGACCTCGCCTGCCTAACGGACAGGCTGGCTCGGGATAAACTTCTCGCCTGTTTTAGTAAATAAAAAAAGATCTACATTTATTGTAGATCTTCTTCTTTTTGTGGTC
Organism: Lutibacter sp.; assembly: GCA_027449025.1. Lineage (GTDB taxonomy): Bacteria > Bacteroidota > Bacteroidia > Flavobacteriales > Flavobacteriaceae > Lutibacter. The sequence goes on along the minus strand of DAIDMK010000037.1, from coordinate 16,809 downwards.
CCACTTGGACTAATTTTATGCATAATTAACCAATATCCACAATCATCAATTTAGCACCTTAACCTCTATAAATAAAGGGTTTGTTACAAAGTTAATCTTGGTTACACAAAGTTAGTTTAGAAAAATACCGTCACAAATACCGTCACATATTTTTTAATTGTTATATTTGTTTTGATTAAAAATCTTTTTCAATTATGGCTGCTGTTAAATATCGTTTGCGAAATACTACTTCTACAAAAAACGTTTCAATTAATTTTGATATTCATATTTCTGCGAAAGATAGATTAAGAGGTTCCACAAATATTTTAATTGCTCCCCAATATTGGGATCAGGGAAACCAAAGAATTAGAAACGTAACTATACTTTCAAAAACTAAAGACAACCTGAATAAAAAACTTTCAAAATTCAAATCTTTTGTTGACGACAAAATCGCAGAATACGATACTACCAATATTTCAGAAATAAAAAAATTACTAAAATATGATGTAGATATTTATTTTGGAAAAATTGAAGAAGTGATTGAAGAAGTGATTACATTTTACTCCTTTACTAACAAATTTATAGCACAATCCAAAATAAGAGTAAATGATACAACTGGGAAAAAACTATCCTACAGGACACTAAATGATTATGATAGGCTAGTAAATTTCCTAAAAGACTTTGAAAAAAAATATAAATACGAGATTACTTTCGAGTCCATCAACCTTGAGTTTTACTATGATTTCAAAAGCTATTTAGAGTCTCTAAAATTTTCTGTAAACACAATTGGTAAATACATAAAAATTCTAAAAGTTTTTATGAATGCCGCAACCGAACAAGGATTAAACACTAATCTTAGTTACAAAAACAAACGATTTGTAAAACCCGTTGCCGAATCTCAAAATATTTACTTAAACATTTCTGAACTTGAAAAAATCATTAAACTTGATTTAAGCGATAATCCTATAATGGATAATGCAAGGGATTTATTTATTATAGCTGCATATACTGGTTTGAGAGTTTCTGATTTTAATGGGCTTACTAAAGAAAACATTAAAACCTACAAGGATAAGCGTTTTTTTCATGTCATTGTTCAAAAAACAGGAAAATACCTTCCAATTCCTTTACACCCAGAAGTTGAAAAAGTTTTAATTAAAAATAATGGCAACCCGCCGCCGAAGATGAAAAATCAAGACATAAACGATGAATTGACTAATATTGGCAGAAAAGCAAAAATAAAGGAGATTATTACGGTAAAAACTATCAAAGGTGGAATTGAAAATACCGATATGAAACCCAAATATAAATTAATTAAAAACCACACAGCACGCAGGTCATTTTGTACAAATGCTTATATCGCTGGAATGTCTACACTTGATATTATGGCTATAAGTGGTCATACTTCTGAAAGAACATTTTTAAATTATATAAAAATAACCGCTGACGAAAGAGCCATGAAAATTTCTGAAAATCCATTTTTTAACCCTCTAAATAAAGCTAAATTAGAGATTGCAAACTAAAATAATAATTATCAAATGTCATTATATCCAAAAAAATTTGAAAATATAATTACCGAAGAGGAAATTAGTAATTTCAACAATGAAGAACTTGAAGATTTTTATGCAGCAAATAAAATTTATGTATATACAAATGGTGTAATTCCAGAATATATAAATAATTTTTTTACTTTTTTTAGTTATAATAGTGATTTAGACGTCATGAAAGACACAGTAACACTTAATCCTGATTTAATTGAGGAAATTCTTGGTAATTTTTTTGAATTTCTAAAATTTAAGAATAAAGATTGCAATGGGTTGGTAAAGAGTTTAGAATATAAATTGTCTTTTATTTTATCTAATAATGAGTTGATTGACGAACTAAAAAAAGACTATCTATATTATTCAAAAAAGCTACAAGAAAACGGCATTGTCAAAAATTATTTAATTCCAAATTCATTAGATATATATGATAAAAATTTACTATCACTTTTAAAAATTGAGATAAGCACACAAAAAAGTATAGTTAGTAATTATATTACTAAAGAAACTTCAATAGATTTTTTAAGTTCTAAAACATTAAATTCTTATAAAGTAGCTATTGAATATACTAAAGCCATAGGCTTTATTAAAGAAAAATTAAACAATTTTCAAGAAATACACATAGATATTGAGAATAAAACTGCAGAAAAATCTCTTACCTTAAACCAATCAATAATATTGTTCGATAAATTAAGATGTCTTGATGATGAGTTTTGGTTGAATTTAGACAAAACAAAAAAAGTTCGAATTATAAGTATATTAATTGGTAAAAATTATGATAATATTAAAAAAGGCTTGCTTCTTTTAGAAAGAAAACCTTCTGAAATACCAAGTCAATTTATAAAAGACCAAGAAATTATTTCAAATTTACTTAATGAGATACTTACTTAAAAGGTTGGGGTAATCTATAGGGTTACCTCAATAGCATAAAAACAGCAAACCAATTGCAAATTTGCCAACATAATACTAAAACAAATATATTATGAGCAAAGATGTTACACAAGTTCATCACACTTCTAAAGATGAATTAATCCACAACATTCTAAAAGGGGTTGAAATCAAACTTCAAGAATTTGAGAAAAAATTTCAGCCAAAAGAACCTACTCAATGGCTAACTAAAAAGGAAGTCGCCACCATCTTATCCATTTCACTAGTAACTGTAGATGATTGGAGTAAAAAAGGTATTTTAAATCCATTCCGCATTGGAAACAGAATACGTTTTGATCGCAAACAAGTTGAACAAGCTCTAACTAAAATTAATAACTAATATGTTAGACAATAATTTATTAAAAAAAGAAGAGGGCGCTAAATTAACGCCCAATGATTCGGCTAAAAATCAATTGCAATATACAAAATATACTAGGACTAGTTATCAAACAGGATTGAATAGTTCTTCAAAGTCTATTATTTTAACGCGAAAAGAGATTCAAAAACTTCTTTCAAATTCCATAAAATCTTTTAACAAAATTATTGTATCTGAAAATACCAGATTTGCAAGTATTTTGAAAAAGAAAAGAAAAATTATTGAAAATGGATTTATTAAAAACGATTCAAAATAATGGCAAGGCCTCCAAAGAATATTGTCGATTACTTTCCCTTTCTCTGTAAGGCAGGTAAAACAATGTTTATTATTGAAAATAAATATAAAAATGATGGATTTGCAACTTGGGTGAAAATTCTTAGAGAATTAGCATCAACCGATTATCATTATTTGAGATTAAATAAAGAATCCGATCTAATGTATTTATCTGCTAAGTGTCTTGTTAATGTTGAAACACTTAACTCAATAATTAATGACCTGTGTATTTCTGAAGAATTTGATGGCGAATTATGGAATAAATATAAAGTGATTTGGTGTCAAAAATTTATAGACTCTATACAAGATGCTTATAAAAAAAGAGGTAACAAGCCTTACACAAAAGAACTCCTTTTAATTAGTTTAGGTATCCATAAACAGAGTAAAAGTATTATTAAACCCTTAAAAAGCACCCTTAACTCCCCCAATAATGCACAAAGAAAAGAAAAGAATATAAAAGAAAAGGAAAGTATAAAAGATGAATACATTGATGTTGAAATTTTAAAGACTAATTTTTTATTAAATAAAAAACTGGTTACGGCAACATGTAAAAGTCAAAAAATAACAATGGAAAATTTAAAATCCAAAATTGAGGACTTCAATTTACATTTAATTCAGATTGAAAAAACTCAAAAAAAATGGAATGATTATTTAATCCATTTTTCAAATTGGTTGCGCAAACAACCAGTACAAGAGTCAATAAAAACAAACTCAAATATACCTATTGGATAATGAATCAAAACAATTTAACTCCACCTCAAGATATTAAACTTGAAAGAGCCGTTTTAGGAGCTTTAATGATAGATCGCCAAGCAATGTATGATATCTCAGAATTTATGCATGTAGATGTGTTTTATGAAGTAAAACATAAAAATATTTATAATGCTGTTAAGCAATTATTTATAGCCAATGAACCAATTGATTTATTAACAATAAGCAATCTATTAAAAAAACAAGACAAATTAAACATTATTGGCGGTGATTTGTATTTAATAGAACTCACACAAACAGTTTCTTCAACTGCTCATATCGAATTTCATGCTAGAATATTATTGCAAAAATACATCCAACGTGAATTAATAAACAAATCAACCCAAATTATTAAAGAGTGTTACAAAGAAAATTGTGATGCCCTGGAAATGCTCGATAAATCATACAACAATATCAATGAAATTGCAAATAATTCGATCCAAACTCAAGAAGTATTAATATCCGAAATCGTTGAAACTCAAATTGAAAAAGGTAAAAAAATATTTGAGGGAAAAATAAAATCAGGGCTTCCTACTCCAATTAGGAAACTAACTCAAAAAACAGGAGGATGGAGAACAGATGAATTAATAATTATTGCAGCAAGACCCGGGATGGGGAAAACTGCTTTTGCTTTAAAAAACGCATTGGGAATAGCAAAAGCGAATATTCCGGTTGCAATGTTTTCATTAGAAATGTCAAAAGAACAATTAACAAATAGAATATTATCTATGGAAGCCAAAATTGATAATTCAAAATTTAATATTTATGGCTTATCTCCTGAGGATATAGAACAATTAGAACCAACTAAAAATTTATTAAGTTATATGCCATTTTATATAGATGACACACCTTCATTATCCATAGAACATTTGCAAATTAAAGCCAAACGGTTAAAAAATAAGCACAAGATTCAACTAGTAGTTGTCGATTATTTGCAATTGATGACTTGTTCTAATAAAAATGGAAATAGAGAACAAGAAATTTCTAAAATTTCAAGAGGGCTAAAACAATTGGCTAAAAGCATTGATGTGTCTGTAATAGCACTTTCACAACTTTCAAGAAGCGTTGAAACAAGAGGGGGAAGTAAACGACCTTTATTATCCGATTTAAGAGAATCTGGAGCAATTGAACAGGATGCAGACTTGGTTATGTTCTTATACAGGCCTGAATATTATCAGATAAGCGAATGGGATCAAGATTATAACAATGAACCGACTGAAAACGAGTGTGAATATATAGTTGCAAAAAACCGAAATGGTGGATTAATTAGAAATAGAATGCATTTTGAAGGTAGATATACCCTTTTTAGTGACCTTGAAACTAATGATGACTTTGAAAATTTCTGTAAAGATTTTAAAATAGACAATAGCGAACCTTTTTAACTCAAGTTGGGTATTCAAGACTAAGCCGCCCCCGTCTAAGAGAACACTAAAATTTCAGGCGTTTTTATAAGCATCTTTATCTGCCATTCCGGCGTATGCTACCCCCCTAAAATATAAAAGATTGTTAAGGGCAAGTTTGCTCAACATAATCTGTTTTGAATTGACTAACTAATTTATTATAAGCCTTTAAAAAAGAACAATTAAAAATTCAAAAAAATCATTGTGGCTTTAGCCGAAACGGACAGGCTGATGAAGAAAATTGATATAATAAACACAATTTAGGGTTTAATTTGTCCTCAAAATTTCGCAAAAACGGGTAACTTTGCAAATTAAAATTTGTATTTTAGGCGAAAAGTTTCTATAGGCACACTTACCAATGACAGGACAAGAAGTAATAGAATTAATTGGCTTAGACAGAGCCAAATCCGTAAATTCTAAGGGTAAAAAACTCTTAGAAAGCGAGTCTATTGTGTTTGACCAAATTCGTGAATTTGGAGCTGATTCGATTTATTTCAATTCTGATGAAAACGGGAATAGTTTTCCTGCCGTGTTCCTGAAAAGGGTAAAAACTTTTGACATTGAAAGGTTGCAAGTAATAGCTGATATTCACAGAAAAATATGGAATTACAAAAAGGTATTGTTCTTATATGTTTATTCCGAAACTGAAATTCGCATTTACAATTGTTCTGAAAAACCACCCATTAAAACCCAAGAGAATTTTGATTACGAAAAGGAACTGCAAAGTGTTGAAATAAAAACATACCAATTTTCAGACAAAAAACAACTTGAAGAACTTAACAAGCTGTTTTCAAGAATTGCGATTGATTCGGGAATTGTTTGGACGTTGGAAGAGGCTCAATTTATTAGAGATAAAATAAACCTGCAACGTAGAGTTGATAAATATTTGGTAGAAAGTTTGGTAAATACTGCCAATCAACTTGAACAGCAAGGCCTTGAAATTAATTTCATTCATAAAATTATACTTCGTTCTTTATTCCTGTTGTATCTTGAAGACAGAGGAGCTACTGACAAAAAATTATACTCCCAAATTAAAAAAGGCACAAAATCCTATTTTGATATTTTAAATGATACCAAAGCTACTTACAAATTATACGAACGATTGGAAGAAGATTTTAATGGTAATGTTTTTACTTTAGAAAAAGGCGAAACAATATCTGCCGCCCAACTTCAACTCATAAAAAAATGTTTTATCAGTGGTAATCATAATACGCCACAAGCAAAATTGTTTGAAGGTTGGCGCTTATTTGATTTCAGCATTATTCAAATTGAGTTGCTAAGTGAAATCTACGAAAACTTCCTATTCAAAACCGACCCTGATTCAAAGAAAAAAACAGGAACGTATTACACTCCTCCTGCATTAGTTGAGTTTATGCTGAATGAAAAACTCCCTATCAACAAAAACGAAAAGAACTATAACATAAAAGTTTTAGACCCAAGTTGTGGTTCCGGTATTTTTTTAGTAGAAAGTTTTAAACGATTGGTAAAACGCCACGAGAATCAACACAAAGAAAAACTAACTGATTTTGACAAGCTAAAGAAATTATTAACCGATAACATTTTTGGTATTGAACTACATCCACAAGCCATAAAAGTAGCGGCATTTAGTTTGTATTTGGCATTGGTTGATAAATTAGACCCTAAAAATTTATGGCAAAAGGAAAAACATCGTTTGCCAAATCTCATCAACAATCCTAATGATAAATTATTAAAAGTACAGGGTAAAAATCTGTTTTGCAGAGACACTATTCTGCCAAATAAAGAAATTGAAAATATTGAATTCAATTTGGTAATTGGAAATCCGCCATTCGGAACAACTGATTTATCAGAATCTATCCGTAATTATTGTGAAAAATATAGTTTCGCTAAAGAAATGGTTTTGCCATTTCTGCACAAAGCAACAAAGTTTGCTCCGAATGGTGAAATAGCTTTGATATTCAACACTAAAGTTTTAACTAACACAGGCGGAACTTATCAGAGTTTCAGAAAATGGCTGTTCAATGATTGTTATGTGGAAAAGGTTTTTAATTTTTCCATTCTTCGCAATGCAAAGAAAAATTTTGGAGGACAATTGTTTGGCGATGCAACAGGACCAATAAGTATTGTGTTTTATCAGAAAGAACAACCTAAAAAGTCATCTGATAAAATTACGTATTACGCTCCAAAAACATTCATCAAATCCAATGTAATAGATGGGTTAAATATTGACTTTACAGATTTAAAATATCTGCCAAGAGAAGAATGCCAAAAACCCGATACCAAAATTTGGAAAATTGCAATGTGGGGAGGAATGAATGATTGGGAGTTGATACAATCTTTTAGCAAAAAAAATATTAAAAATCTATTATTGCAAAAAGACGCTATAAAAGGACTTGGACTTCAATTTCTTGATAAATCAACAACTAAACCGACAATAGATAACGAAATACCTAAAAAATATGTAAAGCCTCAATCAATAGAAAGGTTTAGTACATCTTTATTTTCTAAATTGAATGACGGCTTAACGGATGATTCCAAAAGGATTTATGCTGATTATTATAAAACATCAACGGATACCTTACCGCCAATCAATGTATTTAGGAGGTTAGGAACAAAACGAGCATTCAAAGCTCCTCATATCTTAATAAAAGAAGGTTTGTCAAATTGGGAAATATGTGCTTCTTATTTAGAAAAGGATTGCTCTTTTAACAGTAAGGTCATTGGAATACACCACCCAGATTCACAGTTATTGAAAGGATTAGTTTGTTTTATAAATTCAAAATTTGCTCTATATTATATCTTTTTGACATCTGCATCAATTGGCATAGAGCGTGAAGAAATAAAACCAAATGAATTATACGACCTACCTCTATTTCTTGAGTTAGAAGATTTTTATAAACTGTCTCAATTGTATGATAAGCACATTTTAGATAATAATTTCACAAGACAGCAAAATATTGAAGTATTAGAGCAAAAGGTTAATCAATATATTTTTCAAAAATTATCATCATTCAAACAAATAGAAAACAATATTATTCAAGACTTTATTGCACATACCCTTCCATTATTAAGGAAAGATACAATTGCAATTGGATTACAACCTAATCTTAAAAGTATTGGAGAATATATTGAATCTATAATTAATGAACTTAATGAATTTCTTGATGGTCAGGATTTGTTTGCAAATGCTACAGTCTATAACATAAGTAGGTTTACACCTCTAATGATGATTAAACTTTCTTTTGCTAAAAAACAAAAAGAAGTAGTTGCATCCAAAGAGTTTGTCGATGATGAATTGAAAAAAATAGACCTGCATTTATGGGAAGAAAAATCAAAAAATATATATTTTAGAAAAAAACTGAATTACAAAACAGGAGACGACATTTATATTATTCGCCCGAACCAACGAAGATTTTGGTCACAATCAATGGCATTGGAAGATGCCTCAGAGTTAATTCTTGAAATCTTAAACGGGAATTAATAATGGCATTGAATACAACTGTTTACGAAAAATTCAGAAATGCTTTTGAGCAAAAATGTTGTCGGTTAATCATTGAAGCATATCAAACTTCATTGACAGAACAAATAATACAATTAGACTGGAACGAAAACGATATTTCTTCCGAATTGCACCGACATATTAAAGAAAATTCGTTAAGACTAAATTGGAAAGTTTCAACCAATGTAGAAGCGGATATTCCAAAGGACACTCCCAAAGTTAAAGGATTTTCAGACAAATTTCCAAGAATAGATTTTAGGTTGACTTCTTTTATATCAACTTATGAATATGAGTATTTCTTTGAAGCTAAAAATCTGAAACAAAATGATTCTGCATTAAAACGGAGGTACATTGACACAGGAATTAACAACTTCGTTTCCAAAAAATACGAAAATGGTAATTTGATTGGTTATCTTCTTGAAGGAAAAACAAATGAGACCATTGGTGGAATTAATAGATTGCTTGAAAAGGATAAAAGAAATACTGAAGTCTTAATCTTAAAGAATTACAAACTATTAAAATCCTATTATGAGTCTGACCATTCTGATATAGGTACATTAAAACATTTAATTTTTGACTTTACGACTATTTCAAATTAACAATGACAACACTTCGCTGCCACACACATTGCCAGGCCCCCACGATGTATAAGCAATTGAGGGTTTAGTGGTCGAGGATTGGTGCATTAAAAAACATAGTGGTGGCGGAAAGGTAATCGCCTTGAAATCCGCTACTGCTCATACACTGGAACACCAGCCACAAGGCGGGAACCGATAGAAACGAATTAAAAAATGGAAAAAAGCTATTTCCTTTTAGAGGATAAAAAGAAGGAAATTGAATCCAAGTTCTTAATCAAAAACGGTTGGTTAAAAATATACGAAGATGGATCAAAAGATTTTGACGATTCTACTGGAATATATTGCTGTTTAATTTCAAATGACAAGGTTGACAAATACAGTGAAGACTACAATTGGCCACTTTCAATGGGTAGTGAAGGAAAACCATCTGTTTATGGAGGCAATACATATAAAAGCAATGACGAAGAAGGATTGGAGCCTTTTTTATTCTATAAAAGCTTTTCATTACAAGATACATCAATAAAATATATAGATGTCGCAGAAGAATTTGTCCTCTATTTCCGACTTTACGAAAAAGGAAATGACAAGCAAAATCGCACCTTTTATTATGTGAGTGATTATGGTGAATTGGACGAAGTCCTGATAATCGAACCAAAATTGATAAAAGTTAAAATCAAGTATTTGAAAGAATATATAACTATAAGAGATATGAATTTCGTGGTTTGCTACGATTTTATGAGACTACTCAAAAAGACACCTTCAGATTGGAATATTAAACACAAAGATGACATAATAAAGGAAAACGATTTTATTTACAGTCATTTAGTTAGAGATGTATCCGACAAAACTCAAAGTTGGGTAATGGGTAAAGTATTCATTAAACCAAATGAGATTAAAAAATCACATTTTGATTTAAGAGTCTCTAAAAACGAAAGCTTCATAACTGGAATTGATGATGAAGGAGAATTAATTTATGAAAACTGCGGAGAAACAGACGGAAATCACTTTAAAGTAACCTATTTCAAAAAAGAAGTTTTAAACAAGTATTATAATGAGCCTAACAAATATCAAGTTGATGGATTTAGTGTTGGTTCAAAATTTTTTAGATTAAAAATAGATAATAATGTAGACGAGTATATACCAGTATTTCTTACCAATTTAAGGATGCTTCCAGAAATGGAGCAACTACATTGGAAACAATACAATATTCCACCTAAAGAAGGAATGAATATCAGTCGAACTTATTATAGAACAATGATAGAAGGACAATGGGCTGAACAACCGGAAACTGTTGATTTATTTTTCAAATCAAAGTACAAAAGCTTTAACAAAAAGTGGGAAGATAAGTTTGGTTGGAAATTATATAAACCATTATCTCAAAAAGATGAGTATTTATTTACAGCATTACATAAAATAACATCTAATAATATCAAAGCCTTTTGTGAGCAAACTTTAACCATTGTGAAATTGACAATTGACAGGTTAAACGAAAAAGATTTAGCAAAAGGATTAGATTTAGATTCAAAAGTTAGAGGCATTGCAAAATTTGAGAAATTTTTGGAATCAAAAGGAATGAATATTCCGGATATGTTTGAGTTTCTAAGAAACCTTCAAAATTTAAGGTCAGGATTAATTGCTCATTCATTTAGTGAATCGAATAAGGATTGTAAAAAAGCACTTAAATATTTCGGAATTGAAAGTGATAATTACGTAAAAATTTTAGAAGAAATATTTGTAAAATCTGTCTTTACGTTTAACACTTTAGAAAAATATTTCGAACTGAACGAAGAAAAGCCCAGTGGCTAACAAATATGTGTATAAATCATTGTGGATAAAGTGATTATCCAAAAGTTAGTACGTTTTGCTAATTTTATTTCAAAACCGAAAAACCTCGTTGTTTTATCCGCAACGAGCCTTACACTAGAACCGTTGGCAGTAATAAAAAAAATAAACTTTAAAACCAATGCAGTTTTGACATTTCCGTCAGTTTAACTAAAAATTTGGTGAAAAAACTGCCAATAATGCCAAAACTGCATCCATAGAAAGCAGAAATGCCGTTGCAATTAGTTAAAACTTAAAATTAGTTGCAAAAGTTTAATTTGTTTTATAATTTCGTAGTTTAAATGATAATTACATCGGCTAAAATCTTATTTAGCATCTTAGCGATTTTATTATTTAATTTGAAGAATGACTTAATCATCTCCTTAGGAATTGTACCTAAGACTTGCTTGACTAAGTCATTCTTTTTTAAAATTAGCTACTGCCAAAATTGAATTTCAATTAAGCATTTTCAACAATCTCAATCTCCGCCGCCGTTAGCCCATACAACCCATAAACCATTTGGTCTATTTCTTTGTCTGTGGCGTCTATACCGGTTTTTAGTGCCAATGCTTTTTTACTTTCCTGTAAAAAGTAATCTTCCCATTCTGCTTCTTGGGTTAAGGATAGTTTAACTTTCTTTTTGCCAAGTTCTTTAATAAATTCGTGATAAGTTAACAGGTACCAATCTTGTAGTTTTTTTGGCAATGAATCTATCTCAAATTTACGTTGCAATGTGCGCTGGAATTTGTATTGAGTATCAATAAAATCATTAATTAATTTAGATATTAATTCATATTTATCCAAATATGGTTTTTCCTTTTCAATATTAATAGTTCTCACTGGTAACATCTTAAATTCTCCAATCTTAATTTTTGGGAACAAAGCATCAAATTCATTAGCGGAGTATCTAAAGTAAGTTGAGATTAATTTAGATGTTAGTTGTAACAAAACAAATTTAGGCGATATTAAATTTTGATTTTCTTCAAATTTAGCAATGAATACGCTTTGATCTATTATAAAATCTTCTTCAATATATGCACAATTCAATTTTTCTCCTAAAACTTGTCTGCACAAAATTCTTTTACCAAGAAAATACTTAGGCTCTCTCGGAGCTGCAAGCCAGTTTCCATAGCTAACATAACTCAAGTTATCCCACTGATAATAATATCTGTTTACATGTTTCCCTCTTAATTCTGGTAAAAATGTTTCATCCTTTTTGTAATCAGAGTGATATAGTTTGTTTTTTATAACTTCTTCTGATTGTCCTCGATATTTATCATATGGATTTATACCTCTGGTAACATCAGCCAACTCATCGAGATTTATGCTTTGGGAGTTAATTTTAATGAAAATATTACGCATTAAATCAGATACTTCGACATCAAATACTATATTGTTATTATTGTAAAAATTTTTCTGATTTATGAAATGTTTTAGCTCATAACTTTTTTCTGAAAATTTTCCAATCGCAGTTTCTTTATTTTTGATTTTAGATTTTAAGCCTACGAATATCATTGTGTCAACAGAAGCATCTATAAAAATATTATCAAGATTTGGAATTATATTATAAAATAAAATATTATCTAATAAATACTTTCGGCACTTATCAAACATTATATTTTTCAACCAAGAATTAGGAACTATATAACTAATTACTCCATTTTGATGTAATAAATTCACACCTTTTTCCATAAATGAAACATAAAGATCTAGTTGATATTGAGCGGTTTCATATATTTCGTTAAAAATTTTTTTCTCATTTTCTGAAAAAGTTTTTGAAACATAAGGAGGGTTTCCAATCACCACATCAAAACCTCCTTTGGCAAATATTTGAGGAAATTCTTGTTGCCAATTAAAGGCTTTGTCTCCGGCAATTTCCGGATCATCTATTAAACTGTTACCACATTTTAGATTGTTGTTTAAATCGTTTAATTTTCTGTTTGGCTGTGCGGTACGCAACCATAGGGAGAGTTTGGCAATTTCAACGCTTTCTTCATTTAAATCAACCCCAAATAAGTTGTTTTCTAAGATGCTTTTTTCAACATCGCTTAATACCATGGCATCACCAAACAGTTTGGCTTGTAATTCATCAATATATTTGTGTTCATTTATTAAAAAATCCAATGCCTGGTTTAAAAAGGCGCCGGAACCACATGCAGGATCACAAATAGTTAATTGCAATAACCAATTTCTATATTCGGTTAATCTATCAATTAGTACTTTTATGGCTTTCTTTTGGCGCTTTTTATCAATTATATAGTCGTCTTCAATTAATTGCAATTCATTTTTCTTCTCCTCACATAGCTTTCCAACTGTATTTTCAACAATATATTTTGTGATGTATTTGGGCGTGTAAAAAACACCATCTTTTTTGCGTTTGGTTTTGGATTTATCAACAATTTCCCCTGCCAGCTGCGCTTTAATTTCATCCAGTTCATTTAAGGAATTTTCAAAAATATGCCCTAAAATATTAACGTCAACTTCACTGTCAAAATCGTATTGAGAAAGATTTAAGGTGTGCTTAAAAAGTAACTTATTATCAATTTTTATGGTGTCTAAAATCTCATCGGGTTTAAATAATCCGCCATTATAGGCAAAAATATCATATTTTTCTCCTTTTCTGCCGGTATTTAAAGCCTTGAAATAGTTTTTAAACATACCATATAACGGATAATCATCACTAAATTCATTTAGACTTTCCCATTTTTCCAATATCAAACGAACGGAATTTGGTGGCAATAATTGGCGGTCTTCAGCGAAGAACAAAAACAAAAATCGATCTAATAATTTTTGTGATTTTTTAAAAAGTTCTAAAGCATCAAATTGAGGGTTGAGTAATACTAAATTTTGATGCAATTCTCTTTTAAATAAGGAGTAATCGTTGTATAATTTTTTTGTTATGGCATCTTCTTGGCTTATAGATTGATCCTTTATTTTCTTCGGAATGTCCTTTTCAATATTTTCATAAGCCAAACACAAATACAGCAAATTAAATTCCTTTTCGGTAAGTGTAAATAGGTTAAATTCAATATGCTCAATGGCATTGTCTATATAAAATCGAAGTTTTTCAAAATTAGAAGTAATGATATAAGTACACTCTGGCTGGTTATTTTTGTAGCCAAAAGCCTGAACTTCTATTTTGCCTAAATCGGTTGTATTGGTGCCTTTTAATTCTATAACAGCCTTTACAACATCATTAATGATAATAGCGCCATCAGCTTTTTTACTATCCTTTACATTTTTATATTCTGTGGTAAGATTGAATTTTGTTTCGGAAGAGGAAGCTGGTTTTGTGTAGCCTAAAATTTTAACAAAGAAATCTTCTAAAAACTCCCCTTGATATTGTTCTTCTTTTAAACTTTTAATTTCTTCCTGAACCTTCGGATTGTGAAAATGGTTTTTGAAGGCTTCCCACTTAATTGCAATGCTTTCTTTATTTTGACTTTGTAAGTGTTTTGCAATAACTGAACTTTGAAATAAAGACATAATGGATGTTTACAATTTTTCACCTAAATTAATCTTTTTGAGTTATAAATGAAATTTTACGCTCATACTTTTTAAATAGGGATTTTCATTTGTGATTTTGTTGCGACCGCAATCAGCAACAAATAAATCAGCCATTGCAATATAACCATTGCAATTGCAATGCTGTTAAATGGAATCAAAAACATATACATTAGCCATTGCAACAACGGTCAACAATGACTGTATTAACCATTGCAATATTACCAATGCAATTGCAATGTTGTTAAATGGAAGCAAAACATACACATAAACCATTGTAATAATGATCAACAATGACTGTATTAACCATTACTAATATTAGCAATGCAATTGCAATGCTGCTGAACAGTATCAAAACATATACATAAACCATTGCAAAAGCAATCAACAACAACGATTACCGGCCATTGCAATATATCCAGTGCAATTGCAATGCTGTTAAATGGAAGCAAAAACATCTATATTAACCACAGCAACAACGATCAACAACATCTAATACAATGCTGTTGCAACATTTCACAACATATGTTAATTGATATATGTATTTGGTTATCAGTAATTAATATAAATAACCTTCATTTGATTTTTAACTAAAATAATGTATTATATTTGAATATAATAATTGTAAAAAAATTGCTAAATATTCCTAGAATTAAATTTTTAATCCCAATAAAAAATATTCAAATATCTATTTACAAGGCGTTATTTAATGGATAACATTAGTGCCAATTCTTATAGAACAAGTTAGGCGTAACTAAAACGAAAAAATTTGATAGAAAAAGAACTGAACTTAGAATCTTATACATTCGTTGATAAAATCAAAATTGTAGAAAAACAGGAACCTGAAAAACCTTATATTGATAATGATTTAAAAGGGTCATTAGCAAATCTTCAATTTACAGATTTATCAGAATACATCTCTGAATCACCCGTTATTAGAAAATCATTTATGTCAGATAAATGGGATTCCAAAATTGAAATATTAATAAAAAATAATTGGTACGGATTTAGTGAAAATAATGTTTACATCGAATATTATAAGTTCGTAAATAAACTTCAGACTTATAGTTCATTAAATAATAAATTATCCATTAATTATCTAAATGAAAAAATTCTCCTCTGGATAATTAATGTATACATAAATAAAAAGTCAGAATCTGATTTAATTCAATATTTAGATGAGCTTATATCTAATGATGTTAAAGAAATAACATTTTATTACCCAATATTAAATCTACAAATTGAACAACCATTTAAAATAGGAAATGTTCAAATCACTTATTTTGAAAAAAAATATTTTGATAATCTATTAAATAAAATACACGGAGAAAATCCAACAAAAGAAAAAATAGAACTTTTTGATAAAACATATAGAAATTATCAAGGTAGAGTATTTATTGCTATAAACGTAACAGCTGAAAATAAGAAAGGAGAAGAAATTTCATTCGAAAAAGCTTGTTTAGTTACAGATATAATTAAATTATTATCACCTACGATTGGGTTTCCAGATTGGAAATGCTCAACTGATTTAGACAAAAGAATACCATTTGAGTCTGAGTTTTTAACAATTGATAAAGACAATAAATATGGATTTAGTATTTCAAAATCCGCAAATAATAATCATTTCGAAATTTCGGCTAAAATGCAGAAAGATTTTACTCCTATGCTAAGTTTATTTAGTCAAATACTATCGTATGAAGAAAAGATAGAAATTGAAAAAACCATTATAAAATCAATTAAGTTTTTTTCTAAATCACTATCTGAAAATGACTTACATTTAAGGATATCACAATTAATTATGATAATTGAAAGCATATTCCTTTTAGAAACAGAGAATTACAAAATGGAAAAAAAATGCAAACGTAGAATGTGCGATTTACTTTATAAAAATGACGGTTTAAAAAAACAAAAACTATTTGATGTACTTACAAATATGTACGAAATTAGACATAGTATGACACATAAGTCTATCAGAAAATATATTGAACAAAAAAAGCTTAGAGAATTTCAAGTAAATATTATCGAAACTATTACAAGGTTAATCAGTTTGAGACCGAAAATTGACACAATGAAAATCTTAATTGAAAACCTAGACAAATAGCTACGCCTAACACCTCATAAAATTTATGCTTACATTTAAACTAAATAACGAACCGACAAACATTCAACAAAATAATCAGTGTGT
>DAIDMK010000036.1 GCA_027449025.1 Lutibacter sp. | reverse complement strand
ATAAAAGTAATACCCAAAATTGAATGGAAATAAAAAACCGCCTCAAAATTTAATATTGAGACGGCTTCTTTTTGATATTATAGGTTAAATATTAAAAGTTCAAAATAAGATTATTATTTCAATAAAACTCCCTTTCCTATGGAATGGGTTGGGGATAGGATTTTATTTAAAATACTTCTCTTCCAGAAAAATGAAAAGCGCCTTCAATGGCTGCGTTTTCATCACTGTCTGAACCGTGAACTGCATTTTCACCCATAGAAGAAGCATACAATTTTCGAATGGTGCCTTCTGCAGCATCAGCGGGATTGGTTGCGCCAATCAATACGCGAAAATCTTCAACGGCGTTGTTTTTTTCTAAAATAGCGGCTACAATTGGTCCGCTCGACATAAATTCAACCAATTCTCCAAAAAATGGACGTTCACTGTGTACTGCATAAAATGCTTTTGCATCAGCGACGGTCATTTGTGTCATTTTCATGGCTGCAATCTTAAACCCTGCAGCAGTAATTTTTTCCAATATCGCCCCAATATATCCTTTTTCTACGGAATCAGGTTTCAACATAGTAAACGTTCTGTTTGTTGCCATTATTTATTATCTTTAATTTTATAAATCGGCGCAAAGATACTATTTTCTATATGTAATTGCCAAATTACTGATAACTTTGCGTATAGGTTTCAAAAACCACATTATTTTCGCCCCTAATTTCCATGGTGACGGTTTTATTTTTAAAATCGAAATTTAAAGTTCCATAACTCTTTTTTGAAACCACACTTCCCAAACGGTATTTGTTTGGTTCTCCTTTAAAATCGCTATAGGAATGCGTAAGTCCACTCGATGTAAAATCGATAATCGGATAGGCTAAACCATCAATCTCCTTTTTTGAAATTTCGGAAATATGTCGGTCTCCCGAAAGTATGATGGTGTTTTTTGCACCGCTGGATTTAATTAAGTTTTCCAATTTATCAGCTTCGTGAGGCATATTTCTCCAACATTCGAATCCGTGCTCCTGGGATAAAAACTGAATGCTACTCACAATAATATGATAGGTTGCTTTTGAGTTTTCAAGTTCATTTTTTAGCCATTTCCATTGCGTTTCGCCCAACATAGTTCCTTCTCCATACGCATTTGGTTTGAAACGTTTTTCGGTTTCATCATCAACAGTTAATGCCGTTCTGAAATAGCGGGTATCCAACAGAATAATTTTGATTGTTTTGTTATGCACGCTATAATCTTTGACAAAATAAACACCTTCCTGTTTTCTTCTTATATCATTTTCTGCAACATCAAAAAAATCTAAAAACAATTGTTGTGCCTCAGCTTTTTTTGGATATTCAACACCGCCGTCGTTTATACCATAATCGTGATCGTCCCAAGTGCCAAGTACTTCAACTTTTTTAGTAAAGGTGCTATAATCTGCATTGTTTTTTTGTTTTTGGTAACTTTCTGCCATATATGCCATATCATAGGTGTCGGTATAAATGACGTCGCCACCCCAAATCCATACATTAGGTTTATTTTTTTCAATTGCTGTCCATAAATTATTTGTAAGCGTCTGGTTGTTACAAGACCCAAAAGCAATCACAAAATCTGATGTAATTTCCTTCGAAATAGCGGCATTGCTTTTTTGTTTCTCATTCGTATTGCAGGATAAAATGGCTAAAAAAAGAATAAATATGGAGTTTAAATGATTCATATTTAATTTACTATTTTTAATAAACGTTTAAGTGTTTGTTTTACAGGTATTTATGCATATGTTAATAGGCTAAATTAATGATGTGCCTCAGTAAAATCTGTACAAGTAAATTTGCGACAAATGTACATTTGTTAATAAAAATAAATATACTATATTTTTGTATATTTGCACCCTTATCAACAAAAGTGATATTAAGGAAATAAAAGAGTTGTTTTCTACAGCTCAAAATGTGGTTATAGTGCCTCATAAAAACCCTGATGGTGATGCTATTGGCGCTTGCTTGGCTATGTATCATTATCTAAAAAAAACGGGACATCATCCAACGGTGGTTTCCCCCAATGATTATCCGAATTTTTTAAGATGGCTGCCGGGTTCAAAAGATGTTTTAAAATTTGATATGCAAAACAGGCAATCAAAAAGAGCCATTAAGGAAGCTTCTGTTATTTTTATATTGGATTTTAATGCCTTAAACAGGGTAGGAGACGATATGCAAAAAACTTTGCAGAAATTTAAGGGTGTTTTTATGATGATAGACCATCATCAACAACCAGAAGATATCGCAAAATACTTATTTTCAGATACTTCTATTTGTTCTACCTGTCAAATGGTATATCATTATTTAGAAAAATTAAATGATGTTGAAGTGATTGATAAAGAAATTGCGACCTGTATTTATACTGGGATTATGACTGATACTGGTTCGTTTCGATTTCCATCAACTACTAGTGAAACACACAGAATTGTTGCAGATTTAATTGATAAAGGTGCTGACAACGCCAAAATCTACAACAATGTTTACGACAATAATTCCTATGGGAGTTTACAGCTTTTAGGAAGAGCATTAACCAACCTGGTGGTTGTATCCGAACTAAAAACTGCTTTTATTACCTTGTCACAAGCCGAATTGAATGAATTTGATTTTCAAAAGGGTGATACAGAAGGTATTGTGAATTACGGATTGTCTATTGAAGGCATTATTTTTGCCGCCATTTTTATAGAAGATGTTGAACAAAAAATCATTAAAATCTCCCTCAGGTCAAAAGGGAGTTTTTCTGTAAATAAATTTGCCAGAAAGCACTTTAATGGCGGTGGACACGACAATGCTGCAGGAGGTAAATCGGAACTTTCACTGGAAGATACTATTACAAAGTTTTTAAATATAATTCCGAAGTTTAAAAACGAATTGCTAACCTCTTATGAAGAATAACTGTTTTCTTTATATTTTTATATTTTTGATGGTTTCTTGTGGAAACCCTGTTCCGCGTAAACCTATTTTAAGAAAAACGAATACTCTTTTAAAAGAATCTGTTAGGTTTAATAAAAAGATGATCGAAAATGAAGAAAATGCTTTTGCAGCCTTCATGGAAAAAGATTCGCTTACCAAATATATAGCTTCACCAAACGGGTTTTGGTATACTTTTGACCAAAAGAAATCTAATTCCGAATTACCTCAAATTGGAGACCAGGTTTTTTATACTTTTGCAGTATATGATATTAATAATACAGTTATTTACAGTGTTGAAGATATAGGAGAACAAACCTATATCGTAGACAAACAAGAAATTGTTGAAGGTCTTAGAAACGGATTGAAACTGATGAGTACTGGCGATAAGGCAACTTTTCTGTTTCCTTCACATAAAGTTTACGGGTACTTAGGAGATACCAATAAAATAGAAATAAATCAACCATTAATATATAAAGTTCAATTAATTAAAATCAATAGAAAAAAATGAAAGCAATTAAAATTTTAGGAGTAATAACAGTAATTTCAATGATGCTGTCCTGCAACAATAAAGGAACTGCACAAAAATCTTTAAAAACTGAAGTAGATACGGTAAGTTATACATTAGGGATAGATATCGCGTCTAAATTAAAAGCAAATTTCCCTGAAATCGATAAAAATTTATTCATTCAAGGTGTTATGAATGGATTAGATTCTACAAATATTTTAATTTCTGCGGAAAATACAGAACCAATCTTAAGAGCGTTTTTTCAAAAAAAGCAAGAAGAAGCTATGAAAAAACAACAAGAAGATCAACAAAAACAAATGGAAACTGAATTTGCTGACGTAAAAGCAGAAGGTGTTAAATTTTTAGAAGCAAATAAATCAGCCAGTGGGGTTCAGGTTACTGCAAGTGGCTTGCAATATATTGTTTTGAAAGAAGGAAAAGGTGAAAAACCAAGTGAAACTTCAACTGTAAAGGTTCATTACCACGGAACTTTAATTGACGGAACCGTTTTTGACAGTTCAGTTGACAGAAAAGAACCAGCTGAGTTTCCTGTAAATAGAGTAATTAAAGGTTGGACAGAAGGGTTACAATTAATGAGTGTTGGCTCAAAATACAAGTTTTTCATTCCTCAAGAATTGGCTTATGGCGCTTTTCCACGTGAAGGCGGACCAATAAAACCATTTGCTACTTTAATTTTTGAGGTTGAATTGTTAGAGATTAAAAAATAATAGCTTACCAGTTTTGCATTGTTGATTTGTAAAACTAAAATTGATAAAATGCCCTTTTAACAGCTATCTGTTTAAAAAGGCATTTTTATTTTTAAGCTATATTTGCGTTTTATAAAATTTATCTTGTGATTGTTTAACGAAACAATTTATATTTACAGTTGAAATAAATAACCTAAAACAGGCTGTAATTGGGAAAAATACCTTGTGAATTTTTGATTAAATACAATATATTACTTGCTTGTACAACAATTAAATTAGATTAAAAATGAAGGCCAAATTAATTACAATCATATTGTTATTGCTAGTTTTTTCGTGTAAACCAACCAAATATGCCGATTTGGATGATGGTTTGTATGCAAATATGGAAACCAATAAAGGGGAAATTTTATTGAAACTTGAATTTGAAAAAACGCCTGTAACGGTGGCTAATTTTGTTTCTCTTGCAATGGGTACAAATCCCTATGTTGTTGGCGCAAGAAAAGGTAAAAAGTTTTATAATGGCATTGTTTTTCATAGGGTTATTAAAGATTTTATGATTCAAAGCGGGGATCCATTGGGTACTGGAGAAGGCGATCCCGGATATAAATTTATGGATGAATTTCCTAAAGACAGCTTGGGGAACCTTTTGTTGAAACATGACAAGGCAGGTATTTTGTCAATGGCAAATTCTGGTCCTGCCACCAACGGAAGTCAATTTTTTATCACGCATAAAGAAACTTCCTGGCTAGATGGAAAACATACTGTATTTGGAAATGTAGTTTCTGGACAGGCCGTGGTGGATTCAATTATACAAAATGACACTATCAGAAATATTGAAATTATAACTATTGGGAAAGGCGCCAAAAAGTTTAATGCGAAAAAAGAATTTTCTTCTTATTTTGAAAAATATCAGAAAGATTTAAAAGAGAAAGAAGAAAAAATGCAGCAGGCTGCAGCGGCAACTTTAATAAAAATAAATAAATATGTAACCGAAGCAGCGGAACTACCTTCCGGATTAAAATTAGTAATAACCGAAACAAAAAATGGTGAATATCCGCCTAGAGGCAGCAACGTAAAAGTGAATTATGCTGGCTATTTTACGGATGGAAGATTGTTTGATTCCAGTTATAAGGAAGTTGCAATGGCTTACGGAACTTTTGATGAAGCAAGAGACAAACAAAACGGCTATGCGCCTTTTACAACCATTTACGGTCCAGATGCCAGGTTGATTGGCGGTTTTAAGGAAGGCTTACAAAAAATGAGAATAGGCGATAAAGCGATGATTTTTATTCCGTCTCATTTAGGTTATGGTGAGCAGGGATCAGGTAATATAATTCCTCCGAATACCGATTTGATATTTGAATTGGAATTGGTTGGCTTAGCAAAATAAACCCTTAATTAAACAAAGATAATTCAATGATAGATTCGCTTATTAACAAAGACATTGAATTACTCATTTACCTAAATAATTTAGGAACCACCCAATGGGATGGTTTTTGGTTGTTTATGTCAAATAAGTATAGCGCTATTCCATTATATTTGTTCTTGCTTTATTTCACCTACAAACAATTTGGATTAAAGAAAACTTTTGTTGTCGTTTTATTTGTTGTTTTATTAATTGCCTTGTCAGATCAAACAAGTAATTTGTTTAAATATGGTTTTAAAAGATTGCGACCTTGCCACAATGAAAATATTTCTACTTTAATTCGACTGGTGGGCAATCGTTGTGGCGGTTCATATGGCTATTTCTCTGCACATGCAGCCAATTCTATGGCGATTGCCGTATTTTTTGGCTTGCTTTTAAGAAGAAAAATTAACTATTTGTTTCCCATCCTAATAATATGGGCTTTGGTAGTTTCGTATAGCCGTATTTATTTAGGTGTTCATTTTCCACTGGATGTGTTTACAGGAATTTTATTCGGACTTATTTATGCACCCTTATCATATGCTTTTTATAAAGCTTTTTTGAAAAAGTTTATGAATTAGCTGAGTAGATTTCTTTATTGAAAGGTTTAATAAATATCAATAAGAAAATTACACTAAAAGACAATTCATAGATTTCCCATTTTCTGTTTGATGAAATAAAAACGAGCAAAGCCGTACCCACCAAAAAAGTAATGGTATGATGCCACTGTACAATTGGTACAGCAAACTTATTCGCTAAGTTTTTAACCCATTCAAACTTTCTGTATAAAAACGGCGTTATAATTAAATAAATAACCAAAACAACGGTTAAAAGCTGGCTGAAAATTATTTTATTTATTTTGGTTCCTCCAACCACCATATTATGTAAATTTGTTTCTCCTTGTGCATTATTTTCTCTAAAATATTGTGAAGATTCTATATTAAAAATGCGTTGTCCCCAAGAAATTTCCTCTCCTGCACCAAAAAAGAACACCAATGCCATCGCCAAAATTCCAACCTTCCACAGCAAATCTTTGTGTTTAAAAAACTTTAAAAAACGGTATAGCAAAAGCAGGCTTGAAGCCAAAAGAAATATGGCAGATCCGTTTTCAACAAAACCATCTTCTACGGTATAAACTTCATCAAAATATTGGAGGTCGGTATTTGCGTAATATATCCCCAATCCGAATATCACGATTAAAAATAAATACGCTGCTTTATCAATGTTGGTAAGTGTTTTCATGGGTGTTTGTATTTTGGTTTTCTTTTTGTTTAATATATTGGTTAAAAATACTATTTTTTTGA
This sequence comes from Lutibacter sp., assembly GCA_027449025.1. Taxonomy (GTDB): domain Bacteria; phylum Bacteroidota; class Bacteroidia; order Flavobacteriales; family Flavobacteriaceae; genus Lutibacter. The sequence goes on along the minus strand of DAIDMK010000036.1, from coordinate 26,168 downwards.
TACTAAATAGTATTCCCTGATTAATCGTTCTTTATTTTTTGAGCCAACATTTAAGTTATAGGTTTCAATTAATTTGAAATTGTAATCTTGACTCAATTGAGATTCAATCATTTCTTTATCATCATTCATTAGCAACAAGCCAAAAGTTGGCTCCGACGGAATTTTCAATAAACCATTTTTATAAATATCTTTCAAAATTCCATGATAGTCCCAAAGTAATTCGGGCGCAGTTTCACCAATTGAGTAGGTGGTTATATTGTTGGTTTTTTCAAATTGATGCAGAGAATTGATGGATTTAAATGCCATGTTTTTATTAAGGCTTTTTGAGAGTGGCAATCCAAAAGCGGCTAAAGAAACCATAAAAAATATGGTCAAATAAAATACGTGCTGGAATTTTTTTAAATACAAATTTCTAATAAGCAAAATTCCTATTAAAAGTGTTCCCAATGAAGTTAATATATAACTAAAAAGATGGTTTTGCAACCCGTCTTTTAACAAAAAGAACAAGGCAAAAGGTACTGAAAGGCTTATGCTCGCAATCAATCCGAAATTAAAATAAACCGGAATAGTTTCTGCTTTTCGTTTTAATTCAGAAAAATTTAAAATTAGATATTGTATGTAAAATCCGGTATTCATGGCCAAAGGAATAAGTACAGGAACTAAATAACGCGCCTTTTTTTCGGGAATCAGTGACAATAAAATCACCGCGGCAATCGTCCACCAAAAAGAGAATTGATAGGCTTTCTTATGTGCTACTCGTTGTATTAAATAAGGATAAAGTAAACTTATAAATGCTGGAATTGCCCATAAACCCGATTGGATAAAAAAGCTCCAGTAATAATAAAATGGTTTGATATTGTAGCTGCTCCAATTTTCGGTCTCTTTTCTGGCAATTTCCAAAAATGCTCCAGGATCAGCCAATCTTACATATAAAAACCACCAGCCTCCAATCCCTATAAATAAAATTAGGAACGCCAATAATGGAACATATCTCACTTTTAGGTTTTTAAATTTAAACACAATTCCGTAAGAAATCAAAAATGGCAAAAATAAGGCGTATAACGATACCGGACCTTTACTCATCATAGACAATCCGACGAAAAATGCAGCCAATAAGGCGTTTTTCCATAGTGCCTTATCCTCTTCAAAAAAGAGAAATAATAAATAGAGTCCTGCAAGCATAAATCCGTGAGTAAAAATATCCCAGGGTGCTTCAATTATGATAGCAAAAACATAAAATGAAGTCACCAAAATTAAGCTATTATTTAAACTTTGTACTTTTGTTAGCTTTAATTTTAATGATAAAAAGTAAATGCAAAACCCTGAGAATAATACCATCAATGCTGCAGGAAGCCTTAAAGCCCAAACACTGTTAATGCCAAAAAGCATCCCAGAAACGGCAGTTAACCAAGTGGGTAATGGTGGTTTTTGATAACGAGCATCTCCATTCATCGTTGTTAAAATCCAATGATTGTCTTGCACCATTTCACGTGCCGAAATAAAATTACGGGCTTCCATGATGGTAATGTCTGGCACTTCCAAATGAACCAAAAGCATCAGTAAAACAACACTGGATAATAGTGCTAAAGGATATTTTTCACAAATCTTTATCATTTTAAGGTATGGTTGACTAAGGGATTAATAATAAACTTCGAATTTTTTAAAATCTTTTTTGTGTTTTAATTTTTGTTGAAACATTGCCAAAGTATCAGGAAGTGTTTCTTTTTTTAATTTGATTAGAAAGGTATGGTTTTCTTTGGTTGAAATAGCTATTATTCTATTTCTGTCTTTTTCATCAAAATAATTAATCAAATGCTTTTTCCAGTTGTCATTTTTCTCAAATTGAACTTCTCTTTGCGTTGTATAACGTCCGTTATTAATGGTTGTTATTTCTTCGTCTAAATAAAAAGAAAGCGAAGGCAATAAATAATTATAAACAAGTACTTCACTATTATTATTAGAATGAGCTTTGATAAATTCAGCCATTGGTTTTACAGAGTTTATTTTGAGTTCATTTTCTTTAAAGATGTGAATTGAAGTGAATAAAATAGAGAGGATAAACAATACACCCAAATACCCTGGTTTTAAATAATTGGTATTGTACATATATTTGTTCAAAAGCAAGGAAAGCAATCCGAATACCAATAAATTAATTAGTGCATACATTAAATTTATTGAAATATCCGTATCTAAAAAAAATAGTATAAGTACTGGTAAAGTAATTAAAAAGATTAGTATCACATATAAATTTGAAATACTTTTTATGACCTTTTCATTGCATTTGCTTAAAAAGTTAGCCGAGTAAATAGCCAATACAGGAAATAGGGGCAATACGTATAGGACAAGTTTGGATGTTGATACTGATAATATTGTAAAAAATACAAGGAAGGCAATAAGTAAAATCAAGTTTGTTCCTTTTTCTTTAATGATGGATTTTAAGTTACTTTTTAAATAAAATATCAAATAGAATAGCCAGGGAATCCCAATAAAGGGCATTATTAACAAGTAATACCAAATAGGCTCACCTCTCTTGAATTTATTTTCTGAAACTCTTTCTACCAATTGGTTATAAAAGAAATAATCGAATAATCCTTCGTTTTTAACAATTACAGCGATATACCAAGCCGATGAAATTCCCAAGAACAACAGAAAACCAAGAAATTGATGAATTGAAGTTTCAATTTTTTCTTTGTTAATTATTTTATACGAAGCAATAAAAGATACGGGTAGTATAAGCCCAACCGGACCTTTGGTTTCAATAATCAAGCCTAAAAAAAAGTAAAACAAGTATAAGAAATATGTTTTCGAATCTTGTTTATATCGCAGCCAAAAGTAACCTACAGTCAACATAAAAGTTGTTAAAAAGGCATCTGTTGTTAAGGTTCTGACCGCAATGATTGTAATGGGGAAAGAAAAATAAATCAAAGATGCCGCAAAAGCTATTTTTTTATTTTTATAGAGAAGCATTGTTATTTTAAAAACCAAAAAAATTTGAAATACCAATGCCAATTGCATAAAAAAGCGTGCACCAAATTCATTAATTCCAAAAATTTTGTAACCCAATGCGGTTATATAATAAGTTACAGGTGGTTTATGAAAATGTTTGATGCCCAATAAGGTTGGATTTAAAAAATCGTTGCTTGAAACCATTTCTTTTGCTATGGTTGCGTACCTGGCTTCACTGCTTTCGGTGAGTCCCCAACTTCCCAACATTAAAACAAGAGAAACAAAAGCAATGGTTAAAAGAATATATAATTTATTACGCATAAGAACATGATTAAATTTCTAAACTTGTTTTTTCAGGATAATTATATTTCTGATATAAATAATGGAACCTAAAAAATGTCCCAATAACAATACAGGGTCCCTTCTTAAAACGGCATATGTTAAAATCATTCCAGAGCCCATTAAACTAAGTAACCAAAATCCGAATGGCAAAACAGATTCTTTACTTTTTTCTGAATAAATCCATTGGTAAACGAATCTTAGCGTAAAAACAATTTGTGCAATACTTCCAAGCATCAGCAACCAAAGGGGAATTGCGTCATTTTGAAATAGTTTGGCAATATCATAAGTGTTATTGTTATAGGAGTAAATAACCAGTAATACAGGGAATATCCACAAAAATCCGCGTACGGATTTCGGTGCTTTTTCCCATTCACCCTGCAATTGCAAATTTCTGATGTAAATGAAATAGGTGAGCGCCTGACCTAACATAATGGAAAAATCTTCACGCAAATAACCGTATATAAATAGAAGAAATGAGGCAAACAGACTTAATTTCCAAAATAGGGAAGGTGTCAAAACTTTTTTGTTTTTTTCAGATAAAATCCATTGCAAAATAAGCCTTCCCGAAAATATCAGCTGCGCTAAAAAACCGACAGTATAAATAATCCAGTTACTCATTATCCTTTTTTAGCTATTTTGTAATTTAAGTATTTTTTCTTCATCCATAAATAGGCAAAACAATCGATAAGTGGCCCAACCAATCGGTTCCATAAACCATATTTTGCTTCTCCGGCAATTCTTGGAAAATGCTGTACAGGAATTTGTTTTATTTTGCCGTTTTGCAATAAAATCATCGCTGGCAAAAAACGATGCAGTCCATTAAACATAGGAATGTTTTTGGCAAACTCAGTTTTAATTACTTTTAACGGGCAGCCGGTATCGTCCATACCATCATGTGTAAAAGAGCGTCTTATTCCGTTGGCAATTGTGGATGACATGTTTTTGACAAAGGAATCTTTTCTGTTGGCTCTCACGCCAGTTACCAGGTCGTATTCGCCAATTTCTTCCAATAATAAATTAAAATCTTCAGGAGCTGTTTGTAAATCAGAATCAATATACCCAATCAATTCAGTATCAACATTTTTAAATCCGGCAGCAATGGCGGCACTTAATCCGCGGTTTTGTTCAAAAGAGATATAGGAAAAATTGGGGTTGTTGGCACAAACTTCTTCGATTAATTGCTGGCTATTATCCTTGCTTCCGTCATTCACAAAAAGAATTTTAGTTCTTTTTGTGGCTATTTTTATGTAGTTGGAAAGTTCCTGCTCCACGCGTTTTAAATTATCCTCTTCATTATAAACAGGGATAATTATGGTAAATTCGTATTTCATTATTTTTAGGCCAATTTTAGTAATTCTTTGGCAGCGTTAAATGGGGTTGTTTTCAATTTTTGTATGTCTTTCAAGTAATTTTTTAATGTTTCCTTAACCAGTGGCTTGTTGTAAAAATTATTTTTTAGTTGTTGGTTGATGGTTTCCAACAGCCAATAGCTATTTTGTTCATTTCTTCGTTTTTCAAAATAACCATTAGATTTTGTTAAACTCAAATAATCTGCAATTATTTTATAGACGGCATCAATTTTTTCATTAAAAAAAGCACTGCAAGTGGTTACTTGTGGTTGCCAGTTGCTTTCTTTTAAAGGATAAAGGTGTAAGGCTCTCGAAAATTCCGCTTTAGCCAAATTGGCTTTTTTTACATTGTCTTGATCGGCTTTGTTAATCACAATGGCATCGGCCATTTCAATAATTCCTCTTTTAATTCCTTGTAATTCATCACCGGCTCCAGCCAATTTTAACAATAAAAAGAAATCGACCATAGAATGTACGGCAATTTCACTTTGACCAACGCCGACTGTTTCAATAAGGATTACATCAAAACCGGCGGCTTCACATAAAATGATAGTTTCTCGAGTTTTTTGTGCCACACCGCCCAAGGATTCACCGCTTGGAGAAGGACGAACATAAGCATTTGAATCTTTCACTAGTTTTTCCATTCGGGTTTTATCGCCCATAATGCTTCCTTTATTAATGGAACTGCTTGGATCGATGGCTAAAACAGCCACTTTTTTTCCTTTTTCAGTGAAATATTTTCCGAAAACCTCTATAAAAGTGCTTTTTCCGACTCCAGGAACTCCTGTAATGCCAATTCTTACCAATTTATTTGCAAAAGGTAAACATTGTTCAATAATTACATTTGCTTTTTCCTGATGTTTTGGATTGGTGCTTTCAATTAAGGTAATAGCACGACTTAAATAAGAAATGTCGCCTGCCAGTATTTTTTCAATAAAAACATTCTCAGAGGGTTGTTCACTTCTTTTGAGCTTTATATTTATTATGGAATTGTCACTAACAGAAGAAGGCGATTTTATACCTTCAACCTCATGCAAAGCAGATTTTGATGACTTTTTTTTACACATGTATTGACTATTCAATAAGTTGGTAAATTTAAAATATTTATTTGGAAAAAATAATTCGAATAAAATTATGAAAAATTTCGCAATTTAATGCCGATAATTGATACTTATTCAGGCGCTAATAAATAAATCGCACTTTTAAAATTGGAATCCATAAGTTTCATTTTGTCAAAATATTCTTTCGGAAAATCCTTTTTCTTTTTATTTGAAAGAATAAAAAACAATTTACTGCCACTCCTTAAAATGGAATCTATTTCCTTCGAGTCAGTCACAGTTTTTGCTTTTCCGTTAGAATAAAACTGCCCCGAATAGGATTTTACTTTCCAATAATAAAGACCTTCGTTTTTGTTGAAATCAATTTGTTGGTTTTCAATAAGATATTTGTCGGAGTTCATATAAAAATCCAATTTACCTGTTAAAAAAGCGCCGAAAAACAGCAAAATTACCAAGGCAGGGAAAATGGAACTAACAAGCAATATCGTATTTTTCTTCTGATAGTTATTCCACCAATGCACCATTAAAAGGGCAATAGGAACAGTTACCGGGAGCGTGTATGTGTGTAAAATATTTTTTGAAATCATGAAAAACAGCGGTGGCCAAAATAACCAAAACACCAAATAAGAAACATATTTATCTTTCAAAATTGTTTTTCTTTCTTTCCATATTTTATACAAAACAATTTGAATCCAGGGAAATGCAAAAGCAAGCAAAAACACCCAAATCATTCCAAGAGGTTGAGAGTGACCGCTACCGTATAAATCACCTTTCCATCCCGGAACCAAAAATCGTTTAAAATGTTCGCCTACAATAAAGTAATCCAAAAATCCAGGGGATCTGTTTTCTGCCATAATGTACCAGGGAATTGAAATTATGGCGGTAATAAAAATTCCAGTAAACCAAGGTAATTTAGAATAAATCGATTTAATTGATATTTTTTGAAGCAATACCCATAGAAAAATAGGAGGTACTGTTAAAACTAAAATAATGGGTCCTTTTGCTAAAAAACCCAATCCAAGTGCAATAAAAAATAAATAATTCCAGAAAGTATATTTTTCAATTAGCATCGCTTTATAAAAGGAGATCATAATAAGCGCAATACAAAAAGCCAAAGCACTATCTGTTGAAACAACGCCAGCGTGAATCAAAAATTCTGGCATAGTCAACAAAATGAACGCAGGCAAATAAAAGGACAGGCCTTCTTTTTTTGCCAGCTTTCCAAGAACAATCAGCAAAATAATTGCCAATAAATAGGAAGGTAGCCTTGCTGCCATTTCACTAACGCCAAAAGCTTCAAAACTTAAAGCGGAAAGCCAGGTTGACAATGGTGGTTTTGCCCAAAAAGGAATTCCGTAATCTATTTGCAGCACCACCCAATTTTGAGTTTCGTGCATGATTCTGGCAATTTCTCCGTAGCGCGACTCGGTTTTGTCCAATAATGGAATTGCATCAGTAAGTATAAGCCTGAATATCGCCAATACAATAACAGAAATTAACAGAAAAAACGAGGTGTTTTTATAATTTTTTAAGGACATTTTAAGAAGTTTTTACCAATTTATTTATGATAATTTCCGATTTACTATTTTGCTTATTTGGTATAAATCTACCCAAAGTTTAAAAAAATAGGATGTTTTTACTTTTGAATCCCCTGCATCTATCCATTTTACCAATGGTACTTCCAGCATTTTTTTTAATAAATTTTTGCGTCCGTAAAATTTGATGATTCTGTCAAAAATTTCCACATCAAACAGCCATTTTGAAATAAAGGCATCCTTAAATGCAACTTCAGCCAATTCTTTGGAGAAAATTTTACATCCGCATTGCGTGTCGTAAACATCTAATTTTAAAATATAGGAAATGCTGGTGGCTATAATTCTTCCAGCTAAAAAACGGAAGTAATTTCTTTCAATAACAGCGCCAATCCTTTTTATTCTGGAGCCAAAAACAAACCTGATTTCATCGTTTAAATGGATAGTCATAGACAAGCATTCTTCCAGTGAAGTTGCCAAATCAGCATCTAAATACGCGATATAATCAAAATGACAGTTTTCATTGCAAAAATGCATGCCGTATCTTATGGCTTCAGCTTTTCCCACATTTTTAATATAGGATTGAACAATAACTTGTTTTGGAAAACGAGATTTTAAGCCCTCAAGAATAGATAGGGTATTATCGGAAGAACCATCATTGACAAAACAGATTAAGATGGCCGGATTTTCTTCCAAAAATTGACTGTATTTTTGCACAACCAAGCCTTTTTCTTCATTGTAGCAGGGAATTATGATGCAAACATTATTTTTTAAGATGGGCAAATTTGACATTTAGGCTTACTGCTTAGTTGAAATCAGGTATAAATTGAATTCGAAATTCGCGGTAAATTTAATTTATTTATTAAGATAAATTGATTGCGTGATAAAAAATGTTGTTAATCTTGTTTGCCAAATGCTTAAGTAAATAGAAAAATATGAATTTCTAAATTATCCATTATCAATTTGAAATTTGTCAATAATCATCATCCATTCCATATGCGTTCAGGATTTTTAGTATATTTACGCTTTTAAATTAAGGGAAGTTTTAATGGAATTATACGAAACAAATCAACTTAAAATATACAATTCTTTAAGTAAATCTAAAGAAATTTTTAAACCCGTTGTTGAAGGAAATGTAGGGATGTATGTGTGTGGACCAACGGTTTACAGCAATGTGCATTTGGGAAATGTAAGGACTTTTATGTCTTTTGATTTGGTTTTCCGTTATTTAAAACAGTTGGGCTATAAAGTGCGCTATGTGCGCAATATTACCGATGCTGGACATTTGGAAAACGATGCCGATGAAGGTGAAGACCGAATCGCTAAAAAAGCAAGGCTGGAAAAAATTGAGCCAATGGAAGTGGTGCAACGCTATACGGTCGATTTTCATGAAACACTTCAAAAAATAAACAATTTGCCACCAAGTATTGAGCCTACCGCAACCGGACACATAGTGGAGCAAATTGAAATTATTAAAGATATTTTACAAAAAGGAATGGCCTATGAAATAAATGGGTCTGTATATTTTGATGTATTAAAATACAATGAAACAGAACATTACGGAATACTTTCTGGAAGAAATATAGAAGATTCCATTCATAATACCCGGGAGCTGGACGGACAATCGGAAAAGAAAAATCCGCAGGATTTTGCACTTTGGAAAAGAGCAGAAGAAAAACATATTATGCGTTGGCCTTCGCCATGGGGAGAAGGTTTTCCTGGCTGGCATTTGGAATGTACGGCCATGAGTACAAAATATTTGGGAGAAATATTTGACATTCACGGTGGCGGAATGGACTTGAAATTTCCGCATCACGAATGTGAAATAGCCCAATCTAAAGTGAAAAACAAAGTAAATCCGGTAAATTATTGGATGCACGCAAACATGCTGATTTTGAATGGCCAGAAGATGGCAAAATCGACAGGGAATTATATCTTGCCCAATGAAATTTTTACAGGCGAAAACAATATTTTAAGCAAGGCTTTTTCGCCAAGTGCCACACGGTTTTTTATGATGCAGGCACATTACCGCAGTGTTCTGGATTTCTCCAATGATGCGTTGGAAGCTGCCGAAAAAGGCTATATAAAGTTAATGGAAGCTTTAAATAAATTAGATAATATTGAAGTTGGAAAAGTATCATCTGTCAATATAGGCGATTGGAAACAAAGATGTTACGAGGCCATGAACGATGATTTTAACAGCTCGGTGTTAATTGCCAATTTATTTGAAGGAGTTAAATACATTAATTTGCTGATTGAAAAAAAGGAAACCATTTCGGCGGCTGATTTTAAAGAATTCCAAAATACCTTGAACACTTTTGTTTTTGATGTTTTGGGATTGAAAAACGATTTGGAACAAAATGCTTCCGAAAAATTAAACGGTCTTGTTGAAATGCTGATTAAAATGCGTAAAGAAGCGCGAGACAATAGGGATTGGGCACTTTCCGACAAAATTCGCGATGAACTTGCGGTTTTAGGAATACAATTGAAAGACGGAAAAGAAGGAACAACATTCTCCATAAATTAAATTGAAGACAATTACCAAAATATTGGCAGTTCCGTTTATTTGGCTCGTAAGGTTTTATCAGGCTGCAATTTCGCCTTATTTGCCATCGAGTTGCCGGTATTCGCCAACGTGTTCGCAATATACCGTTGAAGCACTAAAAAAGCATGGAATTATTAAAGGAGGTTGGCTGTCTATTAAACGAATTGCCAGCTGCAATCCCTGGGGAGGGCACGGGCATGACCCGGTTCCATAGACCTTTAGGATAATATTAAATATTAAATATTAAAAGTTAGATATTAAAAGTTAAATATTAAATTTAGAATGGATATGGGTTAATATTCAACAATTAAACAATTCAACAGTTAAACGTATAAACAACACAACAAATATGATACTACTTCAAATAGATTGGAATCCAGCACCTGAAATTTTTAAAATTGGCTCATTTGCTGTTAGGTACTACAGTTTAATGTTTGTATTTGCCTTTATGTTAGGGCTTTATTTAATGAAAAAGATATTCATTAATGACAATATTCCAATAGAAAAATTAGATTCTTTATTTATTTATACAATTGTTGCAACATTATTGGGTGCAAGAATAGGCCATTTTTTATTTTATGAACCTGAGTTTCTATTCAGAAAACCATTGGAAGTCCTGCTTCCTTTCCGTTTTACACCAAAATTTCAATTTACGGGTTATGCCGGTTTGGCAAGTCACGGCGCTGCCATCGGGATTATTACTGCCATGTATTTTTACAGCAAAAATGTATTGAAAAAACCAATACTGTTTATTTTGGACAGAATTGTGATTCCTGTGGCCATTGCAGGCGTTTTTATCAGATTGGGAAATTTAATGAATTCTGAAATTATTGGAAAACCTACAAATTCAGATTATGGTTTTATCTTCAGAAAATTGGGGGAAGATTTTCCGCGTCACCCTACGCAATTGTACGAAGCAACTGGCTACTTTTTTGTATTTATCCTGCTATGGTATGTGTATTGGAAAACCGATAAAATGAAGAAATCGGGTTACCTTTTCGGATTGTTTTTTGCCCTGCTGTGGTCGGTCCGATTTTTTGTTGAATTTTTCAAAGAAAAACAAGTTGAAGGCGGCGAAAATTGGATGTTTGATCTTAATACCGGCCAGGTTTTAAGCATTCCGCTTATTCTTATTGGTTTGTATTTTATGTTTCGTAAAACCAAAGAAACCAAATAGCCTTGAAATTTCTAAAAGATGGACGAATTTATTGAAAGCGAAGTCTTCGAAAACATCGATTATTCAAAAGTAAAACTGGAAACAGGTGAATATGATGATTGTTCTTTCAAAAACTGTCTGTTTCTAAATGCTGATATTTCTGGGATTACTTTTATCAATTGCGAATTTGTAAATTGTAATTTCAGCAATACGTATTTCAAAAAAACCTCATTCAGGGAAGTGGTTTTCAAAAACTGTAAACTATTGGGACTTCAATTTAATGATTGCAATCCCTTTTTATTGTCGTTTTATTTTGAAGAATGTCATTTAAACATTGTTTCTTTTTATAAATTGAAACTCAAAAATACGAAATTTATCAAATGCAAACTTCAGGAAGTAGATTTCTCTGAAACCGATTTAACAAATTCAACATTTAACAATTGCGATTTAGTCGGGAGCATTTTTACAAATACAATTTTAGAAAAAGTTGATTTTAGAACTTCGTATAATTACAGCATTGATCCGGAGATGAATCGGATTAAAAAAGCCAAATTTTCCTTAGAGGGTTTAACAGGATTGCTGGGTAAATATCAAATTGAAGTGGAGTAACCTAATAAAAAAACGTCGCAATTTCGACGTTTTTTTATCTTGTTTATAGTTGCTTAACTTTTCTTTTTAATTGATCCTGACCCAATAGATTTTAATTTCTCAATAGGCGGATTTCCGGTATAAATAACATCTCCTGAACCAACAATTTTGGCATGGATTTCAGAAACTGCATGAATTTTCACATTACCTGATCCTACAATATTTATATGGGAAACAGTTGCTTTTATATCGTAACCGTTTAAGCTCCCTGAACCCGCAATTTCACAATTTAAAACTGCTGAATTTCCCGATAATTTTATATTTCCTGATCCTGTAATTTGTGAAGTCAAGTTTTTTGTTGAAACTGGTAAATCAATTTCACCCGAACCTGCCAGGTCTAAACTTAAATCCGCAGAATTTAAAACATCTGTAGAACTCACATTTCCTGAGCCTGCTAACGAAATTGCGTCAATCATTTCAAAAGAAACCGTGACTGTAATTCTTTTGGAAGGTCTGAGTTGATACCCTTTTTTAGGCCGAATTTTTAATTGACCTTTTACAACTTCGGTTTCAATGTATTCTATTAAATTTTCTTCTGCATTAATTGAAATGGTGCCTTCTTTTCCTTTCACCAATTTTACATCAAAAGAACCTGCAACATCAATTTTATGATACTTGGACAGACTCCTGTTTTCTGTGATAAGATTATTGTTTCCGTTTATTTTATTTGAAAATACTTGGGCCTTAAGGTTGACGCCAATAATTAAGAATGCTAAAATGCTGATAAATGTTTTCATGGGTATATTTTTTAGTTGTTATTAAAGGAAATGCTTCCGTAACTCGATTTTATTGAAACCTGAGCGCCTGAATTTGGCGAATTGTAATAGCCCTCATAATATTTTGAAGTGGGTTTTTCAATTTCCTTGTTGAATTTAAAACGATCTCCGTGTTTAAATCCGCCATAGCTTAATGAAGCCGTAATATCAAATGCAGCATTTGGATGTACACCAAGTTTTATGTGGGTGTAGGACGATTGGATTTTTAATTCTTTTAAAAGCTGACCCAATTCCTCAATTTTTAATGAACCATAATCTAAATTAAATATCCCGGCAACAAACAATTTTCCAATGGTCAAATTCATATAATCACTGGTTCCTTTTAAATTTTTAGCCTCGCCAACTTTTAAGCTTCCGTAATCACAACTATAATTTAATTGGTTAATTGTCCCAAAAGAAATGTGAGCATAATCTGCATTTAAATCTATGTTCTCTGCTTTTTCAACTCTTAATGTAGAATAATCTGCGTTTATACTGCCACTTTTCATATAAGAAATAGTTGAATTGTTGGTATAATCAATAGTAATGCTGTTTGATGCATTTAACAATTCACCGATATTTAATTTGCCATAATCACAGTTTATAGTTGCTTTTCCTTCCAATTTATTGAGATTAATGCCTCCATAATCATTGCTTAAATTCACATGGTTGCTTATAGGCATTTTAATTTGGTAATTAATTTCCATGTTCACATTATTGCTATTTCCCCACCATTTCCAGGATGACGAACTTTTCTCAATCATTGTTTTTGCTGAAACATTGGTAGCGTTTGCATCGAATTCAACAGTAATTTCTTCCAGGCGTCTTTTAACCTTTTCCTCATCATCGCCCTTGGCCGTAATTTTTACAATCACTTCTATTTTATTTTCATTCCAGCTAACAATATCGATATTTCCATATTTGTTTGAAACATTTAAAGTTGCGTCTTTGGTAACTTTAAAGGTCTTGGCAATCGTTTTGTCTTTGGTGTATTTTCCTTTTTTTTCCGTAGCAAAAATAACCATGGGAATCAGTAAAAAAAGAAGGAATAGCTTAGCTGTATTTTTCATTGTGTTGTGTTTTTAATTGTTTAACATCTTCTATTTGAATCAATAAACTTTGCAGTACCTCAATACGCTGTTGAAAATTAGCGATCATCGCGTAAATAATTCTTTTATCAGCCGTGCTTTCTTTGAGCTCAAAAGTAAGTGCCTGATATTGAGTTTCAAGTTTATTTAATTGCTGTAATCCGTCATTGATAATTTGTTCAGTATCTATATTTCTTTCTTTCTCAATGGTTTTAAGTTCCTTTTCAATGGTGGCAACAAAATAATTTTGGGTTTCATCCATTTCTGATGAAACTTTGGCCAATTCCATTCCTGAGTTTGAAAATGATGAGCCAATCCAAATACCAAAAATTAATATAATGGAAGCCGCGACAGCAATAAAAGGCCATAGCTTAAAAAAAATATTTGGTTTTGTGCCATTGTGTAATTTTTCTTCAAACCTTTTAAAATGGCCGATATTTGGCTCCTCAACATCAAATTGATTTTCCAATTCTTTAAATATGTTTTCTAAATTATCTTGCATAAGTTTCAGATAAAAGTTGTCTTAATTTGCCTTTTGCCCTCGAAATGGTCGTTCGTGTATTTTCATAACTAATCCCCATAATTTGGGCAACTTCTTCACAATCATACCCTTCAATTAAATTTAAAGTCAGCGCCACTTTATAGTTGCTTTTTAGTGTTGATATTTTATTTAAAATCTCACTTACATCCAGTTCGCTGTAGTCAGCGCAATCTTCTTCAATTCCTTTTACGGCAACTTTTTCAAGTGGAACCATTTCAAATTTTTTATTATTTTTTAAAGCGGTAATGCTGTTGTTAATCACTATTTTTTTTAGCCAGGCGCCAAAAGCCACTTGCCCGCTAAAGGAATCCAATTTTGTAAAAGCTGATAAAAACGAGTTTTGCATCACATCTTCCGCTTCAAAAGAGTCGTTCACAATTCTAAAAGCGGTATTGTACATAGCTTTATAATAAAGTTTATAAATTGCAAATTGCGCCTTGGCATCGCCTTTTTTACAATGTTCAATAAGCTGGTTAATATCTTGATTCACCTCGTTCAAAATGGATTTCTATTAAAAAGACTTCATGAAATTTCAAATGTTACACTTTTATTTAAAATTAGATAATTATTTGGGTGTTACCACATTTTTAGCGGAGAAAATCCGCTTAAAATGCGGTCGGGCTATCCGCTGCAATCTTTTTTTCGGCGAAAAGCCTCAAAAAAGGATTTTCGCTACTATCCCTAACACAAAATGATTTATGCTATTAGAATTTAAAAAATGAAACTTTTTTAGTGCGCTTTGCGGTTAAATTTTTGGTTCATAGTTTCTACTACTTTTTATCATAGCAGACAAATAGAATTGCGAATTAGAATTTTAAAAGCCAGACTAATTGAGCACTTAATATGGTGTAAATTCCTCAAAATCCTTGTGTATTTCTGCTCAATGCAACATTCAAACTTCCTTTTTTTGCCATTTATCACGAATTATATTACCTCACAATTATAAAAAACAGGATGGATTATAATTTATTTTAAATTACTTTAAAAAAATCAGGTTCAATCGGATTTTTGGCATAACAATTGAAATTTATAAGGAGATAACAAAGTTGTTATCTATATAAATTATTGAAAGTCAGAAATATAAATTAATTTTGCATGATAAATTTTTTAAATTAAGAAATTATTAATGACAAAATGACCCATTAAATACTATGAGTAAATCGAAATTTTTTAAACTGGACAATCTGTCATTACAGCACATTTTAGATGAGGATGCTGATTTGATTCCGTTGATGACTCCAGAGGATGAAGAAGAAATAAATAATGAGGACATTCCGTCTGTATTGCCCATATTACCTTTGCGCAATACGGTATTATTTCCCGGTGTTGTAATTCCAATTACCGCCGGTCGCGATAAATCAATTCGTTTGATTGAAGAAGCCTATAAAGGAAATAAAATAATTGGGGTTGTTGCTCAAAAAGATGAAAGTATTGAAGATCCAAGCACTAACGATATTTATAAAGTTGGAACTGTTGCGCGTATTTTAAGAATGCTTAAAATGCCCGACGGAAATACAACAGTAATTATCCAAGGTAAAAAGCGGTTTGAAATAGACACTTTTGTACAGGAAAAACCATATTTACAGGCAACCACACAACCGCGTATCGAAGATCGTTCCGAAGAAAAAGAACCGGAATTTGATGCTATTATCGATTCTATCAAGGAGATGGCCGTTCGTATTATTAAAGAAAATCCGAACCTGCCTTCAGAAGCCACTTTTGCCATTAAAAATATTGAGAGCAATCCGTTTTTAATCAACTTTGTTTCTTCAAATATGAATTTGAAAGTAGAGGAGAAGCAAGAATTGTTGCAATCTGATAATCTAAAGGAAAGAGCATTACTGACTTTAAAAAGGATGGATGCCGAGTTACAAAGATTGGCTTTGCGTAACGATATTCAGTTAAAAACACGTTCTGATATGGATCAGCAACAACGTGAATATTATTTAAACCAGCAATTAAAAACCATTCAGGAAGAACTGGGCGGTGTTTCTTATGATGAAGAATTGGAAGAAATGCGCACTAGGGCAAAAGCTAAGAGATGGAACGATGAAGTTAAAGAAACCTTTGAGAAAGAATTGGGGCGTTTGCAACGTATGAATCCACAGGTGGCGGAATATTCTGTTCAGCGAAATTATTTGGATTTACTGCTCGAATTGCCTTGGAATGAATTTTCGGAAGATAAATTCGACTTAAAACGTGCGCAAAGAATATTGGATAGAGACCATTTTGGGTTGGAAAAAGTCAAAGAACGTATAATTGAGCATCTGGCTGTCTTGAAATTGAGAGGAGATATGAAATCCCCAATCATTTGTTTGTACGGTCCTCCGGGCGTAGGGAAAACCTCACTGGGAAAATCGGTTGCAGAAGCGCTTGGACGAAAATATATTCGCATGTCTTTGGGTGGTTTGCGCGATGAAGCCGAAATTAGAGGCCACAGAAAAACATATATCGGCGCTATGCCAGGTCGTATCATTAAAGATATGAAAAAGGCAGGAACTTCAAATCCCGTTTTTGTGCTGGATGAAATAGACAAAATGGGCTCGTCTAGTCATAATGGAGATCCGTCTTCTGCCATGTTGGAAGTATTGGATCCAGAACAAAATACTGCTTTTTACGACAATTATTTGGAGTTGGATTACGATCTTTCCAAAGTGTTGTTTATTGCCACAGCAAATAGTTTATCAACCATTCCTTGGGCCTTGCGCGATCGAATGGAAATTATCAATGTTTCTGGTTATACCACTGAAGAAAAAATAGAAATCGCCAAACGACATTTGTTGCCAAAACAATTAAAAGAACACGGATTGACAAGTGCCCATCTGCAAATTGGCAAGAAACAATTGGAAAAAATTGTTGAGGCTTATACCCGTGAATCTGGGGTGAGGGGATTGGAAAAACAAATTGCAAAAATTGTTCGTTATGCCGCAAAATCAATTGCGATGGAAGAAGAATATGCGGTAAAAATTACCTCAGAAATTGTTGAAAAAGTTTTGGGTACTTCTCATTTAGAACGCAGTAAATACGAAAGTAACAATATTGCCGGCGTTGTAACCGGATTGGCTTGGACAAGTGTTGGTGGTGATATTTTATTTATAGAATCCATTATTTCAAAAGGAAAAGGCCTTACCATTACCGGAATGTTGGGTGATGTGATGAAAGAATCGGCTACAATTGCCATGGAATATATCAGGGCCAATGCAAGCGATTTTGGTATTGACCCCAAATTGCTGGATGAATACAAAGTGCATATTCACGTGCCGGAAGGCGCCACGCCTAAAGATGGGCCAAGTGCTGGGGTTTCTTTGCTAACTTCAATTGTATCTGTATTTACACAGCGTAAAGTCAAAGCAAATTTGGCTATGACAGGTGAAATAACACTGCGTGGAAAAGTATTGCCGGTAGGCGGAATTAAGGAAAAAATATTGGCTGCAAAACGCGCCAATATCAAAGAAATTGTTCTTTGTATAGAAAACAAAAAGGATATTGAGGAAATTAAGGAATCTTATTTAAAAGGACTGAAATTTCATTATGTGAGCAATATGAAAGAGGTGATTGACATTGCCCTGACCAACGAGAAAGTTAAAAATGCTAAAAAATTAATGATTACAACTGTTCCTAAATCAGCCAAATAATTCCTTATAGATTGATATATTTAAAAATAGGCTGTCATAAATTTATGACAGCCTATTTTTTTAAACATTTCTGACATCTAAAATCTGGCCGCTTTTTAGTTCCCCATCAGCATCCAAATAATAAATTTTTTCGGCAACCTGCTCTGGTGAAAATAAATCTCCGTGTTTATAGAAATCGATAAATCGTTGAACTGCTTTAAAATTTTCTTTTGGCGTATTCCTTATTTTCACCTGCATATTGGTATCAACAATTCCCGGATAAATGGAAACGATTCCAACTCCGTTCCGCAATTCCTTTTGCTCTTTTGAAACCACTTTGGTCATCATATCCAATCCGGCTTTTGAGGCGCAATACATCACCCAGCTTTCATACGGATTTACGGCAGCACCTGATGAAATATTAATAATTTGCTTTTTGCAGTTCCAGTCTTTCGATAATTTAATAAACTGGGAACTTAAAACCATAGGTGCAGTTAAATTGACCTGAATGGTATAGTTTATATCTGAAGGTGCTAGGGTTTCAAGTGTATTGACGGTCCCTAAATCTCCAGCATTATTAATGAGTGTTAATTGTTGTGTGTTTTTTTTGTCGAGATGGGAGAAAATTTCTTTGATAACATTTTCTATAGTTTCGGTTTTGCTTAAATCGCATTGGTATTGCTCCATGAAATATAATTTTTCATTTTTACTTCTGGAGATTGAACAAACCCGATACCCATTTTTGTGATACTCTTTTGCCAAACCAAGGCCTAAACCTTTGCTGCCACCAGTAATGATAAGTGTTTTTTCCATGTTACTAAATTGAAACACTAAGATAATTATAAATTAGGCAATAGGCAATAGGGAATGGGCAAAAGTGATAAGCCTATTTTAAATTTTGGATTATGAATTACTGAATTACAAAGAAACAAACTTATACCAAATAACGCCACAAATACCCGAATTTAAAATACCAGCTACCAGCTACTTGATACCTGATACCAAATTCCAGCTACTTATTTCTCAAATTTCTTCGCTTCATTCCAAAACACATCCATTTCGGCAAGTGACATGTCGTGTAATGATTTGTTCATTTTTTTGGCTTCGTTTTCTAAAAACTGAAAGCGATTGATGAATTTTTTATTGGTGCGTTCCAGTGCATTTTCAGGATTAACCTTAATGAAACGCGCATAATTAATCATGGAAAATAAAACATCTCCAAATTCTGATTCTATGGCATCTGTATTTCCTTTCAGCAGTTCCGCATTTAATTCATTGAGTTCTTCCTGAACTTTTTCCCAAACTTGTTCCGGTTTTTCCCAGTCAAATCCAACTCCGGCAACTTTCTCCTGAATCCTACTGGCTTTTACCATAGCCGGAAGTGCTTTAGGAACACCTTCCAATACAGAATTTTTTCCTTCCTTAAGTTTTAACTGCTCCCAGTTTTGTTTTACTTCTTCATCATTTTTTACAACCACATCCCCATAAATATGCGGATGGCGATAAATCAGTTTTTCTGAAATTGCATTGGCAACATCGGCAATGTCGAAATCATTGGTTTCAGCGCCAATTTTCGCATAAAAAACGAGATGAAGCAATAAATCGCCTAGCTCTTTTTTAATTTCTTGAAGGTCATTATCTAAAATGGCATCACCCAATTCATAGGTTTCTTCAATGGTTAAATGCCGAAGCGATTCAAATGTTTGTTTTTTATCCCACGGGCATTTTAAACGCAACTCATCCATAATGTCCAGTAATCGGCCAAAAGCTTGGAGTTGTTGTTCCCTGGTATTCATCATTTATGCTTCTTTAGTTTCCTCATCCATTTCTTTAATTGAAGCAAAATCGAAGTTTCTTGAAGCCAATAAATTATACCATTGCACTATTTTTTTAATGTTTGAGGTATAAACGCGTTCTTCATCAAAATTTGGTAAAATTTCTCTGAAATAAGAAGTCAATACTTTACCGTTTTCTTTGTGGCTCAATGCTTCTTTTCCGTTTTCTTTCTCTCCAATTGATTTTAAAACAATACGAAGTGGAATTTCTTCTTCATAGGTGTAAATGGCAATTTCATTCAAGGCGCTTATATTGTGCGTTACGGTGATAGGAAATCTTTTTGAGTCAATTAATGACTCCACGATGATTCCGCCTTTAGATTGCGCTTTAATCTCATACAATCCCGGTTTTCCGTTGATGGCTACAATGTCTTTTAATTCCATTTGTTTATTTAATTGTTTAACTGTTTATCTATGTGTTTTTTAACTTTTTTTTGAAATTTAATTCCAATTTTATTTACGCTCCATCGCGCCGGCTGACCCATCGCTAAAAATGTCCACTGGACATTTTCTTAACGCGCCATCGCGCCGGCTGGCCCATCGCTAAAAATGTCCACTGGACATTTTCTTAACGCTCTGTCCCCCTTCGGGGGTTAGGGGGGCTTTAACGCTTTTTCAACATAGGGAATTTCATCTTGTAATCAGTATTTACAAGCCCTTTTGAAATATTTACCAATTTCTTTTTAATCAGTCTTTTTGTCAATGATGCTATTTTATCTATAAATAAAATGCCTTCAATATGGTCATATTCATGTTGTACCACTCTGGCAGCCATGCCATCAATCACTTCAACATGTTTCTCAAAATTTTCATCGAAATATTCAATCGTAATTTTTTCTTGTCTGAAAACGTCCTCCGTAATGTTCGGAATGCTTAGGCATCCTTCATTAAAAGCCCATTCATCACCTTGTTCTTCAAGAATTTGAGCATTGATAAAAACTTTTTTAAAATTGCCTAAATATTCGCGTTCTTCGTCACTTAAATCTTCATCTTCTCCAAAAGGCGAGGTGTCAACTATAAAAAGCCTGATTGCTTGGCCTATTTGTGGCGCCGCCAATCCAACACCTCTGGCGTTAATCATGGTTTCCTTCATATTTTCAATGAGTTCTGCTAAATTTGGATACTCTTTGTCAATATCAACTCCTATTTTCCTTAAAATAGGATCACCATATGCTATAATCGGTAAAATCATACTCTTTTTTTGGTTTGCAAAATTACAAAAGATTTAATGAATAATAAAATAGTAACTGGATACTATTTTCGATAAAGGTAAGACTGAAGTATGATGGTTGCGCTGATCTCATCGACCAAAGCCTTATTTTGTCGTTGCTTTTTCTTCAAACCGCTGTCGATCATAGATTGGAAAGCCATTTTTGAAGTAAAGCGTTCATCTACGCGTTTTATGGGGATTTTAGGAAAAGTCTGGCTTAATTTTTCGATAAATGGTTTTATAAATTGCTCACTTTCACTGGCGGTATTATTCATTTGCTTGGGTTCACCAACCAAAAACAACTCAACTTTTTCTTTTTTTAAATAGGTGGTTAAAAAGGAAAAAATATTTTTGGTTTCAACAGTGGTTAATCCGGAAGCAATCATTTGCAATTCATCCGTTATGGCAATTCCCGTTCTTTTTTCACCGTAATCTAAAGCTAAAATTCTCGCCAAAATGTTAACATAATTTATAAAGTTGTGCAAATTTAGGTATTTTGAACGGTAAATTTTTTTTAAAGCAATATATTTGTGCCAAACAGAAATATAAAGATATGAAACAAGCATATCAAATTTTGATACACATAGGAATGATTAATGGCGAACTGTAGCTGTTACCGCTAAAAAATAAAATTTAACAATATGAAGGCACTTAAAGAAATAATAGCACGAGCTTGGGAAAACAGGGAATTGTTAAAAGAGGAAATCACCCAAAATGCTATTCGTGAGGTTATTGATTTGTTGGATAATGGTGTGATACGGGTTGCAGAACCTCTTGAGAATGGATGGCAGGTTAATGAATGGATAAAAAAAGCGGTGGTGCTGTATTTCCCTATTCAAAACATGGAAACCTTTGAAGTGGGGATTTTCGAATATCACGATAAAATACCTTTAAAAAGAGGCTACAAAGAAAAGGGAATTCGCGTGGTACCACATGCTGTGGCACGCTATGGTTCATACATTTCTGCTGGAACGATATTAATGCCAAGCTATGTGAATATTGGGGCTTATATTGATGAAGGAACCATGGTAGATACTTGGGCAACAGTTGGAAGCTGTGCGCAAATTGGCAAAAATGTGCATTTGAGCGGCGGCGTTGGTATTGGCGGTGTGTTAGAGCCTTTACAGGCAGCTCCGGTAATTATTGAAGACAATGTTTTTGTGGGTTCCCGCTGTATTGTGGTGGAAGGAATTCGCGTAGAAAAAGAAGCTGTTTTAGGTGCCAATGTGGTTCTTACGGGCTCAACCAAAATAATTGATGTTACTGGTAATGAACCTAAAATAATTAAAGGAGTTGTTCCAGCAAGATCGGTGGTAATTCCAGGAAGTTATACCAAAAAATTTCCTGCAGGAGATTATCAGGTGCCTTGTGCACTAATTATTGGACAACGCAAAGAAAGCACCGACAAAAAAACATCATTAAATGATGCCCTTCGTGAAAATGATGTGGCGGTATAATTTTTATATCTTTGACAAAAATTACTTCCACATAAATGAAACGATTTCTAATTCATATTTCGCAGGGATATAGCATTCCTATTGGCAAACCGCTGCAAAATGAAATAAGAGAAAAGGGGTATAAAGTAAAATGGTTTTCCGAAACGGAAAACGCTAAAAAATATTTGACAGACGAGGAAGAATTACTGGAAACTGTAAACGAAGTTATGGATTACAATCCGCATATTGTTTTGGTGGCCACAAATTCAGTGCCTTATTTTTTTCCGGGAATTAAAGTTCAAATTTTTCATGGTTTTTCTGTAAATAAACGATCTGAAGAAAAAGGACATTTTAGAATCAGGGGATTTTTTGATTTATATTGTACGCAGGGACCATCTACAACAGGCCCTTTTAATGAGCTGAAAAGGAAATATGGCTATTTTGAGGTGGTGGAAACGGGCTGGTCAAAAGTGGATCCCTTGTTTGAAGAAACCAACAAACTGAAAAGAGTTAGCGATAAGCCCACGGTGCTTATTTCTTCTACCTTTACAACGCGATACAGTTTGGCAAAAAATCCTGAAGTTTATGAAGAAATAAAGCGTTTGTCATTGATTGGAAAATGGCAATTTTTGGTGATTCTTCATCCGATGATGGACGCTTCCATTGTTGAAAAATTCAAAAATTTGGAAAGTGAAAATTTGAAATACTTCGATACAACCGACATTATTCCCATATTTAAAATAGCAGATGTGATGTTTTCCGACACTACCTCGGCCATTCCCGAATTTATTTTGCAGCACAAGCCCGTGGTTACTTTCAGAAATAACAAACCGATGCCTCATTTAATGAATATTGAAAAGGTTGTTGATATTGAAAAAACCATTGAAAAAGCCTTCTCTAACCCAGAAGAAGTGATGAAAAATATAGATGAATATATTGAATTCACCCATCCATACAGCGATGGAAAATCCAGCAAGAGAATTGTGGAGGCAACTTTGGATTTTTTAGAGAAAGATAGGTCGTACTTAAAGAGAAAACCCCTAAATTTATTCAGGAAATTTCAGATAAGGAAAAAATTGAACTACTTTAAGTTTTAATTTAGACTTGTTTTATTGCAATGCCTTATAATAAAAATAATAACAAAATAAAACCATGTTTCAGCATTATATTCTTACAAGATTCAATTTGAGGGCCACCGATTGGACCATCACTAAAAATAAGGAAAAGGTACTGACAGAGGAATGGCTGAAAGAACGCTTCGATTTGTTTGAAAATTATTGCTTCAGTTCGGTAAAAAATCAGTCCAATCAAAATTTTAAATGGCTGGTATTTTTCGATGTAAATACGCCAGAATCCTATAAACTAAAAGTTGAGGAATATAGGAAGTCCTATAAAAATTTCTATCCTTTTTTTATAGACGGAATGCCTAATTTTTTGCCAGAAATCGTTAAAAATATCAAAATATTGGACGCTGAAAAATATATCATTACGTCACGGCTGGACAATGATGACAGCATTCATGAGGACTATGTGAACGTAGTGCAAAGTTACTTTAACAATCAAAATCACCTTGCAATTGATTTTATTGATGGCTATACGCTTCAAATTGGAAAAAAAATACGTTTGGGTTTTCAAAAGCATTTGTACAACCCGTTTATAAGCCTGATAGAAAAGAAAGATGATTTTAAAACTGTGTGGTTCAGAAACCGCCATGGTTCATGGAAATATGAAAAAAACATCATTCGGGTAAAAGATCAAAGGTTGTGGTTAGGCATTATTCACGCTAAAAATAAAGTAAATCAGTTTGAAGGTTATGGCAGGGTTGATGCTGAAATCATCAATAAATTTCATATTGCTAAAATTAAACAAGATGAAATATTAAATGGGGTTTTAAGTTACAACTCATGGCGATTGCTAAGTTTCTCAAATAAATTAAGTTCATATTCCGCCTGTTATTATAAGGATTTTAAAAAGTTTATAGGACTTTATAAGTAAATTTTTGTAATTTAATTTCTTCTAAAATGTAGTTTCCTATAGCATGAATACTGAAATCAAGAACAGCCTTAAAATACTGGAACAACAAAAGAATTTATTGTATCCAACCGATACGGTTTGGGGAATTGGCTGTGACGCCACTTCCCAAGAAGCTGTTGCAAAGGTTTTCAAAATAAAACAACGTGCAGAAAGCAAGAGTTTGGTTATTTTGGTGGACAGTTTTGAGATGCTTCAAAAATACATCCCTAAAGTTTCTCAAGCAGTTTTAGAGTTGCTCTCAAAAACAGCAAATCCAACAACCATTATTTATAACAATCCAATTGGTTTGGCTAAAAATGTGGTGGCGGCAGACAATACAGTTGCTATTAGAATTGTGCAACATGAGTTTTGCCAACAACTAATTCATCAATTTGGAAAACCGATTGTTTCCACTTCGGCAAATAGCAGCGGAAAACCTACACCAAAATGTTTTAAAGAAATTGAACAGTCAATTTTGGATAGCGTTGACTATGTTGTAAATTTGCAGCGCGCAGCGGTGAACGAAAAATCTTCAACTATTTTGAAGGTCTCTGAAAATGGGGAAATAATAGTGCTTCGCAACTAAAAAATGACTAAAAAAACTTTTTATACTGATGCCTTGGCGCATCCTATATTTGAATATATTTTAAAAGCAGCGGCTGATTTGCACCTTGAAGCATATGTCATTGGCGGATTTGTACGCGATTATTTTTTAAAAAGAGACAATAAGAAAGATATAGACATTGTTGCTGTTGGAAGCGGTATTGATTTGGCTAGAGCCGTTGCCCAAATGTTGCCGGGAAAACCCAAAGTGCAGGTTTTTAAAACTTATGGCACAGCGATGTTAAGGTATAAAGATGTTGAAGTTGAATTTGTTGGTGCACGTAAAGAGTCATACAATGAAAACAGCAGAAATCCGGTTGTTGAAGATGGAACTTTAGAAGATGACCAAAATCGGCGTGATTTTACCATTAATGCCTTGGCTTTAAGTTTAAATAAAGCAGATTTTGGCAATTTATTAGATCCTTTTAACGGATTGAAGGATTTGGAAGCCAAAATTATCAGAACGCCTTTGAGCCCTGATATTACTTACTCTGATGACCCTTTGCGTATGATGCGCGCCATTCGCTTTGCAACCCAGCTGAATTTCACTATTGAAAACGATTCTTTTCAAGCCATTGCTAAAAATGCTAAAAGACTGGATATCATTACCCGTGAAAGGATTGTAGAAGAACTCAATAAAATAATGAGTTCGCCTGTGCCTTCGGTCGGACTTATTTTATTGCACAAAACGATGCTGTTGGAACGTTTTTTACCTGAACTTACCAATTTGGAAGGGGTAGAAGATGTGGATGGACAAAAGCATAAAGACAATTTTTACCATACCTTGGAAGTGGTGGACAATATTTCTGAAAACACAGAAGATTTATGGCTGCGTTGGGCCGCCTTATTGCACGATATTGGCAAAGCACCTACTAAAAAATTTCATCAAACATTGGGTTGGACTTTTCACGGACACGAATATGTGGGTTCAAAAATGGTGTACAAACTGTTTAAACGTTTAAGAATGCCTATGAATGAAAAAATGAAATTTGTTCAAAAAATGGTGTTGCTAAGTTCTCGTCCCATTGTGTTGGCTACTGAAGTTACCGATTCTGCAGTGCGGCGTTTGGTTTTTGATGCCGGCGATAATATTGAAAGTTTAATGACTTTGTGTGAAGCCGATATCACCACTAAAAATCCGATGAAATTTAAAAAATACCACCAGAATTTTGAATTGGTGCGTCAAAAAATTAAGGAAGTGGAAGAACGCGACCATGTACGTAATTTTCAACCGCCTATTTCCGGTGAACTTATTATGGAAACCTTTAATTTAAAACCCTGCCGCGAGATTGGCACTATAAAAGAAGCGATTAAGGAAGCTATTTTAGAAGGCGAAATTGCCAACGATTATCAGGAAGCCTATGATTTTATGCTGAAAAAAGGGGAGAAGTTAGGGTTGAAAATTAATTAGCCAATTAGTTAATTAACGTGAGTTCGATTTAAGCCATAATGCCATTATCTATTATTTCTATATTTAATGAAGGTTTTTTAGGGAAG
>DAIDMK010000035.1 GCA_027449025.1 Lutibacter sp. | reverse complement strand
AAAAATAAAAGTAATACCCAAAATTGAATAGAAATAAAAAACCGCCTCAAATTTTAATAGTGAGACGGCTTCTTTTTTTATGTTATTTATCGTATTGCTTTTTATTGACTTCAATAATATATTTTTCCAAAGCCATCGTCATAGATGGTGATTCGGGTGTAGGCGCCAGAATGTTGCACTTTAAACCGGCATCAGTTGCAGCTTTTATGGTTGAATTACCAAATGCCGCAATCCGAGTTTCTTTTTGCTGGAAATCAGGGAAATTTTGAAATAATGATTCAATTCCTGATGGACTAAAGAAAACTAAAATATCATAAAACACATTTTCTAAATCAGTTAAATCGCTGATCAGTGTTTTATAAAATATTCCGCGATCCCACATAACACCCAACTCATTTAAAATTTCAGGAACACATTCCTTTAGTTTATCTGATGAAGGTAATAGGTACTTTTCTTCTTTGTATTTTTTAATCAATTTGGCCAAATCCACAAAGGTGCGATCGCCCACATAAATTTTGCGTTTGCGATACACCACATACTTCTGTAAATAATAGGCAACGGCTTCAGATTCACAAAAATATTTCATGTCATCGGGTACTGTAAAACGCATTTCTTCAGCAATTCTAAAAAAGTGATCTACAGCATTTCTGCTGGTTAAAATAATTGCAGTATAATTATTTAAATCAACTTTTTGGGCTCTCACCTCTTTTGCAGAAACACCTTCCACATGAATAAACGGTCTAAAGTCAATTTTAACTTTTTGTTTTTCAGACAATTCTGTGTATGGGGAGTTCTCTGCTTTGGGACTTGGTTGGGAAACTAAAATTGTTTTCACTTTCATAAACTTCAATTTTTTGTTTTAGATTGTTAATTTAAAAATAATTGCCAGAGGCGCTATTTCCAGTGCGCAAAGGTACAAAATAAAATAAAATAAGTTGTTAACTATGAGCTTTTTATTATTTACAAGCACCAAAATGTACCGTAAAATCAACAATATCACTAGAAATAAAAAGGTGGTTTTTAAAAATAAATCTTGATAACTATTGGCATAAGCACTCAGCAATAAAAAAGGCAATATCCATAGTATTAGGTTGTTAAAATAGTTAACCTTGTCGTAAACAATTCTACTGTAGTTGCTTTCTATATTGAAAATTTCGGCTATAAACAGCCCAATTAAATAACGCAAACAAAAATACAATCCTGTACCGGCAACTAACAATAAATAGCCATTAAAGGCGTTTAACCTATCGGAAAACTGCCACAAATAATTTGCAAAATAAAGCACCAAAGAAAGCGTCAGGATTTGCACTATAAACAGCAAAAATTGAAATAAATTTAAGATGTTATTCTTTTCTTTATTGAAATAAATAAAAAGATATTTTTTGGCGACAAACAATAATGCCGTATGAAGCAACTTATCTTTATACAAAACTTTTGCCCAGGCTAAAAAAATAAGAATTGCCAAAAAAACAAGTGAGACCCAATGATGGTTTTGGTATATTATTTCTTTCGCCTCAAACATGAAGTGTGTTATTATTTAAACGCAAAATTAGTAATAATTTGTTTTACCTTTGCTCCGTAATTTTATTTTATGTCTAATACGCTTGTCATCATTCCAACTTATAATGAAAAAGAAAATATTGAGGCCATTATCAGAGCCGTATTTTCTCAGAAAAAGCAATTTGATATTTTGGTTGTTGACGACAGTTCTCCTGATGGAACCGGCGAGATTGTAAGAAACTTGCAAAAAGAATTTTCGAATTTATTTTTGGAAGTCAGGAAAGAAAAAAATGGTTTGGGAACAGCTTATATTCACGGATTTAAGTGGGCAATTTTTAAACATTACGACTATATTATTGAAATGGATGCCGATTTTTCGCACAATCCTGAAGATTTAATTCAATTGTATCATGCCTGTGCTGAAGATGGAGCCGATTTTTCTGTAGGGTCAAGGTATTTAAACAATAAAATTAATGTTATAAATTGGGATTTTAAAAGATTGTTTTTATCCTATTTCGCCTCTAAATACGTAAGATTCATTACACAGATCCCTATTTACGATACCACAGCAGGGTTTGTTTGTTATAAACGTGAAGTATTGGAAAATATAGATTTGGATAAAATAAAATTTGTGGGGTACGCGTTTCAAATTGAAATGAAATTTAAGGCTTGGAAGAAAAAATTTAAACATAAAGAAGTTTCTATTATTTTTACCGACCGAAAAAAAGGCACCTCGAAAATGAGTGGTTCAATAATTTCTGAAGCCGTTTTTGGAGTTATAAAAATGCGATTTCAAAACTTGCTAAAATAAAAGAAGAAGAATATGAGTTTAGTGCTTATTAAAAATGCCCGTATTGTAAACGAAGGAAAGATATTTGAAGGCGATGTGCTTATTGATGGGGAATTTATTGTGGATATTGACACTTCAATAAGCTCAAAATCGGCCGATACTACAATTATTGATGCTGAAGGAAAATATTTAATTCCTGGATTGATAGATGATCAGGTTCACTTTCGTGAACCAGGATTAACGCATAAAGCAACCATTGAATCTGAAAGTAAAGCTGCCATTGCTGGTGGCATCACTTCATTTATAGAAATGCCAAATACCGTTCCGCAAGCCACTACACAAGAATTGTTGGAGCAAAAATTTGAAATTGCGGCCAAAACATCTTATGCCAATTATTCATTTATGTTTGGCGGAACCAATGACAATTTAGAGGAATTGTTAAAAACGAATCCAGCCAATGTTGCAGGAATTAAATTGTTTTTAGGCTCTTCAACTGGAAATATGCTGGTTGATGATGAAAAAGTTTTGGAGAAAATATTTTCTTCTACAAAAATGCTTATTGCGGTTCATTGTGAAGATGAAGCAACCATAAAGAAAAATTTAGAAACCTATTTGAAAGAATATGGTGAAGATATTCCAGTGAAATTTCATCCAAAAATAAGAAGCGAAGAAGCTTGTTATATTTCATCTTCCAAAGCCATTAAACTAGCAAAAAAAACGGGTGCACGATTGCATGTGTTTCATTTATCAACCGCAAAGGAAACAGAACTTTTTTCTCACAAAGGTCCCGTAGAAAAAAAACAAATTACTGCCGAAGTATGTGTACACCATTTGTGGTTCGACGAAAGTGATTATGAAAGCAAAGGAAATTTTATAAAATGGAATCCCGCCATAAAAACAGCCCACGACAAAGAAGGTTTGTTGAAAGCATTACTAGATGACAGAATTGATGTGATTGCTACAGACCACGCTCCTCACACAAAAGAGGAAAAAGAACAAGTGTACACAAAAGCACCAAGCGGCGGGCCAATGGTGCAACACGCTTTGCCTGCGATGTTAAAAATGTTTACACAAGAGCAAATATCCCTTGAAAAAATAATTGAAAAAATGTGCCACAATCCGGCTAAGATTTTCAAAATAGAAAAAAGGGGATTTGTCAAAAAGGGTTATTACGCAGATTTGGTAATTGTTGATATTTCTTCTCCTTGGACTGTCAATAAAGACAATATTTTGTACAAATGTGGTTGGTCTCCGTTTGAAGGAACCACTTTTTACTCAAAAATTACCCATACATTTGTAAATGGTCATTTGATGTATCACAACGGTAAATTTAATGGCGATAGTATTAAAGGCAAAAGATTATTGTTTAATAGAACAAATGAAAAAAAATAGTTACTTCTTTTTTCTAAGTGTTTTTTTTATGGCTTGCACCAGCAATACAATCATAAAAAAACCCGACCATTTAATTTCTAAAAATCAAATGGTGGATTTGCTGACTGATATGCTTATTGCATCGAGCGCCGAAAATATTAAAAACAACAATCTTGAACGCAATGTGAACTATTATCCGTTGATTTTTGAAAAATACGGAATCGACAGCACGCGTTTTAAAGAAAGCAATTATTACTACACTTCCCAAATTGACGACTACGAGAAAATTCTGAAAGAAGTTGACAAACGCCTTAAATCCTTGAAAGAGAAATATGATGCTGAGATTAAGTTAAAGGATTCCCTTAAAAACGATTCTATAAAAAATCGTAGGGAAAATTTTAAAAAAGCACCAAAAAGGTCACTTAAAATTGATTCTGTAAAAAGTCTTCAAAAAAAATAAAGACTTACCTATGCTCTTTTTTATAAAGCGCACAAATACTTTTTATGGTTTCAGCAATAGATTCGAAATTAAAATTTAGATCCTTTGCTATTTTTTCTGAAGAATAATAACGCTTGTTATGAATAGATTTTGCACTATGTTTGGTTAGTGTTTCTGGAACATTGGTAAAAATAGCCTTCAGTTTTTCCAATCGCCAACCAAAGGCACTCATTAATTTTGTGACTTTTATGGAAGGTGGTTTCTTTCCAAAATTCTCCGCTATCTGGTAAAAAATATTTTTGAAACTGCTGTTTTCAGCAACCAAAATATAGCGTTCATTTACAACATCACTTTTCATAAGCAACAGCATCGCTTTTACCACATCATTTACAGATACAAAACCAGTGACACCTTCTGTATAAAACGGGAATCCCTTATCAATTTTTGAAAACATGGCTCCTGATCCTTGCTGCCAAAATCCGGCACCTAATATAATTCCGGGATTTACAATCACAACAGGCACACCCTCTTGTGAAGCACGCCAAACTTCAATTTCCGCGCCGTATTTTGTAAGTGCATAGCCATAACTTACCTTTTCCATATTCCATTCATCGGCTTCACTCATAAATTTATGAGTGACCGATTTTTCAATGGTCGCAATTGAACTTACGAAGCACAATTTTTTAACCCTGTTCTCAATGCAAAAATTCACAATATTGGAAGTGCCATCAATATTGATTAAATCCATAGCGCTATAATCTTTCGAATTAAAAGAAACCAATGCTGCGCAATGATAAACTTTCGTCACGTTTTTAAAAGCTTCTTCCAACGAAATAATATCGGTAATATCGGCTTCTACCCATTCAATTTTTTGAAAAAGCAACTCATAATCCTTAGAAAAATATTTAAATACATTTTTTACAGCAAGTAAATTGCTACTTTTTCTGTGAATTGCTTTTATCGCAACATTTTCCAATGAAAGATGGTACAACAAATGTGCGCCTACCAAACCTGTTCCTCCAGTTACTAAAATCATAAGACGAAAGTATAAAAAATGTTTGTTTCTATCACGCAAACATTGCTTTAAAAAATCAATCCCTAAACGTCATAACTAACAAGTAAAATTTTATCTTTGCTTAAATTTAAAAATTTGATGATGAATTTTGTTGAAGAACTGCGTTGGAGAGGCATGTTACACGATATGATGCCTGAAACTGAAGAATATCTACTGAAAAATAAAACAACTGGGTATATTGGATTTGACCCAACAGCCGATTCCTTGCATATCGGGAGTTTGGTACCTATTATTTTGCTGATGCATTTTCAGCGAGCAGGTCATAATCCCATAGCTTTGGTTGGTGGCGCCACAGGAATGGTGGGTGATCCTTCAGGGAAATCGGAAGAACGCAATTTGTTGGATGAGGAAACTTTGGCCAAAAATGTTGCAGGTGTAAAAGCACAATTGGCGCGTTTTCTAGATTTCGATAGCACTACTGAAAATGCCGCACAATTGGTGAATAATTACGATTGGATGAAAGAAATTTCATTGATTGAGTTTGTTCGCGATATTGGAAAACACATTACCGTTAATTATATGATGGCAAAAGATTCAGTAAAAAAACGTTTGGATTCCGATTCACAAACCGGAATGAGTTTTACTGAATTTACCTACCAATTGTTTCAGGGCTACGATTTTTATCATTTATACAAAGAAAAAGACTGCAAACTTCAAATGGGTGGTTCCGATCAATGGGGAAATATTACTACAGGAACTGAGTTAGTCAGAAGAAAAGCGCAAGGAAAAGCGTATGCTTTAACCTGTAAACTAATCACCAAGGCCGATGGCACAAAATTTGGAAAAACTGCCGGTGGAAACGTTTGGCTGGACGCCAACCGAACCTCACCTTACAAATATTACCAATATTGGTTAAACTGTTCTGATGAAGATGCTGAAAATTATATTAAAATTTTCACTTTTTTAGACAAAGAAACTATTGAAACTTTAATTGCCGAACATCAAAAAACACCACATTTACGTATTCTCCAAAAGAAAATTGGCGAAGAAGTTACTATAATGACACACGGAAAAGAGGCATACGAAAACGCCATTAAAGCCTCCAATATTCTGTTTGGAAACTCTACTGCCGATGACTTAAAAGCGCTGGATGAACAAACATTTTTAGATGTTTTTGAAGGCGTTCCCCAAGCTGAAATTGAACGTTCAGTCATTGAAAACGAATTGGGAATTGTGGCTGCTTTTGCCGATTATGGCTTTCTGAAATCGAATGGTGAAGTGCGCAGGGCTTTAAGCGAAAATTCAATTTCTGTAAACAAAGAAAAGGTAAGCGAAGATTTTGTGATTACAACAAATGATTTAATTGCCGATAAATTTGTGCTGCTGCAACGCGGTAAAAAGACTTATTTTTTGTTGAAAGTGGTATAGCATGTTGTATTTAGCAATGTAAAGTTGTTTTAAAATTAAAATGTGGAAACCGTCTAAAGTTAATTTAGGCGGTTTTTTCATTTATCATTTACAAAATTTGTATATTCGAAATTAAAATTGTTAAAAATACTATGAAAACATCTGTGATATCCAACCATCTGTTTAAACTAAAATCAAATTCCCCTCCGCCGGAGGGGTGCCCGCAGGGCGGGGTGGCAACCACACACAACATAGCAAAAAAGTTATTTCTGTCATAAATAACATTCCAATTATTAGAAATTTCGTTGAAGACCTGCCATACAATCCAGTGCTTTCCCGATTGACCAAAGGTAAAAGAAAAAACGGAATCCTATCCGAAGTGTTGTTTTGGCAGCAAGTTCATAAAAGAAAATTTTACAAAATTGATTTTGATCGGCAGCGAATTATTGGCAATTACATTGTTGATTTTTACGTAAAAACCTTGGGGTTGATTATAGAAATAGACGGAAATAGTCATAATGATAAAGTTGAATATGATGCAAAACGACAATTATATTTAGAAAATCTTGGATTGAAGGTTTATAGAATTCAAGATGTAGATGTTAAAAAAAATCTATCATTTGTAATGATAGCGTTGGAAAAATATATTGTTAAAGAATATGGTGAAAAACCACCCCGGTCTGCGACCACCCCTCCAAAGTAAGGGAATTTAGTTTTCATTACTTATGACATTAACATTAAATTACAGCCTCTGATGTCAGAATTATCAAACCGGCCCAAAACTTCAAATGTTCCGTTGGGATAAGTTTTCCCTAAATCTTGCGTGGCAATAAACGAACAAGAATTGATATTTGCCAAATCAATAATATTGATGCCACCCGATTTTCCTTCCTCCAAAATGGTTAAAGCATCTTCCGTGTCTCGTGTTAGTATTTTCATCCAGGGCGGACATTCAAAAATACCGTTTCCTTTTGAATAGGCCTGACTCAACAATTCGGTCATGCCGTATTCCGAATGTATGTTTTCAACGCCAAAACCTTCACACAATATCTGATGTAATTCCTCTCGAATCAATTCTTTCCTTCTGCCTTTCATGCCGCCGGTTTCCATTACTATGGTGTTTTTAAGCTGAAATTTATGCCTTTCTACCAAATCCAACAACGCAAAGGAAACACCAATAAGCAGTATTTTTTCTTCCTTTTTATCTAATTCAATCAAATTGTTAGCCAATTCATCCAAATTATTCAGATAAAATCCACTTTTTTCATTTTTTGATTTCTGTATAAAATCGTTAACCATATAAATTAACGAAGAACCATTGCGTTCCAAATAAGAAGGTAACAAAGCCAAAACTGTATAATCTTGAACGGTTCCATAAAAATGCTCAAATCCTTTGGTAAAGCTTTCTTCATAAACGCCCAAATCAGAAACAAAATGTTTACTTTGTTCATTTCCTGTTGTGCCACTGCTTAAAAAAACACTTTGAACAACTGAATTTGAAGACAAAATTTTGTGCGATTTAAAAAATTGTATGGGTAAAAAAGGAATTTCATCAATTTTTTTAACGTTATAAATATCCATGTGTAAATGGGCTAAAAACTCTTTATACACCATATTGTTTTTGGCCTGAAATTGAAACACCTCAAGCGCCATTTTTTCAAATTCATTGCTAAGATGAAGTTTCAAAACGTTAAATTTTTTCATAAAAATTGGAAAACATTACAAAAGTAATGTAAATTTACGCAACGTATTATCTTTTTAGGTATCTTATTAACAATTAAAATGCTCGTATTTGAGTTTAGATGAACTCATAAAACAGTGTGCAGATAACGATCGCAAGGCACAAAAGGAAATTTACCAGCTTTTTGCAGGTAAGTTGTTTTCGATATGCCTTAAGTACTCTAAAAACAAACAAGAAGCTGAGGATAATTTTCAAGATGGCTTTATTGTCATTTTCGACAAAATTGGGCAGTTTAACTTTAAAGGATCGTTTGAAGGCTGGTTAAAGCGAGTGATGGTTAACACAGTTTTATTAAAATATAGAAAGAAAAATGTGTTAAATATTGTGACGGAAGATATTCCTGATGAGGTGATTGTTGATGTTGATGATGATGAAATTTCTTTAGATTTTTTGCTAAACCTAATCAATGAATTGCCCGACAGGTATCGACTGGTTTTTAACCTTTATGTGCTGGATGGGTATTCTCATAAAGAAATTTCAGAAATGATGCAAATTGCAGAAGGCACTTCAAAATCAAATCTAGCCAGAGCAAGAGCCATTTTAAAACAAAAAATAGAAATTCATCAAAAAGCACAACAGTCTATTTAAATTAAAAGATAGTAGTGAAAAATTTTAAGAACATTGATAGATTATTCCAAGAGAATTTAAAAGACTTTGAGGTTTCCCCACCTAGTGAAGCTTGGGATGCTATTGAGAATCGGTTAATTCCCAGAACTAAAAAAAGAGGAGTTCCATTTTGGCTTAAACTTTCAAGCATTGCGGCAATATTTGCAGTGTTTTTTAGTGCTGGAACCATTTATTTTCTTCCTAAAAATAACCTTCCCAAAAATTTCCTTTTAAAACAAACTACCAAAGAAGAAATTTTAGACCAAAAAGATTCAGCAACAACAATTACTGTAGAGGAGAAACTAAAGAAAATGCAAAAAGTGGTGACCGCTTTAAGCAAGGAACTAGCCGAAATGGAGCAGAATAACAATTTAACAGCAAAAGCGGAGGAAAAAACTAAAGAACAAACGGCTTCATCGCAAAAATCAGAAAATAATTTTTTGTTTAAAGACGCCAAAAACTTACCCTTATCTAAATTTACAGACAAGGAGGTTATAAAAAAAGAAATTACAGAAAGTAAAATTACAGTAGCGACCATTTTTGCACCCATTTATTTTAATTCATTTGGTGGTGGCTCTGGAATTGACTCACAGTTTAAAAACAATCCAACTTCCGGAAATTTATCTTATTCCTATGGCGTAAAAGTCGCCTATCAACTTACAAACAAATTTAGTTTGCAATCGGGTGTTAACTTAGTAAGTTTGGGTTTAACAACAAATAACGTATATGTTACTCCGGGTGTTGCCGTTGTAGGTTTTTCAAATTTGTCTGCAAATCCAGTAATGGCAAGAACTGCAGATATTACAGCAAATAGAGACAAATCATCAGTTGAAGACAATTCAAGTGGAAGTTTGAACCAGGTTTTTGGTTATGTGGAAATTCCTGTTGAAGTAAAATACAGTGTCACCGACGGAAAATTCGGTATCAATTTGGTGGGTGGATTTAGTACCTTACTTTTAAACAAGGATGAGGTTTTTGTTGAAACTAACAACTTTTCTCAAAGCTTAGGCTCATCAGACAATTTAAAATCTGTAAATTTTAGCGGTAATATAGGATTGGATATCGATTACTCGCTTTATAAAAATTTATTCATCAACGTTTCCCCAATGTTCAAAGTACAAACCAGTACCTTTTCTAAAAACTCCGGAAGCATTCAGCCTTATTACTTAGGAGTTTATACGGGTTTAAATTATAAGTTTTAGTTGGTTTATTTATTTGGTTGGTTACCAAATATTGAATGAAGATAGCCATTTCAAATTTGAAATGGCTTTTCTTTTTTTTAAAATCACCATAAACAATATTTTGTGGGCGTTACCGCAAAAGCGGTCGCGCCTTCACTACTCGCTTTTTTTTTGTGAAAAACAAAAAAAAGAGCTCAAACATGCCGTTCAGTCGCTAACGCATTGAACTCATCCTGAAAAACCTACTTATAGCTGGCGGGTAATACTGAATAATTTTTGATATTTAAAAAAAATCGGAGGTATTATTCGTATTTTTGTAAAATATCAAATTAAAAAAGAAATCTTCTTATGGAAATTACAGCAATAGAAAAAACAATTCAACTAACCCTAGACAAACTAGGGGTTAAAACTTTAAATAACGGAACTTCTACAGGTTCAAATTTTTTTGGAGTTGGTGAAATTATGGAATCCTATTCTCCTGTAAACGGCAATCTTATCGGAAAAGTTACCACAACTACCAAAGATGATTTTGAAAAAGTGATGGAATCTGCACAAGCGGCTTTCACAACTTGGAGAATTATGCCAGCCCCACAACGTGGCGAAATTGTTCGTCAGTTTGGTGAAAAACTTAGAGAACTAAAACAACCTTTGGGAGAACTGGTTTCTTATGAAATGGGAAAATCTTTGCAAGAAGGTTTGGGAGAAGTTCAGGAAATGATAGACATTTGTGACTTCGCGGTTGGATTGTCACGACAATTGCACGGTTTTACCATGCATTCTGAAAGACCAGGACATAGAATGTACGACCAATATCACCCATTGGGGATAGTAGGAATTATTTCAGCATTTAACTTTCCTGTGGCCGTTTGGGCATGGAATACCGCACTGGCATGGATTGCTGGTGATGTATGTGTTTGGAAAGCTTCAGAAAAAGCACCTTTATGCAGCATTGCCTGCCAAAATATAATTGCAAGCGTTTTAAAAGAAAATAAATTGCCTGAAGGTATTTCTTGTATCATCAATGGCAATTACAAAGTTGGTGAATATATGACCACCGATAAACGCATAGCATTAATTTCAGCAACAGGATCCATAAGAATGGGTAAAATTGTGGCAAAAACAGTTGCAGAACGTTTGGGAAGATCGTTGTTGGAATTAGGCGGTAACAATGCTATTATTATCACGCCAAGCGCAGATATCAAAATGACTATTATTGGCGCTGTATTTGGCGCTGTGGGTACTGCAGGACAACGTTGCACCTCAACACGCAGGTTAATTATTCATGAATCTATGTATGAGCAGGTGAAAAATGCCTTGGTGAAAGCCTATAAACAATTGCGCATTGGAAATCCCTTAGATGAAAACAACCACGTTGGCCCATTAATTGACAAAGATGCTGTTAAAATGTATGAAAATGCTTTGACAGAAGCAGTTAAAGAAGGTGGGAAAATTATTGTTGAAGGTGGTGTTTTAACCGGAAAAGGTTATGAAAGCGGCTGTTATGTAAAACCCGCAATTGTTGAAGCCGAAAATCATTTTGAAATTGTGCAACACGAAACGTTTGCGCCAATTTTATACCTAATAAAATATTCTGGGGATCTTAAAAATGCCCTTGCATTGCAAAATGGTGTTGTACAAGGACTTTCATCTGCAATAATGACCAACAATTTACGTGAAGCTGAATTGTTCTTATCCGTTCAAGGTTCTGATTGTGGTATTGCAAATGTGAATATTGGCACTTCGGGTGCAGAAATTGGTGGTGCTTTTGGCGGTGAAAAAGAAACTGGTGGCGGAAGAGAATCTGGTTCAGATGCCTGGAAAGTTTATATGAGACGTCAAACAAATACCATAAATTACACCACAGAATTGCCACTGGCACAAGGTATAAAATTTGATTTGGACTAAGGTTTAATTTATAAAAATCCCTCAAGAATAAAAGCGCTTAAAACCAAATTAAATCTGGTTTTAAGCGCTTTTTATTTTATAGAAACAGATACTAAAATGAATAAAGCAATCCAATCCCCAACGTTTGTTTTATTTGTATTTTTGGTCCTGTAGGAACCAATATTCCATCATCATTTTTGTCTTCTTGGCCTTTAACATCATCATCATATAGAAAATGGGAGCCCACATTGGCTGTTACATGTTTGTTAATTGTCATATCAAAATTTACTTCCCAGTTAATATCCACATTGCCATATCTATTTAAATAATCGGAATATAAAATCAATTTATTAATCATTTTTATATTTTCCATTACTGCTGTTTTCCATTCACTAGAAATATAAGTCCCAATTTCAACTTTTAAATTTTCACCTTCAGTCACCAAATTACCCAAATCATCATAAACAGCTGGTTCAACACCAAAAGCACCTTCATTTGCCAAAACTTGGTTGTAAACAAAAGTCATTTTATTGGTAAGTGGCGAAATATATATTTTTAGTTTGTTTTCCTTTGAAAAATATTCAGATCCAACACCCAAAAAATTGTAGGCAGGAGAAAAGAATTTTGAAATAGGCTTGTCTATATTTGGATATTTATAACCATTGGAAAATTGCGTCTTAAAATTAAATTTTGCCGAATAATACCATTTTGACCCGATGTCCTCCCTGTAACCAAAGGTTGAATTTAACTCCACCAAGTCATCTGTTTTTCGCCATTCCCTTTTTTCTTCTTTATTTAGGCCGTAGTTGGCTTTCAATTCATTTTGCCAAACAGTATGATTGTTTTTATAATCTCTTTTTATGTTAATTTTTGCAATTCCAGAAACGGAGTTGTTCCCTCCTGCACTCCAATTAACAAAGGAATTTTGTGTAAAAATCAATTTAAAATTATTGGTTTCCTCCCAATGGGTAACTGGGGGTAAATCGATGTCTAACGTGTCTTTTGAAGTGGAGGCTATTGTGTTGAAAGTATAAAGAATTGTAAAAAAAAAGAAAAATTTTAATCGCATTTTATTAAATATTAGGGGCTTAAAAATAGCTTTGCAAAGAAACGCAAAATATTTTTTTTATAAAAGTTTCGTCAGGAATTCCTTTATTTTCACTTCGGATAAATGAATACTTTCGAACAATTCATCCACTTTTCCGTGTTCAATAAAATGATCTGGAATCCCTAAATGTTTAATGATTTTGTTGTTGTAGTTATTGGTTGAAGCAAATTCTAAAATGGCACTGCCAAATCCGCCTATCATTGTGCCGTCTTCAATAGTGACAATGGTATCAAATTTTTTAAAGATTTTGTGAAGCAATTTTTCATCCAATGGTTTTACAAAACGCATTGAATAATGCGCCACCTTATTTTTAGGCAATTTGGGTTGAAGTTCTATCAATTTATTTCCGATAGTGCCAATGCTTAACACCGCAATTTCTGAACCTTCTGAAATACAACTGCCTTTTCCAATTTCAATTTTCACAAAAGGCTGTTTCCAATCGATAAGCGTTCCTTGTCCGCGGGGATAACGAATCGCCAATGGAAAATTGATACCCAATTGTGCCGTGTACATAATGTTACGCAATTCAATTTCATTTAAAGGGGCAAAAATGACCATGTTAGGAATACAACGTAAATAAGCAATATCAAAAACACCGTGATGCGTTGCACCATCTTCCCCTACAATTCCAGCGCGATCTACACAAAAAATTACAGGCAATTTTTGGATTGCTACATCATGGATAATTTGGTCGTAAGCACGTTGTAAAAATGTGGAATAAATGGCACAAAAAGGAATCAGCCCCTGGGTTGCCATCCCGGCCGCCAAAGTCACTGCATGCTGCTCTGCAATACCAACGTCAAAAGCCCTTTCAGGCATCTCATCAATCATTAATTTTAAAGAACTTCCTGTGGGCATTGCAGGTGTAATTCCTACAATTTTCGGATTCATTTTTGCCAGTTCCACCAAGGTTTCCCCAAAAACATCTTGATATTTCGGTGGTTGCGGCACATTATTTTTGGCGGGTAATTCGCCGGTTATTTTATCGAATTTTCCTGGCGCATGATAGGTCACCTGGTCATTTTCTGCTTGTTGCAATCCTTTTCCTTTGGTGGTGATAATATGCAAAAACTTAGGGCCTTTTATCGATTTTAAGCGCTCTAATTCTGTGATAATTTCATCGATATTATGACCGTTTATGGGACCGGAATAATTGAAATTTAGCGCCTCAATAATGTTGTTTTTTCGAACTTTTTTACCCGCTTTTACATCGGTAAAATACTTTTTGAGTGCACCAACACTTGGATCAATTCCCATGGCATTATCATTTAAAATAATCAGCAAATTGGCGTCGGTAACCCCGGCATGATTCAATCCTTCAAAAGCCATTCCACTGGCGATGGAGGCATCACCAACAACGGCGATATGCTGTTTTTGAAAATCTCCTTTCAATTTTGATGCAAGCGCCATTCCCAAAGCCGCAGAAATTGCGGTAGAAGAATGCCCAGTTCCAAAGGCGTCGTAAATGCTTTCGCTGCGTTTTGGAAAACCCGAAATTCCTCCCAGTTGACGGTTTGTGTGAAAAATGTCCCTTCGTCCAGTCAAAATTTTATGACCATAAGCCTGATGTCCAACATCCCAAATCAGCAAATCGTTTGGCGTATCAAATACATAATGCAGCGCAATGGTCAATTCCACCACGCCCAAACTGGCGCCTAAATGCCCCTCTTTGGCAGCAACAATATCGATAATAAATTTGCGCAGTTCTTTGGCAACTGCTTCAAGCTGAATTTTAGCCAGCTTCCGCAGGTCTTTAGGTTCGTTGATATGTGCTAATAAATTTGTTTTCACTATTACAAAACTAAGCTATTTAAATTGTTCAATGAATTAAAAACAATTACTTTTGATGGATGATGAATCCATTTGATGACACTTATTTTATGAAACGCGCTTTACAGGAAGCGGAAATGGCTTTAGACAAAAATGAAGTTCCCATTGGAGCGGTGATTGTGATGAACAACCAAATTATTGCCCGTGCACATAATTTAACGGAAACGTTGAATGATGTTACAGCGCATGCCGAAATGCAGGCTTTTACAGCTGCGGCAGATTTTTTAGGTGGTAAATATCTAAAAGAGTGTACGTTGTACGTAACTTTAGAGCCTTGTCAAATGTGTGCAGGCGCCAGTTATTGGACACAAATAGGCAGAATTGTATATGGTGCTACTGAAGATAAAAGAGGTTTTTTGGTGATGAAGACCACCTTACACCCCAAAACAGTGGTTCTTGGAGGGGTGTTGGAAGAAGAATGCAGCAAACTTTTAAAACGATTTTTTATTGAAAAGCGAAATTTAAATTGATAACTACAAATTTCGTTCGCTTTTGCTTCGCTCTTCTAGGTCTTTTCTGAACTTGTCAAAGGTAAAATCGCTTAATTTTTTGTTTTTGTACCGATGATAAATAAACAAAGGCATTAAAATAAAAGCTACCATCAAAACGCCAAGTCCAATCACGATATCTCCATTGGTATCGCCAGCGTTTTTTAGGTAAAAACCAACACCTAACATCCCTAGTGCAATTGCCAAAATAAAGATTAACACAAATTTCATAATAAAATAATTAATTATTGCGGTGTAAAATTACAAAATGCAATACTTTTAATGAACCTTTAAAGTGTAAATATGTATCGTTTTGGAATCTTATTTTTAATGTTGTCCTTATCTTGCGGTGAACATAAGCCAGAGACAAAAATGGAAGTTAAAAAAAATAAAAAAATAGTCATTGCGCATCGAGGTGCTTCTGGTTATTTGCCTGAGCACACCTTGCCTGCAAAAGCAATGGCGTATGCGATGGGTGCTGATTATTTGGAACAGGATATTGTGTTAAGCAAAGACGATGTTCCCATTGTGATTCATGATATTCATTTGGAAACGGTTACCGATGTTGCCAAAAAGTTTCCAGAGAAGAAAAGAATTGACGGGCGATTTTATGTAATTGATTTTACTTTTGAGGAACTGAAACAATTAAACGTTTCGGAGAGATTTGACCCGGCAACCAATAAAGCAGTTTTTTCAAAACGATTTCCGGCATTTACATCAACATTTAAATTGCATTCTTTACAAGAAGAAATAGAATTAATTCAAGGATTAAACAAAAGCACAGGAAAAGAAATTGGCATTTATCCTGAAATTAAAGAACCTGCGTTTCACCAAAAAGAGGGAAAGGATATTTCAAAAATAGTGTTGGAAGTTTTAAGTGATTATGGCTACAAAACTAAAAACGACCACTGTATTTTACAATGCTTTGACGCCAAAGAGTTAAAAAGAATTAGAAATGAATTCAAAAGCAAACTCTTTTTGGTCCAATTGATGGAATTTGAAATTGATGAAAAAATAGAAGAAATAGCCAATTATGCTGATGGTATTGGACCTTGGTATTCTCAAATTATTAAAGGAAAAGACAAAGATGGGAAATGGCAAAT
Source organism: Lutibacter sp. (assembly GCA_027449025.1). Classification (GTDB taxonomy): domain Bacteria; phylum Bacteroidota; class Bacteroidia; order Flavobacteriales; family Flavobacteriaceae; genus Lutibacter. Next base: position 16,724 of record DAIDMK010000035.1, on the reverse strand, counting down.
TTTTGGTTTGGTTGAAAAAGCGCATAAATACAATTTGAAAGTCCACACTTATACTTTCAGGGCCGATCAATTGGGAGATTTTGAAAGTTTTGAAGCCTTGTTGGAAGTTGCTTTATACGAGGCAGATGTTGACGGCATTTTTACAGATTTTCCTGATATGGCGGTTGATTTTATAAATAAGAGGGACTAAAACCCACATTTTTATCATTTTTAAAATCGATTTTAATCATTATTTATCACAAAATGCGTTAGCGACTGCAGTGGCATCCTTTTTTGCAGCGGAGCAAAAAAAAGATATAACGGAAAGCGCGACCTGAAAGGGAACGCCCACTAAAATGGTAGGCAGGGTTAAAATATTATTTTTATAATTAAACTGAAAATTAAGTGGTTACGTCGATTAATTTTCTTCGATAAGCGGTAAGCAAGCGAGATTTGGAGATAAACCCGAAGTATTTTCTTTCTTTGAGCACCACTAAATTCCATGCACCGCATCTTTTAAACTTGTTCAAAATTTCTTCGGCAGAGTCTTTTTGGTAATAAATAATATCCGATCCGGCGTGCATCAAACTTTCAACTTTCACTGTTTCATACAGATCCTTGTCGAACATAATACTTCTAATATCGTTGATGGTGAGTATTCCTAAAAATTCATTTTCTTTATTTACTACGGGAAAATGATTGCGAGTTGATTTTGCGACTGCATTATTTACAACATATCCTAAAGTCATTTCAGGATGAAGCAGTACAAAATCGGTTTCAATTAATTTATCCAAATCGAGCATCATCAAAACATTTTTGTCCTTATCGTGCGTCATGAGCTGTCCTTTTTTAGCCAATTCAGACGCGTAAATATTGTGCGGAATATATTTTTTTGAAAAGATAAAAGAAATTGAGGCAACAATCATTAGCGGAACAAAAAGCTCATAGCCACCGGTAATTTCGGCTATTAAGAATATGGCTGTTAAAGGTGCTTGTAAAACCCCAGCCATTAAACCCGCCATGCCAACCATAGCGAAATTAGTTAAGGAAAGTTGGTGGCTAAAAAAGTTGGTGGCATTCACAATTAAGGCAAATACATAACCTGCAATACTTCCTGTAAAAAGTGTTGGACCAAAAATACCACCAATACCGCCAGCTCCGAAAGTGACTGATGCTGCTACTATTTTAAAGGCGATTAAACCCATTAAAAGCAGTGCAATTACCCAAGTATCGTTTGTAAGTGTTTGAAATATATTGTTATCCACAACTTTAATAATATTTCCGCGTAAAACGTTGTTTATGGTTTCGTAACCTTCTCCATAAAGTGGCGGAACCAGATAAACAATAATACCCAATGAGAGTCCGCCAATGAGCATTTTCACGTAAGGACTTTCAAGTTTTTTGAAAAAATTACCGATTCCAAAATACACTTTGCTGAAATAAATGGAAGTTATAGCTGATGCAACGCCTAAAAAAACAAAAAATAGCGTGTCATTAAAAACAAATTTATCTTCCAAATTAAAATGAAGCAAAACATCATCTCCCAGGAAAAAGTATGAAGTAAGTATCGCGGTAATAGATGCCAGAAGTAAAGGAATCATAGAAGCAAGCGTCAAATCCAAACTAAATATTTCAACCGCAAAAACAATAGCGGCAATGGGTGCTTTAAAAATAGAAGACATTGCGCCAGCGGCAGCGGCACCAATAAGTAATGTTCTTGTAGTTTGGTTAAAATGAAAAGCTCGTGCAAAATTAGAGCCAATGGCAGCTCCTGTTGCAACTGTTGGTCCCTCTAAACCCACAGATCCACCAAAACCAACTGTTAAAGGCGCCGAAACTAAAGATGCCCACATTTGGTGTTTGGGCATAATCCCCTTTTGTTTTGAAATAGCATACAAGGTGGAAGGAATTCCATGTCCAACTTTTTTACGTACGACATATTTTATGAACAGCAATACCAGTAAAAACCCTATAATTGGGAAGATAAAATAAAATGCCTGGTGCATTTGCTTAATAAATCCACCTTCCAGTAAATTTTGTATAAAGTGGGTTAAGTTTTTTAAAATGACAGCACCCAACCCTGCCAACAATCCAATTATGGCACTGGCAATATTGGTAAATTGCTTGTTAGAAATATGTTGGTATCTCCATTTTAAAAATTTAACAAATAATTTTTTTGAATTAACTTGCATTTTATCTTAGTCAAAAAACGAAATGCAAAAGTATTAAAAATATAGTGATTAGGGAATACGATTTGGGCATTTTTTGCAAGACCTTTTGCTTTTGTTCTTGAATTTTTCACAGCATTTTTCATTTATTTCAATGTGTGACTTCTTTTTGGTTGAAGTGCTCCAATCAAAATCGTAATTAAAAATACCTGAATTTTCAGTTGATGCCAAAACGCTTATTTAGAATGATTTTAAACAAATGTACAAATACTTTGAAAACCGGTATCAAAATCCTTGTTAAATTTTATCGAAAAAACATAAAATCAACGTAAATTTTAGGTTAAGAACAACTGTTTTATTCAAGACCTAATTTAACGAACAAATTACACTAAATTTAAATAGCTGATTTACAATATTTTATATTATTTCAAAAAAAACTTAATGTAAACTTAACGTTACTAAATCATTAATTAATCGTAAAGTTTATAAATTTGAGTATGTTAGCTCAAGAAAATTCAATATAAAATCAATAAATTATGAAAGCATTTATAAACATCCTTATTATGTTGTTTAGCATAGTAGCATTTTCACAAGAACAAAAAGTAGTTTATCAAAAAACAGATAACGATTTGGTAAAAGCGACCTATTATTTTGCCGACAACAGTGCCATTGTTGAACGAGAAGGCTATTTCAATAAAGAAGGCAAATTGCATGACACATGGATCAGCTATGATTTACAAGGAAACAAAAAAGCTATCGCCACTTATAATAATGGAGTAAAAGAAGGCATTTGGACTTATTTTAAAACTGATAAAATAAACATCGTAACTTATAAAGAAAACAAAATAATTACTGTTGAAGAAAAAGCATTGGTAGTTAATTAGGAAATAAAATTAATATTTCTTAATGATAAAGAAAGGGTGCTAAATTTTTTTAGCACCCTTTCTTGTTAGTTTTTATTATAAGAAAATTATTCTTATTCAAATCTTGACCAGCCTTCTGCCCAAGTTGGAACAGCAGCCCCATTACCAGCACCTGTTGCAGTATTTTCTTGTACAAAATCTTGATTTGCACCGGTATAGTCAGTAGTTTTAAACCCTAAAAGATTATTAACAAATTGGACATTGGTCATAACTAAGTCATCAGCTTCAATTCTCACTCCAGCTTCAGCATCTGAGCTTTTAACTTTTACGCCTAAGTTAACACCATCAATATAAAAATTGTCTATTGTAAAATTCCCACCACCTTCTTTGTAGTATAATGCCCCCTCAGTAACAGGACCCACTACAGTAATGTTTTTAAGTATTGCATTAGTAACAGGAGAGGCATTACCATTGTCGCCATTATTAGACCCTTCTACACCAGCTTTAGCAGTTCCTGAAATATACCAGTTTTCACCAGTACCACTCCATCCGTCAGCGAAGTCAATACCATCATCACCGCTATTAGTTGAAATTAAGTATTTACCATTCACAGTTCCACCAAAGAACTCAATACCATCATCACCACCTTCAAATGATTGTACATATTCTACGGTTGTTCCAGAACCTACAGCAAATAAAGATAATCCATTAAATTCCTTTTCAGGAGTAAAATTTGCTCCTGTATATTCTATTCTTAAATATTTGATAGAACCTGAGTTATCATCAGCTATAGTCCCACCATAAGTAAGATCAGCAACTTCAGAAGTAGCAATAGAACCAACATTTGTTGGCGCTTTACCGCAAACTACCAACCCACCCCAGTTACCAGCAACAGGAGAAGCATCGCTTGATGTCATTACAACTGGGTTGTCTGCAGTTCCTTTAATAAATATTTTACCGCCTTGGGCAACCGCAATGTATGCACTTGTCCCTCCAGTTGCCTTAATAATAGTGCCCGCAGGAATCGTTAAAGAACCTCCATCTTTAATAACAAATGAACTTGTTAATTTATATTCTATATTAGCATTTAAAGTAACATTTCCAGAAACTGTACCAGCTAAATTTTCGGTAGTCACCCCACTATTGCTAAGACCTCTTGTCCAACCTGTAGCCCAGCTAGGAGCAGCAGCACCTGAACCAGCCCCAGTAGCAATACCTTCTTGAATAAAATTTTGATTTGTGCCAGTATAGTCAGTATGAACAAAACCCGAAACATTATTGGCAAATTGCACATTCGTCATTACTAAGTCATTGGCTTCAATCCTTGCGCCAGCTTCAGCATCAGAACTTTTAACTTTTACACCTAAATTAACACCAGCAATATATAAATTATCCACATTGAAGTTTCCTCCACCCTCTTTAAAGTAAAGTGCACCTTCAGTAACAGGCCCCACAATTGTAATGTTTCTAATAGTTGCATTGGTTATAGGCGTTGCATTTCCGTTATCACCATTGTTAGATCCTTCAATACCAGCTTTAGCGCTTCCAGAGATATACCAATATTCACCGGTTCCATTCCATCCATCGGCAAAATCGATAGAGTCATCGCCACTATTGGTTGACACTAAATATTTACCGTTTACAGTTCCACCAAAGAACTCAATACCATCATCACCACCTTCAAATGATTGTACATATTCTAAAGTAGTTCCAGAACCAACACCAAATAAAGATAAGCCGTTGAATTCTTTTTCAGGCGTAAAATTGGCCCCCGTATATTCTAATCTTAAATATCTTATAGAACCGGAGTTGTCATTAGATACGGTACCGCCATAGGTAAGATCTGCAACTTCAGAAGTAGCCGTAGAACCAACATTTGTTGGTGCTTTACCGCAAACTACCAATCCACCCCAGTTACCTGCAACAGGAGAAGCATCGCTTGATGTCATTACAACTGGTTTGTCAGCAGTTCCTTGAATATAAATTTTACCACCTTGTGCAACAGCAATGTATGCGCTTGTTCCTCCTGTTGCCTTAATAATTGTGCCGGCAGGTATCGTTAAAGAACCTCCATTTCGAACAACATAGGCAGCAGTAAGTTGGTACTCTATAGTAGCATCAAGCGTGATATTTCCGGTAACATCACCTTGTAAAGTGCTGTTAATTGCGCAAGGTTGACAAGAGGATCCTCCGCAGTCAATTCCTGTTTCATCACCGTTTTGTATTCCATCAGTACAAGTGGATGAGTCCACATCGTCATCATTGTTGCTGCAAGAACTAATAAAAGCCACGCTGGCAATCATTATCATTAATGTTAAAAATTGTTTTTTCATCTTTTTGGTTTTAATTGTTTGAGTTTAATTCAATTGTTATAAAATTCAATCGTTTATTAATTATTCGTTAAAAATTATATGAAATTGACAGTTTTGCATTTATTCCTGTTTTATAGGAAGAGACTGTTACATTTTGCACCTCTTGCATTCTTTCTATTGTAGGTTCCAATAAGTTTTTAGCAGAAAAACCCAGACCCAAATTCTTATTGAGCATTGTTTTAAATATAAAATCTAAAGTGCCGACTCCTTTGTCTATCAAGTCTCCTTTATTTTCTGTGCCTATGGCAAAAATTCTGTCAGAGAAATAATTATACGCTATGGTAGCTTGAAGACTTTTGTCGTTTTTATATTCTTTATAATAACTGACATCAGCATTTAGGAGTAAATCTGAAGCGCCCGAAAGTCCATCTTGAGTATTTGTAAAGTCAACACTAATTGGGTAACCAGCCGCTGTTGTTTCAGTTATAACTTTTTCTTTATCTAGGTCTTGGCTAGAACTCATGTAAGATGCGTTAAACCCGAAGGAAAGATTATTTTTTAAAAAACCTTCCTTAGACTCTCTTTCAAAAATATTTTTTCTTATTTCAAGCTCGGCGCCAAACGCTGTGGCCAAGTCTCCAGAATTTACATAGCTGATATCATTTGAAGCTGAGTTTATGGTAACATCATTAATAGGATTCTGAATATACTTTCCAAAGACACCTATTGATATAATTTCATTGGACTTCGGAAAAAATTCCCATTTTAAATCTGCGTTATAATCTGTTGACGCATATAAACCTGGGTTACCAACAGAAGATTGCGTTGCCCCAACAAACTGAAATAAGGCCCTTTCTTTATATTGAGGAAGTGTGTAGGTTTTACTGGCGGCAAACTTTAAGTTATGATTGTCATTTAATTCATATTTCATAGATATCATAGGCAATATTTCTAATTCATCTAATTCACTTGTGCCAGAGGATAATGAAGTATTCCAATCGATGGTTTGATTGATTTGCTCTCCTCTAAGACCAACAATTACTGTGAATTTTGGGTTGAATGCATATTCAAGAGAGACAAACCCGGCATGAATTTTTTGCGGACCACTGAAAGTTTGGGGGTCTAAAGCTTTGGGTTGATTGAGATTCCCCCTAAAGGTCTCAATACTATATAAATTGGCATTTAAATTTGCTTGATTGAAATAGCTGTCAAGGTTATAAATATCTTCAATTATTGGCTGAGTTACTTTCTTGTTAATTCTAAAGTTAAATTGAGTTGCTTTAAAATCAATAGTCTTAAATCTACCGCTGTACCCAAGGGTTAATTTCCCTGCAAATTCATCAAACTCTTTTTTATTGAATTTAAAGGTACCAGAAAAATTGGCGGCAATTTCTTCATCTTCCAAATCTTGATAAAACCTGTGGTTGTCTGAAGCGTTGTTAGTTTGTTTAAAGGATTTTGGACCTTCAGGTTCGCTCCAATTATCCGGAGTAAGTGTTATTTGCCTTCTGTCCGGAACGTTATTCAATACAAAATTATAAGAAGCTCCCCAATTTATATCAAATGAATCATTAATTTTATGATCGCCAAGAAGTTGATGCACAATAAGTTGTGTTTTTTCAAAAATCGAACGTTGTAAAAATCCGCCGCCTTCAGAAGCATTGTCATAAACATCTAAAGTCCCAACATATTCTTCTTGTTCCTGGCTTGTTGAGTTTACAAATAACCCATTGTATTTTATGGTTTGGCCTTTGCGGTTTATACCCATATTTCCCATTAAGGTTGTGTTTGTGTTGTAGGAATAACTGGTAAATTCTAAATCCTTTCTTGGCAAACCTGATGACGTTACGCCACCTCTCGCGATGCCTTCTTTATAAGTATAATCATTATTAAATGAAGCTACCGTAAAGAAATTTAATTTTGTTTCTTCCCCAAAAGAATAAGAATCGCCACCTTTAAGTGAAGCGCCCGCATTTATTGGTGTTGAAGCCTTTTCTCTATCCCAGCTCGTGGTAAAATTATAATTGTTTAGTGGAAAGTCAGGATAATTATTGGTATAAAATCCAGAGAAATTTGGACCCTCATTTAAGTAAAAGTCATTTGCTGAAACCGCTTGTGTATTGACACCCGACTCAATGCCCATCTCAACAAAACCATTGCCTTTATAATTTTTGGAAGCTATATTTATATTGGCACCAGCAAAATCACCATAATTTCTAATATTGTACGTTTTATCAATACCAATATATTCCACAATGTCTGTTGAAAAAATATCTAAATCAATATTTTTCTTTGATGGATTGTTTGATGGCAACGGCAGCCCGTTCAGCGTTGTCACATTATAACGGTCTCCTAAACCACGCACAAAAACACCTCCAGATCCTTCTTCCTTAGAAATACCCGTTGTTTTGGTTAAGGCAGCAGCAACATCGCTAACTCCTTTACGCCCTAATTCCTGGGCGCCAATTTTTTGTTCGATTGAAATCGCTTTTCGCTGCTCTGTCAGCAGTGCCGTTTCAGATTCTTTATTGTTTGAAGCCGTAATCTGTATTTCACTTAAAGATACGCCTTCACTGGCACTCAAGGTTTTGTTAACTGTTGTCGTTTCTCCCTCTTTTACAATTACATTGGGAACTTCAATTGTTTGATATCCTATAAAACTAAATACCAACGTATATGTTCCGGGATTGATTTGCAAGGAATAATTTCCTTCAAATTCTGTAGTTGTTCCTGTGGAGGTTCCTTTAATGAATACATTAGCAAACGGTAAAGGGGCGTTGTTAACTTCTTTGTCTAATACGATTCCCGTAATAGTCCCTTTATTTTGGGCAAATGAAATTGCACTAAAAAGCAGTAAAATAATAATAAATGTTTTGTTCATTTTGTCAACTAATTTCTTGGGGCAAAGAAATAGTAGTTAAGTAAATGGAAAGTTACGGGGATGTTATATAATGTTAATAAAAGAGTTAAGCTAAGGTTAACTAAGAAGTAATAAAAAGAATTTATCACTAGGCAACACTTTTTATCTAATGAGAGCTAGCGAGTGCAATCCCAGATTCAATTTGTAAAGCCTGAAGTGTTTGATTTTGTAGTGTTGGGTTGTTTGCGGCAACAACCACATCTTTAACTTCAATTGTTTTATAGCCAATAAAACTATAAACCAGCGTGTATGTTCCTGGTTTTAAATTCAAAACGTAAGAACCATCTATATCAGTGGTGGTTTCAATACTTAAATTTTTAACTGATATTGATGCAAATGCCAAAGGCTCCTTATTAACCTCATTATCAATTACAACACCTTCAATTTTTCCTTTCATAGCAGAGTCAGAAAAGAAAGATCCAACTTCAAATGATTGACTATATAAAAAAGTGCTGAAAAAAAGTAATAGGATAACCAATAATAATCGCATTGTTGTGTTTTTAAGATATGTCAAAATAAATTAACTTATGTTAATTAATAGTTAAGCATACTTTAACCTTTTATACCTTAAATGTTAAGATTATAAAAAAGAGGCTTTCAAAAAAATATAATTTATTAAGTATCTTGCACAAAATATTTTATTATGGGAATGAACTGGAGTCAACTATTATCTCTCAAGAGATTTGGTGATACACAAATACGACCTCGCAAAGACCAAGATGAAACCCGTTTGGGTTTTGAAGTGGATTATGACCGAATTATTTTCTCTGATTCCTTCAGAAGTCTGCAGGATAAAACACAAGTTGTTCCGCTTTCTAAAACCGATTTTGTGCATACCCGACTTACCCACAGTTTGGAAGTTAGTGTTGTGGCGCGTTCTTTAGGTAGAAAAGTTGGCGAACAGGTGCTTAAAAACCATCCAGAATTGGTTGAATTGGGTTATACCATGAACGATTTTGGTGCGATTGTTGCCACGGCAGCTTTGGCGCATGATATTGGAAATCCGCCTTTTGGTCATAGCGGCGAAAAAGCCATTGGCGAATATTTTAAACATGGAAACGGTAAACAATATGAAGCCCATCTTACCAAAAAACAGTGGCAGGATTTTGTTGATTTTGAAGGAAACGCCAACGGTTTCCGAATTTTAACAGAAAGTAAAGACGGCATGGAGGGTGGTTTGCGATTGTCTTATGCCACCTTGGGCACTTTTATAAAATATCCAAAAGAGTCTTTGCCCAAAAAACCAACAACACATGTGGCTGATAAAAAATATGGCGTTTTTCAGTCGGAAGTTCCTTGTTTTGAAGATGTGGCTCAGGAATTGGGACTTGCTTCAAAAAGTGGAAATTCAAGTTATCACAGACATCCTTTGGCATATTTGGTTGAAGCTGCTGACGATATTTGTTATACGATTATCGATTTTGAAGATGGCATAAATTTGGGTTTGATTGAGGAAGATTTTGCACTTGAATATTTGATAAAATTGGTAAGAAACACCATTGACTCCAAAAAATACCACCAGCTGCAATTTAAAAAAGACCGTTTAAGTTACCTCCGTGCCTTGGCCATAGGAAATTTAATAAATGAGGCGGCCAATGTTTTTTTAAAACAGGAGGCGGCTATTTTAAAAGGTGAATACCAATACTCTTTATTGGACAAATGCATTTATGAAGCCCAAATAAATGACATCATTAAACTTAGTGTTGAAAAAATCTATAAAAGCAGGGAAGTTATTGAAAAAGAATTGGTTGGCTATAATGTAATTGCCACTTTACTAGATGTTTTTGTTTTAGCAAGCAACCGAAAATATGAAAATACATTGACAAATTACGACAAATTAATTTTGAATTTATTGCCCGAAAGCCTTCAAGAACCTAAAGAATCCTTGTATTTAAGGGTTTTATCCATTTGTGGTTATGTGGCAAGTTTAACCGACGGCTATGCACTGGAATTATTCAAAAAATTAAAGGGTTAATTTAGCGGAGTTATTTTAACTGATAAAAGAATTACCAACTTTATCGATACTTAACTTTTCTAAGAATTCTGACAGCTTCTTTATATTTGATGTATCCGGTTTTGTCTTCTAAATTTCTAAGCAACAATTCTGATTCCTTCAGCCTGATAAAAGCATTCGGGATTTTATTTAAAACGCAAATTAAATAATAAGTTGGCATTTCGTGTACATCTTCCAATTCACTTTCAGCAAGCGGCAAGTTCTTCTTTAATTTTCCTAAAATCGCATTGCAATTGTTAAAAACGTGGTGCAATAATTTTTTATCAAACTGAGGTGGCTCAAATAACAATTCACTTACAATATTATATTTTCCGTTTTCCTTAAAATGCATCACGGTTTTTTCCAGCGGATAATAATCGAAAGATTTTTTAAGTCCTAAATAAACATACTCCGTAATCCTAAAGGAATTTTTATCAAATTCTATTTTTACCTCATCCAAAGCAGAATAAAACAGCCGCACCTGTTCGTTAATCAGCTCAATATCCACGCGTGAATAAAAAGTCTCGCCTTTCACCACTCTTTTTTTGCCAGCCCAACAAAGTACAATCTGTTCATTAAAAACCTTATAAGTTGGATGGTAAGCTCTTTTATGCCTATTCATAAAATCAAAAACCCCATCTAAAGTCAGTTGAATATTGCTACTGGCATTTTTCTCTATCGCTTCAACAATGGCTTTGTTGGATTCTGTGATTTCAAAGGTTTTTAATGTTGATAAAGAGTTGCTTCCTCGCCTGTAAAAAACGGTTCCTTTAACATATTTCCAAATATTTTTATTAAGAGAAGCTATTTTCTTTGAAGGATGAATGGTAACCAAACCCACAACTTTGTGTTTTGGCAATCGTGGAAAAGGGATGTTTTCATATTGAATTTTTGGCGGATTGTTAAAGTAAGAATTCATCAAATTTTGAATCTTGCTATCGTCAAAAAAATCGACACCTTCAATTTTATCGAATTCATCATCAACGCCAATAACAATGTAAGAATTGTTTTCGAGATTTGAATTCGCCAAGGCGCAAACGATTTTTAAAAATTTTGCTTTTCCCTCTTTATGATCCAATGAAATTTTCAGCTTCTTGTCATAAAAGCTATTTTCATCGTTATGGGCCAACAAATTTTTTATTAAAAGTCGCTTGTTAATCATGGCATTTACCTCATACTCGATTCATAATAGTAGCGCTTGCCTGTGCCGTTGGATACACGATTAAATCTTCAATATTAACGTGATAAGGTCGCGTTACTACAAAGTAAATTATATCGGCAATATCTTCCGGTTGCAAGGCATTAAATCCTTTATAAACGTTTTTTGCTTTTTCTTTGTCGCCTTTAAATCGAACTTCAGAAAACTCCGTTTCCACAGCACCTGGATGAATGGCCGAAACCCTAATATTGTGTTTATTCAAATCTATTCGCATGGCTTTATTTAAAGCATTTACGGCATATTTTGAAGCACAATATACATTTCCATTAGGATACACTTCTTTGCCCGCAATGGAGCCTATATTTACTATAAAGCCATCGTTTCTATCCACCATTTGTGGAAGTATTGCCTTTGAAACATACAACAATCCTTTTACATTGATATCAATCATGGCATCCCAATCATCCATATTTCCTTCCTGAATGGTACTTAAGCCATGTGCATTCCCAGCATTGTTAATTAAAATATCGATATGTTGAAATTCCTTTGGAAGTGATGCAATTGCTTTAAAAACTTCATCTTTATTGCTAACATCAAATTGTAAGGTAGTAACATCTGTTAATTTAGCTAATTCTGCTTTTATCTCGGTAAGCCGATCGCTCCGTCTTCCACAAAGCACCAATCGAATTTTGTTTTTAGCAAAAAGTTGCGCAGTTGCTTTTCCAATTCCTGAAGTTGCGCCTGTAATAAATGCTGTTTTATTGTTCATTTGTGTTGTTTTTTAAAGCATAAAGGTACAAAAAAAAGCCGCCCCGATGAGGGAGCGGCTAACTCAATTGGTTATAAATAACCAACCAAAAATCAACTAACCAAACTTTATTTTAAATTTCTTCTAATTTCTGTTTCTCTAAATACTTTTGTTCTTGCTCTTCCTTCATCACTTGTAGTGCTTTTTGCCAAACTTGAACTTGGTTTTAAGTACTGAATATATCCTCTTCCAGTAAACTCATATGTTGTGCCAGAAGCTATATGATACAAACTAATCTTCTCATCATTGAGAACGGTTAACTCAAACTTTTCATTGTCCGAAATGTCATAATCTAATGTTAAAATTTTTAGATTGTCATTTCCTTGAACGTTGACCACTGCATAGTCTCCTACATAATCCCAATATATATTAGCAATAGGTGTGCCAACATTATCTTTAGAAGAATAAAATGTTGTTAAATTTTCTGGGGTAAATTGTAAAAAATTTTCATAATCAAAAGGATTTACTGCTCCGGCAGCACTTGTATAGGTATTTTCCCAAGCAGTGTATTCCTGTAAAAAATATTCAATATTATCATAAAAAACTTGGTCATAATTAAAATTAAATTTTTGGTATCCCAATAAATTATAGGTAACATCGTTGTAATTGTCCCTTAATTTTATATTATTTACCGACAATTGAATGACATCAAAATTGTAAAATCCATCTAAATTATGATCTATTTCTAATTGGTCGTTAAACGTGTCGTAATATCCAATTTGAATTCCGTAACCATTTCCAACAGTTCCAATTCCTACCAAATTGTTATTGGCATAAACTTTTCCATTTATAAATGATATGGTGAAGGCTTTTGTTAAAAATGGCACATCTCCGGTTCCGGTTGTGTTATTATAATCTATGTACCACAAATCATTTGCTGTAACAACTTCTTCAAGTGAAACATAATAAGGTTCATCAATGGTATTGTCAACAATACAAGAAGTGAACAACATTCCGATAAGCAACGTTCCTAAAAGTAATTTTATAGCCCTCATAATTATTTTGTTTTTAACGTTATTTTACTTGAAATTCAAATTCTATGCCAAATAAAATTTAAGTACTTTTATAATGTTTTTAATCGTTTAAATTTTGGTGTTTTAAGTATGAAAATTAAATGGGGAATTATTGGATTGGGTAAAATAGCCCAAAAGTTAGCGAACGACTTGAAGTTGATAGATAATGCTAAACTTGAAGCAGTCGCCTCACGAAATTTAGCCAAGGCCGATGCATTTGCTGCAACATATGATGCTAAAAAGTTTTATGGATCTTATGAAGCACTACTACAGGATAAGTTTGTTGACATTGTTTACATTGCAACACCGCATAACAGCCATGCACAAATTGCTATTTTAGCTTTGGAGCATAAAAAAGCGGTATTGTGTGAAAAGCCTTTTGCCATAAACAAACAACAGGTTTTTAACATGATTGAAGCCTCTAAAAAGCACAATATGTTTTTAATGGAAGCCTTATGGACTCGGTTTTTACCAGCTATAAAAGAAATTAAAAGTATTGTTGAAATGGGCGGAGTTGGGGACATAAAATATATAAACGCCGATTTTTCGTTCAAAGCAAACCCTTCAATACAGCGCATTTATGATAAGGAATTGGGAGGAGGATCAATTCTTGATATTGGGATTTATCCAATCTTTTTGGCTTATTTAATTTTGGGAATACCCGACAAAATTATTGCCAAAGCCCATTTTTATGAATCTGGTGCCGACTCACAAGTTTCCATGATTTTTGATTATAAAAATGCCCAAGCGGTACTTTTTAGCAGTTTTAAGTCAAACTCTAAAAGAATTGCAAAAATAAGTGGCACTTTAGGAGAAATTATAATTGACAGCCCTTGGAATGAAGCAAGTTCTTTTTCGGTATTTAAAAACAACCAAGAAGAAAAAATTTCGCTTCCAATTGCCGGAAAAGGATTTACGCATCAAATTGCGGAATGCAATTCCTGTTTGCTTGAAAACCGTAGGCAAAGTAATTTATGGTCACATCAAAACAGCATAGAACTCATTACTTTATTGGATGCTGTAAGAAAGGAGATTGGTTTGGTTTACACTGAAGATTTATAGATTTTTAGTCGCGCAATCAATACTTCGGTCTTTCGACTTTATTCTTCCTTTACTTCCAAAATTTTGAAATAATTTATTTTGTCTTTGTAAGAATAACATACAACAGCTTCATTGTCGTTAAGTTCGAAAGGTAATTTTGTAACAATTACTGGTGGCTTATTTCCAAATTCCTGTTTTGGATCGCTGTCTAAGATATAATCATGTGGCATAGTTGAAGTTTCAAAAATTCCTATAAAAACTGGATTTTCATCACTACCCACCTTTGTTAAGCTCACTTTGTGGTTTCTAAAATACACACAGTCTAATTTAATTTCCTTGTTGTTTATGCTAATTTTTAGCTTAGTTACAATCGAATCTGCTTGTTTGCCAGCTGAGTTGGTATAAGTAGCCTCCAAAACCTTAAAAGGATGTTCATGCTGAGCTTTTACTTTTGAAGCACCACAACCAAAAAAAGTGATGATTGTTAGAGTAATGAATCCTATGCCTATAAATTTTTTCATGTTTGTTTTGTTTTTAAATGTATTTGCAAATTACATACCAAACTAAAAAAGAGTTTATCAACTTCTGATAAACTCTTTTTTAAATTTTAATTTGGCTCCGCCTAATTATTAAGGGCTTCCGCGCCTTTGAGAAATTTGGCTCCGCTATCGCTCCGCCTAATTATTAAGGGCTTCCGCGCCTTTGAGAAATTTGGCTCCGCTATCGCTCCGCCTAATTATTCAAAGCCTCCGCTCTTTGGGAAATTTGGCTCCGCTATCGCTCCGCCTAATTATTCAAAGCCTCCGCTCCTCCAACAATTTCTAAAATTTCGTTGGTGATGGCGGCTTGACGTGCTTTGTTATACATCAATTTTAATTCGTCACGCAATTCTGTTGCATTGTCTGTCGCTTTATGCATTGCTGTCATTCGAGCACCGTGTTCTGAAGCATAAGAATCTCTAATAGCTTTATACAATTGCGTTTTTAAAGATTTAGGTATTAATTGGAATATAATTTCTGCTTTATTCGGTTCAAAAATATAATCGGTGCTTACATTCATTTTACCTTCAACTTCAACAAGTTCAATTGGCAAAAATTGCTCATATGTTAATATCTGGGTTGCAGCATTTTTAAATTGGTTGTACACCAATTCAATTTTATCGTATTTTCCCTTGGCAAATAATTCCATGATGCTTTCGGCAATTACCGCAACATTGTTAAAGGTTAAATCGTCGTATATATCGTTATGCTTTTCAATAACCGTAAAATTCTTCGATAAAATATCATATCCCTTTTTTCCAATTGATAAAATATCAACTTGTTTTCCTTGGTAATTGTCTTCAATATGTTTTACCGTGCCTTTAATTACTGAAGAATTAAATCCGCCACACAAACCTCTGTTTGAAGTAATTGCAACAATTAATACTTTTGAAACTATTTTTTGTTCAGCATAAACATTTTCTATATCATCTTCTAAAGTAGCACTTAAACTTTGTAAAAGTTCTGTCAACTTATTGGCATACGGACGCATTTGGGTAATTGCATCTTGTGCTTTTTTCAACTTTGCGGCAGAGACCATTTTCATGGCACTGGTAATTTGCATGGTTGAACCAATGGATGTAATTCTGTTTCGTATTTCTTTTAAGTTTGCCATTGTTTCCTGTCCTAAATCCTTTCCAAATAAAAGGATTTTATTTTTTGTTAATAAAAACTCTTTCCTCCCCTTTTGGGGAGGTCAGGAGGGGATTAAACGTATTTAGCTGAAATTTCTTTTGCGGCAATAGTTAATGTATCAATAACCTCATCCGTTAATTTACCTGCTTTTAGTAAATCCAATGCATCTCTATGTTTTGCATTCAAGTAAGCAAGAAAATCGCGTTCAAATTCCTTCACTTTTTCAACAGGAACTGTTCTCAACAAGTTTTTAGAACCTGCATAAATAATGGCGATTTGATCTTCAACTTTAAATGGGTCGCTCTGATTTTGTTTTAAAATCTCAACATTGCGTTTTCCTTTTTCAATAACATTCAAGGTTGCTGCATCTAAATCGGATCCAAACTTCGCAAACGCCTCCAATTCACGATATTGTGCTTGGTCTAATTTTAAAGTTCCCGCTACCTTTTTCATCGATTTAATTTGGGCATTTCCACCAACACGCGATACAGAAATACCTACGTTAATAGCTGGACGAACACCAGAGTTAAACAAATCGGACTCCAAGAAAATTTGCCCGTCTGTAATAGAAATTACATTTGTAGGAATATATGCCGATACGTCACCTGCTTGAGTTTCAATAATTGGCAAAGCTGTTAATGAGCCTCCACCTTTTACTTTCCCAACTAAAGAAGGCGGGATATCATTCATTTGCGCTGCAATAATGTCATTATTAATTACTTTTGCCGCACGTTCCAATAAACGAGAGTGTAAATAAAACACATCTCCTGGATATGCTTCACGTCCCGGTGGACG
>DAIDMK010000034.1:29805-33354 GCA_027449025.1 Lutibacter sp. | reverse complement strand
AATAAAAGTAATACCCAAAATTGAATAGAAATAAAAAACCGCCTCAAATTTTAATAGTGAGACGGCTTCTTTTTATTGCAATTTTCCTTATAATAAAACTAAGTTTTTGGCTTTATAACCCCTTACAAATACCAGAAACAATATTTATTTTCATTAGTAAGCAAATGTATCTTCATAATGTCTATTATGAAAATATAACCACTCTATATTCATAAATTTAGACCGTTTGTTTGTGAATTTAAACTTAACACTACCTTTTTTATACATTTCAGCATTATTGATTTCTTTTTTGATAGATGAGAACAAAGATTTCTATGATTCTAATCCTGATTAAATTAAAATCTTTAACTTCAAAATGCTTATTTTTGTTCTGAAAAAGAAAATCTAATGAGAAAGAATACAACCCCCATAAATAAAACTAGTCTTTTAAAAAATATATTGACATTCGTTCTTTTTGTTTGTATTCAACAAGGATATTCACAAAAACCTAAAACCTTTTATATTCCCGATTCACTAAAAAATAAATCCTACAAAGAACTTTTCAAAGGATTGAACTTAAATTATAATAATGCCGTTAAAGAAAAAATATATGCTGAAGCCTATTTAAATAAAGCCAAGAATGAAAATGACCCGATAAGAATTTCAAATGGCTATTCACAATTTGCTTCCATCAGCGGCAAAACAAATTTGAAGTTGGCAATTATATACTGTGACAGCATTATAAATCTCACAAAAAATAGCAATCATATTGATTATCCAGGTTATGGGTATTTGATGAAAGGTACATATCAGTATAATTTAGGAAATTACGAAAAAGCATTGGAAAATCACCTGATTGCCAATAAATATGCCCTTAGAAATAAAAATCTTGAGCAGCAATTTTATATCAATAATAATATTGGTGAATTGAAAAACTTGTGGGGAAATTATGGGGAGGCCTTGGAAATTTTTAAAATTCAACTGAAACTGTTGCGACAAAATAAAATTGATTTTAGATATCCTCGAGGTTTCTACTTTAAAGCTTTGTTCCGTTTAATAAACTCTTATATTCTGACTAAAAAATTGGATTCGGCTTTAATTTATGCCAAAGTAGGCATTCAAGAAAGTTTGGCAATTAATGATTCCGCCAAGTATTATTCTTTTGTTGGTCAAACAGGTGTTATCGCTTATTACCAAAATAATTTTAAAACAGCGATTGACAGTTTAAATAAAATATTGCCTCATCTAACAACCCATAACGAATTTTTAAATTACCATTATTACTTGGGTCATATTTATTGGAAAAAAAATAATGACGAGAAAGCTTTTTTTCACTTCTCAAAAGCAGATTCCATTTACGACATATCTCAAGATGTGGTGCCGGAAATAAGAGATGTTCAAGAATACTTCGTTGGCTATTACAAAAAAAATAATGACATTAACAATCAGTTAAAATATATTGATCGGCTATTATATGTTGACAGCATTATAAAATACAATTATAAAAATTTAAATGAAACGCTGATTAAAAAATATGATACACCAATTCTTATTGGCGAAAAACAACATATTATTAACACTTTAAAACAAAGCGAAAAAAGATCATCCCTTATTATTTACGGGCTGACCAGTGTCTTCATGATTACTTTAGGCTTTATTATTTTGTCTTTAAAAAAACAGCGTATATATAAAGTACGATTTGAAAAATTGTTATTAAATGACCAGAAAGAAGCGCTTCATAAAAAAGCTGTTAAAAAGTCTTCTGAAGAATTAAAGGGTATCTCAACTGAAATAGTGAACTCAATATTATTGGCATTGGATAAATTTGAAAATCGTAATGGATTTTTAGACCATAACCTAACTTTGAGCAGCTTGTCAAAAAGATTTAACACCAACTCAAATTATTTATCAAAAATCATTAATTTTTATAAGAATCAAAATTTCAGCTCCTATATTTCAGATTTAAGAATAAATTACTGTGTTGAACAACTAAAAACAAACAAAACATATAGAAAATATTCCATAAAAGCCTTGTCTTTTGAACTTGGTTTTAACAATGCTGAATCTTTTTCAAAGGCATTTTATAAAAAAACTGGTATTTATCCTTCCTATTTTATTAGTGAACTAGAAAATAAAAAAGAGAATTAAGCAAAAATCCCGAAACTCAGTTCTGGGATTTTTTTCAACCAAAAAATTAATCCATTCATAGAAACTTATGCGTGAACCTCATCAAAAATGTAGTGGTTTAAGCATTTAAGCGCGGTTATTTTATCATTTGAGTTTACCAAAAGTGAAATATTGTTGTTGCTTCCTCCATAAGAAATCATCCGAACTGGAATATCCTGCAACACCTTAAAAAGTCGGTGTGTTTCATGATGCCTCACCACCAAATGCCCAACCAAACAAATGATACTTTGCTGTTTATCAACCTCAATCACAGAAAATTTTTCTAATTCTTCCAAAATTGAAACCAAATTTTTATCATCATCAATGGTTAATGAAACCGCAACTTCAGAAGTGGTAATCATATCAATGGAGGTTTCGTATTTCTCAAATATTTCAAAAACTTTTTTCAAAAATCCGTGTGCCAACAACATTCTTGCCGATTTAATTTTTATGGCAGTAATGTTATCTTTTGCAGCAATGGCTTTAATGCCTTCTCCCTTAAAATCGATGGAAATTAACGTGCCATAAGATACAGGATCCATGGTGTTTTTTAAACGCACTGGAATATTGGCTTCGCGGGCAGGCATCACCGTTTGCGGATGCAAAATTTTTGCCCCAAAATAAGCTAACTCAGCCGCTTCATCAAATGATAAATTTGAAATGGCGTGGGTATTTTCAACAAATCTTGGATCATTGTTGTGCATTCCATCAATATCTGTCCAAATTTGAACCTCTTCGGCATTCACTGCCGCACCAACAATAGTTGCCGTATAATCACTGCCGCCGCGTTGCAAATTGGCAATATTTCCATAAGCGTCAAGGCAAATAAAACCTTGGGTGATGTAAATATTAGACGGAGAGGCTTCCTTAATTATTCGCAATAAATTTTGTCTGATATAAAAATTATCAGGATCGTTTGCTTTGTCAATTCGCATAAAATTCAATGCAGGCAATAATATGGCTTTCAACCCTTTCTGATTTAAATAGGCTGTAAAAATATAGGTCGATAATAATTCGCCTTGGGCAACAATTTTATTGTAAAGCAACTCTGAGTAATTTTCAAAAGCGCATATTTTTAAAAAACTAAAAACCGAATCAATATAAATTTCAACATCTTCCTTTAACGTTCCTTCTTTTAATAAATCATTGATAACTGCCAGATATTTCTCGTGTAATTTTTCAATATTTAGAATCGCTTCTTCTTTATGATCTTTTTTTATAAAATTAGCTATTTCAACCAATGCATTTGTGGTACCCGACATTGCCGAAAGCACAACAATCTTTTTTTCATTATCGGCAATAATTTCTTTTACGCGTTTTATGTTCTCAATTGAACCAACCGATGTTCCGCCAAATTTTAAAACTTTCATCTGCTTAAATTTTATTTTTTAGCTGTAGCAGATG
>DAIDMK010000034.1:0-29706 GCA_027449025.1 Lutibacter sp. | reverse complement strand
GCTGTTCGCCATTAATAATTCCTCTATATGTCATAATTTGTTTTGCTCGATTCATCTGCTTAAATTTTATTTTTTAGCTGTAGCAGATGCTGTTCGCCATTAATAATTCCTCTATATGTCATAATTTGTTTTGCTCGATTCATCTGCTTAAATTTTATTTTTTAGCTGTAGCAGATGCTGTTCGCCATTAACCATTCCTTTGTATATCGAAATTTGTGATGCTCAATTCATTCTATGCTTATTTTTATCCTGCAAATTTAAAATCATTTTCAACCATGTGTGTTTATTTAAAAATAATATACTAATTTTGTACAAACTGTTAACTATTTAACAATATGAAGACAATTGCCACCTGTGTTGAAGAAATCTTGGTTTCTCAACCGTTTTTAGAAGATGCGCTTACCCGAAATATTTTAAATTTCAGTGCACTATCAGAAGAGTTAAGGGAACCCATATCAAGAATGTTGCGAAAACCTGTAAAAGCAGGAGCCATTATGATGGCATTGCGAAGATACAGTCCACCCAAAGAAATGGCCAACAAAATTAAATTAAACCATGTTTTACGAAATTTGGGTGATATTACAGTTCGTTCTGGCATTTCCGATTACACCTTTAAAAATTCGGGAAATTTAATAAATGGGCATTTAAAGATGTTGGAGGCTATTAAGGAAAATCCACATATTTTTTACACGTTTACCCATGGCGTTCAAGAAAGCAATGTATTAATTACAACAGTCTTAAAGAGGCAAATTGAAGAAAGCTATAAAAATGAAATTTGCACTACTGTTCAAGACAATTTATCGGCAATAACCATTGGTTTGCCAAAAGAAAATACCAAAATTGCAGGTTTGTATTATCAGTTTTTTAAACGCTTAGCCTGGGAAGGAATTTCATTGTATGAAGTGCTTTCAACAACCAACGAATTTACCATTTTGGTAGAAGATAATGTGGTAGATAAAGCTTTCTCAGCCATAAAAGGGCTGAAAAACTAGATATTTAAGCATTCTTAAATCATGAACTTGCAATATAAAAACACCACCGTCTATTTTACTTCAACAGGAAAGGGCAGTGTGGTAGTTTTAATTCATGGTTTTTTGGAAAATAGTTTAATGTGGCGTGAAATTACAAAAGTTCTTTCAAAAAGAAATCGCATTATTTGCATCGATTTATTGGGTCATGGAAAAACTGAAAATCTTTGTTATATCCATACAATGGAAGAACAAGCCCTTATGGTAAAAGCGGTTTTAAATCACTTGCGATTGCGAAAATATGTTTTAATAGGTCACAGTATGGGCGGTTATGTAGCACTTGCTTTTGCGAAATTATTTCCGCTAACTGTTAAAGGCATAAGCCTAATGAATTCAACTGCTTTACCCGATTCTGAAGAAAAAAAACTTAACAGAGACAGGGCAATAAAAGCCGTAAAACAAAATCCAAAAACTTTAATTCACCTAGCAATTCCGTTGCTCTTTTCTAAAAAAAATAGGGAAATTTTTACGCTCGCAATCGAACAAATTACCCAGGAAGCATTGCAACTTTCATCCCAAGGAATTATTGCCGCTTTAGAAGGAATGAAAATTAGAAAAAATCAAACTGCTATTTATAAAACAGCTAATTTTCCAATTCAAATGATTGTAGGAAAGCAAGATCCTGCGCTTGATTTTGAATCCTTAATTAGCCAAACAAAAAATACGAAAGTAAAGGTGATTGAATTTCCTGACGGACACATGAGTCATATTGAAAATAAAAATGAGCTAACCCTCGCTTTGGCTTCTTTTATTAAAGGTTGTAATAAAAATAATTAATTGGTACGTCAGCTTCTATTATTACTTAATCTCTCTTATTCCCCAAGAGTTAAAACTGTTATGCTTCCAGCTAGGAATATACATTTTTACAACTTTTTAAAATTCTATAACTTTTATTGCGCAAGTAACACCAAAAATCTTTAAAAATATCGCATATTTTCTCTTTGTTTTATCTGCTCCTTTTAAAATATATCGGCATTAACCATAGTAAATTTAAAAATCGCCATACGGCATTTTAAATATAATTGGTATAACAACCTTTAATACACCTATAAAAAGAAATGCAGATTTAATGTTTTCTTATTTCGAAAAGAATCTTTGGTGTTAAAAAAACAGAAAAATGACAAAAAAATACCGATATATTTTCTAAAATATATCGGTATAACTTAAAAAAAATTACTTTAAAAATTATCCTTAATTAATCTTGATAGTTTTCATAATCGCCTCCAATTCAAACATATAGTCGCGCTTGTTAATGGATGGCGCATAAGTCAAACCTTCAACTACCACCAGCCTATTTTTTGCCTTATCAATAATGGAATAACTTAAAAATGGCCCAGCCATATAAACGCCTTTTACTTCCCATTTTCCTTTGGCTTCAAGTGTTTTTTTACCATCGAGTTTTATCTCAAAAATATGTGGCGTATAGGCTTCTTCAGTAATCATGTACGACCCATCAATTTGTCCGGGAATGTATTTTTTACCAATAGAATCTCTCATGGCTACAAGGTTATTTCCATTTTCGTCATCTATGGATTGAATTGGAACTGTGTAGGAAAACAATTCCATGCTGTTTCCACCCTCCAAACGCATTCGGTACCATACAAAATCACCTGTATCATCGACTTTGCTGAAAGTTTTCGGAATTTTTATAGAATAGCCGTTTTTGATAAAGGTTTCCATTTTTGTGGGATCCCAGTAATTTTTATTAATTGACCGTTGCACAGTAAGCAAATCGGCATTTTTAAAACCGGTAATAAGCGCTTTTGCATTTTTTTGAATTTCACGAATCAACGCTTCTTTGTCTTTTCCTGTAATGGTAATTATTTGTTGTGGCTCGGCATATACATTTGAAACGGTCAAAAAAGAGTTTTCCGCACCAATACCAACATGCAATATGCTTCTGCTGGCTTTAAACATACTTCCAAAGCTTTCTGGCGGCACTTGTGTAACTTCAAATTGCGCTTCAGGTTGCGGCAAACCGAGAACTGGTTCCGCAATAATTTTTCGCAACTCATCACCAATTTCGCCTTGCCATTCACTATTTTTCATAACGATTAGCAAATTGTTCATCCGGCCGTTTGCTTCTTGAAGTACTTTTTTATTACCCCCTGTATCACAGGAGATAAGTAGTGAGATACATGCCAATAATAGTCCGATCTTTTTCATTTATGGATATTTATTGTTTTTTGTTTGT
Source organism: Lutibacter sp. (assembly GCA_027449025.1). Classification (GTDB taxonomy): domain Bacteria; phylum Bacteroidota; class Bacteroidia; order Flavobacteriales; family Flavobacteriaceae; genus Lutibacter. The sequence goes on along the minus strand of DAIDMK010000034.1, from coordinate 26,484 downwards.
TAATCCTTGCTGCCGTCTGTCAGGCGTAATCCACATAACATCATTCTGGTTTAAATAATCCTTTGTTAGGCGCATTTTATTAATTAAATATTTTTAATTTGATTCCTGGTTTTAGACTATTTACGCTCCAAATATTGTTCCATTCTTTTATATTTTGAACAGAAACATTTGAATATTTTTTAGCGATAGACCATAATGAATCTCCCAGTTTAACAATGTAATATGTGTGTTCCTTGCTCTCATCATTGTTTGGAGCCACTTTTGCGGCAACAACTGGGCTGGTATTTTTAGCATAAATCACCAACTTTTGACCAACTAGGATTCTTGAACTTTTTAGATTATTCCATTTTTTTAAATTGCTTTCTGCAACCCCATGTTTAATGGCAATTTTACCTATATTATCGCCACTTTTAACCTTGTAGGTAATCCGCTCTTCTAATTTTATAAGTTCCTGCAGTGGTTTTTCTTCTTTTTCATCTTCTAAATCAGCATAAGCATAAATTAATCGCTCATTGCTTACAAAATTTCCAATATCTTTAGTGGGTAAAGTCAACACGTAGTTTTTACCTTTGATATAAGGAATAATCTCTAATTTATATTGCGGATTCAAAAATTTAAGTACCTCAATATCAACATTTAAAGTTTCATTAATCTGCGCAAAGGTCAGCTGTCTTTTTACTCGGACAGTATCTGTTGCATAAAAGGAAATCGCTTTTTCCTTTGATTTTAAATTGTGCTCCTTAGCATATTCAAAAAGATACAAGGTGGCGTAAAAAGCTGGAACATAGGCAGCGGTTTCACTAGGTAAATATTTTCGGATATTCCAATAGTTGGTACTTCCTCCTGATCGTCTGATGGCTTTAGAAACATTTCCCGGACCGTAATTGTAGGCTGCTAAAACCATACTCCAATCACCATACATTTTATACAAACTTTCAAGATATTTACACGCAGCTTCCGTAGCCAGATATGGATCTGAACGTTCATCAATATATGAACTTACCTCTAAATTGTATAACTTCCCTGTTGGATACATAAATTGCCATAAACCAGTTGCGCCCATTTGGGAACGTGCATTCGGATTTAAAGCCGACTCAACAACCGCTAAATATTTTAATTCCATAGGAATATTGTATTTGGCTAAATGCGCTTCAAACATGGGGAAAAAATAACGCGCCCGTTCCATAATGGTAGAAATGGACGATTTCCTGGTTTGCAAATAGGTTCTTATAACTTGCTCCAGGTGCGGATTGTATTCAATTTTAAAAGGCGTTTTGCTGTTTAAATGTTTCAAACGAGATTTTAATACCTCGGTTGATAGTTCTTCAAGGTCTGCAACAAACATTTCATCATCGCCCAGTATATATAATTCCTTATCATACAAAGGAGATTTTATTAATTTATTCATCCATAAGCTGTCTATTAACGAAGCATTTGGATGAACCTGAAGAATTAAAGAATCTGAATTTGTAAAAAATAATGTAGGATTTTCTTTAAAATGTACTTTGGTGTTTTCATTTTGCTGAGTTTTAAGGGGTTCCGTTTTCTTTTGTGGAAATGCAAAAGTAAACGTTAATAAAAAACCAATGTATATTAAATTTTTCATAGAAGGGTTAGTTGTTTAGAAGTTTAGAAATTTCATCTAAATTAGGCGCCAAAATAATTTCAATTCTTCTGTTTTTTGCTTTTCCTTCTGAAGTTGCATTAGACCCAACCATAACATATTCACTTCTTCCCGCCGCTGTAATTTGTGTTGGGTTTACACCTTTGTTTTGTAAAATTCTAACAATCGCCGTTGCGCGTTTAACCGATAAATCCCAGTTGTCTATGATGGTTGCTCCGGTATATGGCACATTGTCTGTATGTCCTTCAATAAGCACATTGATATCCGGATTTTTTGACAACACGTTTGCCAATTGTTCTACAGCATTTTTTCCTTCACTGCCAACAGCCCAACTACCAGAATCAAATAGTAATTTATTTTCCATAGAAACATATATTTTTCCATTTTTTTGAACAACGGTCAAGCCTTTGCCTTCAAAATTAAGCAATGCGCTTGAAATGGCATTTTTTAACTGTTGCATTTGCGCTTCCTTTGCATTAATCAAGCCCTGTAGTTCATTAATTTGATTGGAACGTTGTGCCAATTCATTTTGAAGTTTTTCCAATCGGTCGCTTTCAAGTGCCAATTTTCTTTCTTTTTCTTCCAACTGAACCAATAATTCTTGATTTTTCTGAGATTGCTCGGCTAGTTTTTTAGAACTTTGGGTAGACAGCACATTATAAGATTCGTCTAAATTTTTAAATTTACTTTGAAGTGAAGCGAACTCGTTATCCAAAATTTCTTTTTGGTTTTTTAATATAGTGTAATCGCTGTTTAGTTTTTCCAAATCGGCTTCCAATGCTTTTTTTGCAAGCAATAAATTATCTTTTTCCTCAACCAATACTGAATTTGAAGTGCGTAAATTATTGAATTTTGTTTCTAGTTCCTGATATACTTTTTTTGATACACATGAATTTAATGTGATTGCTATAATGAATAGAATTGCTGTTTTTTTTAACATTGTATTACTTTTATTTATTTTTATGAATCGATTTCAACAACTATCGGGCAATGATCTGAATGTTTTGCTTCCGGTAAAATATAGGCTCTTTTAATGTTGTTTTTCATCTCGTTGCTTACCATATGGTAATCTATGCGCCAGCCCTTGTTATTGTTTCTTGCATTTGCCCTATAACTCCACCAACTGTAATGATGCGGCTCTTTATTTAAATGACGAAACGAATCTATAAAACCACTATCTATAAAATTCCCCAGCCAATCGCGCTCAACAGGCAAAAATCCTGAGGTGTTTTTATTCTGTACCGGATTATGAATGTCTATTTCTGTATGACAAATATTGTAATCGCCACAAATAATGAGATTGGGAAGTTCTTTTTTGAGCTTGTTTACATAATCCTGAAACTGATCCATGTAGGTTAACTTAAACTCCAATCTATCGTCATTGGTTCCGGACGGTAAATATAAACTCATAATTGATACGTTCTCAAAATCCACCCTTAAATTTCTGCCTTCGTAATCCATTGTTTCAATTCCGGTACCATAAACTACTTTGTCAGGTCTTGTTTTTGATAGAATAGCCACGCCACTATATCCTTTTTTTTCTGCCGAAAACCAATAGTGATAATTATAACCTGCATTTTCAAACAAACTTAAATCTAGTTGTTCTTTATGTGCTTTTATTTCCTGCAAACAAATAACATCGGGATTGGCGGCAACCAGCCATTCAATAAAACCTTTGTTTAATGCAGCCCTAATTCCATTAACATTGTATGATATTATTTTCATCTGTATAAATCCTATTTTTTAGCGGTAACAGATGCTGTTCGCTATTAACCATTCTTCAGTGTGTCAAAATTTATTATGCTCGTTTCATTTCTTCTTCATTATTTCAAAAAAGGAATTCCGTCTTTTCAATTAAAACTTCATCTCTGGAATTTCGCCTTCAACAATTAAAGTTCCTTCTGTAGCGGCTATAATTTCTTCTACAGAAACGCCTGGAGCTCTTTCAATAAGATAAAATGCATCGTTCTTAATTTCTAGATAAGCCAAATTTGTCACTACTTTTTTAACACAATTCACGCCTGTTAAAGGCAAGGAACATTTTTTTAATAATTTTGACTGACCAGTTTTGTCTGTATGCATCATTGCTACAATAATATTTTCTGCGGAAGCCACCAAATCCATTGCACCGCCCATGCCCTTTACCATTTTTCCCGGGATTTTCCAGTTCGCGATATCGCCGTTTTGGGAAACTTCCATCGCTCCTAAAACAGTTAGTTGAACGTGTTGCCCTCGAATCATCGAAAAGCTCATGGCCGAGTCAAACAATGAACCGCCTTTTAAAATGGTGACCGTTTGTTTGCCCGCATTTATTAGATCGGCATCTTCTTCGCCTTCAATTGGGAAAGTACCCATTCCAAGCATTCCGTTTTCCGACTGAAATACAACATCTATGTTTTTAGGTATATAATTGGCTACCAAGGTTGGAATACCAATTCCCAGATTTACATACCATTTATCTTGTAATTCCTGGGCAATTCTTTGTGCTATTTCTTGTTTTGATAAAGCCATTGTTTTAAGATTTTGGAGTTACTGTAAGTTGTTCAATTCTCTTCTCATAATCTTTCCCCTGAAAAATACGCTGTACAAAAATACCTGGCGTATGAATTTGGTTTGGATCCAATTCACCGGCTTCAACCAATTCTTCAACTTCGGCAACGGTAATTTTCCCTGCCATGGCCATCATCGGATTAAAATTACGGGCAGTTCCTTTAAAAATAAGATTTCCTGCGGTATCGCCTTTCCACGCCTTCACAAAAGCAAACTCAGGGTCAAAAGCTTGTTCCAGCACATACATTTTGCCGTTAAACTCTCTGGTTTCTTTTCCTTCAGCCACTTCTGTTCCATATCCTGCAGGTGTGTAAAATGCAGGAATCCCAGCGCCTGTAGCTCTGCAACGTTCTGCTAAAGTTCCCTGGGGAATCAATTCAACATCCAATTCGCCCGAAAGCATTTGGCGTTCAAACTCTTCATTTTCTCCAACATAGGAAGAAATCATTTTTTTAATTTGATGCTTTTTCAATAAAAGCCCCAATCCAAAATCATCAACACCCGCGTTGTTAGAAATACACGTTAAATTATTAACGCCTAATCTCACCAATTCAGAAATACAATTTTCAGGAATACCGCATAAACCAAAACCGCCAAGCATAAAAGTCATGCCGTTTTCTGCGCCCTTTAAAGCGTCCTGCGCATTTTTAACTACTTTATTTATCATAATTTAACTTTTTAAAATTCAGGATCCTCGTCTAATTTTAAATCAGCATTGTTCTCATCTATAGTACCTTTTCTGCAATCTATTTCTATGCTTAATTCGGCAGGTCTTTCAAAAGCTCCTTTGCTTACATTCAACGTTGGATCTGCGTACAATTTTTTGTAATATAATCCCCATATTGGCAATGCCATAGTTGCGCCTTGTCCTTTGGACAAACCAGCAAAATGCACAGCCCTGTCTTCTCCGCCAACCCAAACACCAGTTGCCAAATTGGGCACAATACCCATAAACCAACCATCGGACTGATTTTGTGTAGTCCCTGTTTTTCCTGCGATTGGATTAGTGAATCCGTAAGGATAACCTGTAACCATATTATCGGGATATGCAGCTCCTTTAGTTCTTAAACGAATACCCGATCCTGCCTCCGTTACTCCTTCCAGCAAATTGGTAATCACATAGGCCGATTCCTCACTTATTGCTTCTTTTGAATTTGGCATAAATTGTTCCAACACCAATCCGTTTTTATCTTCTATTCTCATCAATATCATAGGCTCAATCCTTAAACCCTTGTTTGCAAAAGTTGCATAGGCCCCAACCATTTCATATAATGATAAATCCACAGTTCCCAGTGCTATTGAAGGCACTTCTGGAATTTCGCTTTCAATCCCCACACTATGTGCAAAATTGACCACCGTTTTAGGATGCACCATATCAATTAGTTTTGCGGTAATAACATTTACCGAACCTCCCAACGCTTGTTTTATCGTCAATTCCCCGCCATATTTATCGTCAGCGTTTTTCGGTGTCCAATCTTGTGGCATATCATATTTTTCTTTCAGAATTGTATAAGGTGTATTTGGCAATTTATAGCACGGAGACAATTTTAATTGATTGATGGCGGCAGCATACACAAATGGTTTAAAGGTAGAACCTACCTGACGTTTTTGTTGTTTTACCGCATCAAATTGAAAGTGTTTGTAATTGACTCCTCCAACCCAAGCTTTTACGTGACCAGTTTGCGGCTCAATCGAAAGCAATCCCGATCGTAAAATATGTTTGTAGTATTTTATGGAATCATATGGAGACATAATAGTGTCTACATCTCCTTTATAGGAAAAGACACTCATATTGGTTTTTTCTTTAAATGAAGCTTTTATTTCACTATCTGAAGCACCATTTTTTCTCATACGAATCCAACGGTCAGAACGTTTCATAGCTTGTTCCATTGTGTTTGCAACCTGATTTTCATCCAAATCGTAAAACGGTGCTGTTTTGTTGTGTTTTTGTTCTTTATAAAATACGCGCTGCAAATTTGCCATATGTTCTAACATCGCTTCTTCGGCATATTTTTGCATACGCGAATCAATGGTCACGTAAATTTTAAGTCCGTCCCGCTGCAAATTATAATCAGTACCATCGGGTTTGGGATTGTTTTTTACCCAGGTTTTCATAAAATCACGTAGGTATTCCCTAAAATAGGTGGCTGAACCATCGCTATGTCCCTCTTTATGTACATTCATATTTAAAGGGCTCGCCTGAAAAGTGTCTCGTTGTGTTTTTGTAATAAAGTCATTTTTATACATTTGACTTAAAACGACATTTCTCCTTTCTTTCACGCGCTCTTCTTTTCTTAAGGGATTGAAATATGAAGCGTTTTTTAACATTCCAACCAACATAGCCGACTCTGGCACTTTTAAATCAATAGGTTCTTTTCCAAAATAAATTCGCGAAGCGGAACGAATACCCACTGCCAAATTCAAAAAATCGTACTTATTTAAGTACATTGTTAAAATTTCCTGTTTGGTATATTGACGCTCTAAACGAACAGCAATCACATATTCCTTTACTTTTTGTAAAATCCTTTCAACAATATTTCTGGATCCTTCCCCGTGAAACAAAAGTTTGGCCAATTGCTGGGTAATGGTACTTCCGCCACCCTCGCTTCCCAACATCACCACCGCACGAATAGAGGCTCTAAAATCAATTCCTGAATGTTCATAAAAACGTTCGTCCTCTGTGGCAATTAAGGCATTGATTAAATTTTCTGGAAGTTCCTTAAATTTTACAGGTGTTCTGTTTTCATAAGCATATTTCCCCAACGTATTCCCATCAATAGAAATTACTTCTGAAGCTGTGTTGTTTTCGGGATTTTCTAATTCCTCAAAAGAAGGAAGCGCCCCAAATGCACCAAAAGAAGCCAGTAAAAACACCAGGATTATGAATAAAACACCCCCAATGAATGTCATCCAGAACCATTTTATATACTTCGAAAATTGATTATTATTTATTGCTTTTTTTGTCATTTTTGTATTTTTTCAATTCTTAACCCAACATCCATAATACCTTTTAAAGGATTTTTTCCCTGAATATCATTGATGCCTCGGGTTGCATGCCGAATACTAAATTTATATGCACCCATTTCAGAGAAAACAACATGCTCTTTATAAAACAGTTTGTTTTCTTTAAGATCCGTAAATCCGGTTCCCAACCAGTTTCCCTTATCATCTGTCATTTCATATTCCAAAGTATCTATCACTTTATAACCGTTAGGTAATTCAAGTTTGGCAATTAAAAACAAAGAACTAAATTCATAATTCTTATTATTTCTAATATTGATAAACACATTATTTGTTGAAATAGTATCTGAATTGTTCACAATAAAATCAATTCCCTTATCAGAATGCCATTGTTGGTTCTCAATAGGGATATATCGATCAAAAACGGCATTTGAGTTGCATGAAAACAACAGAAAAGTTATGGCCGCTAAACTTAGCAGTTTATCTATTTTTTTTTGGGTTTGCACTTCTGTTTAGAGGTCTTTGTTTTTTGTTTTTTTGATTGTTGCTACTTTGTTTGTTTTGCGGTGTTGTCTGTAAATTTTTAGGTTTCTTTTTGTTCCTGTTTTTTCTTTTTGGGATATCAAAACGCGTTAAGCTGTCTTGCCCTACAACATCCTCAAATTCTGCTGCATCTTCTACCAACAATTCAAATTCATAATCTTCCAAAGAGGCAACAGGTTTGTTGGCTTTATTTAAATCTATAATTTCTTTAACATTTTCTACGGTTAATTTATACCACTTGTTTCTGTCATCTTTATAGGTGTACCATAAAAGTCTTTTAAAAATATCCATTTTAATAAAAACAGCTTCCCCCTTTTTCGTTTTTAACACGGTATCTTGTCGTGGAAAATCGGATAATGCATCTAAATAAGTGTCTAATTCATAATTTAAACAGCATTTTAATTTTCCGCATTGACCGGCTAATTTTTGCGGATTTAAGGACAATTGCTGATAGCGCGCCGCGGTGGTGTTCACTTTTCTTAAATCAGTTAACCAGGTTGAACAGCACAATTCCCTTCCGCAGGAACCTACACCTCCTAGTCGAGCCGCTTCTTGCCGTAACCCCACTTGTTTCATTTCAACCCGAATGCTAAACGTGCTTGCCAAATCCCTAATTAATTGACGAAAATCTACACGGTCATCGGCTGTATAATAAAAAGTGGCTTTGTTGCCGTCACCTTGGTATTCAACATCAGAAAGTTTCATTTTCAAGCCCAGCCTGCCCAAAATTTCTCTTCCTTTATATTGGGTTTCATATTCCTTTTCTCGGGCAGCTTTCCAAATATCGATGTCTTTTTGGGTGGCTTTTCTATATATTTTTTTTACTTCTTCACTGTCAAAGCCAACACCCTTTTTCTTCATCTGAATTTTTATCAGTTCGCCAGTGAGCGAAACCGTTCCAATGTCATGACCCGGACTTCCTTCCACCGCAATAATATCGCCAATGGAAATTGGTAGGTTGTCAACATTGCGATAAAAATGTTTTCTTCCATTTTTAAATCGAACCTCAACAATATTCAGTGGTTTTTGGCCCGTTGGCAATGACATGTTTGCCAACCAGTCGAAAACAGAGAGTTTTTCACAACCTCCGTCGGCGCAATTTCCATTGCTTTTGCAGCCTTTCGGCACGGTACTTATATCTGAAGAGCAACTATTACAGCTCATATATTTTTATATTTTTATATTATTTGTAAAACTGAGAATCAACTTTACGGACTTCACTAATTTGTAAAGATATAATTAATTTATCAACCTTAAAAAGATAAAAAATGGGACTATGTTTGTTTTACATCAATAATTTTTACCGGACAGGCTTCCTTGGCTTTTGTGACCGTTTCTAAAATGCCCATATCAGCCGATTTTAATGTGTAAAAACCCCTTTTTTCTGTTGAATGAAGCAACACTGCTTTTCCGTCTTTTTTCGACATTTGGAACTGGGCAGCGGCCTGTTCTACACAGTAATTACAGCCTATGCACTTGGCCCTTTGCAATGTGATAATTACCATCCTTTATTTCCAAATTATGAATTATGATTTTTGATTTTGATCTTTTAACATACACAGTACAGACAGCTCGCGAGCTGTCTCTACATTCATTTTTGCCTTTTCAAATTTAATTTATCTACGAACTGCCTGCCAGACAGGCTTTCAACTTTTCTTTTTTAGCCAACCTCAACAATGGCACTTCCAACTTCCGCATTCATAGGAACAATTTTATACAATTTATCCGATGGACGAATTCTAAAATCAATTTTAAAAGTACAGGAATCTCCTTTTTGGGCTTTTTCTCCTGCAACGTCATTTATAAACATTTGGGTGACTTCCATTTCCTTGGCTCCAGTGGTTGGGCCGGTAATTAAAATGGTATCGCCAACGGAAATTTCATAGGCTTCAATTTTAAATTCGGCAATGTTGGTTTTGGGAAAATAATGCATTCCTTTACCTACATACACCTTTTTTTGTGTGGCTTGGCTACCCGAACCATTGCTCCATTCCCCTAATTTTTGTCCTAAATAATACCCGCTCCAAAATCCGCGATTGTACACTTTTTCCAATTCCAGCATCCAGGAAATTACTTTTTCTTTGCTGTAAGTTCCAGCTTCAATACTATCAATGGCATCGCGGTAACATTTAATCACATTTGCCACATATTCAGGAGCTCTTCCCCTTCCTTCAATTTTCAAAACTTTTACACCGGCATCCGAAATCTGGTCTAAAAAATCAATGGTACACAAATCTTTTGGAGACATAATATACTCATTGTCCAATTCCATTTCAAATCCAGTTTCCTGATCAATTACCGTATATTTTTTTCGACAATTTTGTTTACAGGCACCCCTGTTTGCTGATGAATTGGTAGAATGCAAACTCATATAACATTTTCCTGAAACGGCCATACACAATGCTCCGTGTCCAAAAATTTCAATTTCCAATAAATTTCCGGAAGGTCCGCGCACATCATCTTTTACAATTTGCTCGGTAATTTTTTTAACCTGGCGCAAGCTCAATTCGCGGCTCAACACCATGGTATCGGCAAACATGGCATAAAATTTCGCCGTTTCAATATTTGTGACATTTATTTGGGTTGAAATATGAACTTCCATTCCAATAGCCCTCGCCGAAGCAATAACCGCCTGATCCATGGCAATAACCGCTGTAATATCTGCCTCCTTTGCTTTTTGAAGCAAGGTTTTGACAACAGTTAAATCGTGGTCGTAAATTATGGTATTTAACGTAAGATACGTTCTAACATTTTTTGCTTTGCAACGCGCTGAAATTTCTTTCAAATCATCCATCGTGAAATTTATGGAAGCCCTTGCGCGCATATTTAACTGCTCAACACCAAAGTAAATTGAATCGGCGCCATTATCCAATGCGGCCTGCAACGATTCAAAACTTCCGGCTGGAGCCATCAATTCAATTTTTCCTGTAGTAGTCATGCTGTTTCTGATTTTTTGCAAAATTACATTTTTTATAATAAATATCTCAGTTACATATCTTTTATCATTTTTTTAACAAAAAAATATTTATCTGTTAATTTCCAATAATTTAGGCTTGTTTCTTACATTTTTTTATAAAATTTGCATCTGTATAAAAATTAAAAAATAAATAGATGAAACGAGCACAACAAATTTTGATATGCAAAGGAATAATTAATGGCGAACAGCATCTGTTACCGCAAAAAAATAAAATTTAAACAGATGAAAGTAGCTGTTGTAGGCGCTACCGGAATGGTAGGAAACGTGATGTTGCAAGTGTTGGCGGAAAGAAATTTCCCAATTACGGAATTGTTGTTGGTGGCCTCAGAACGTTCTGTAGGCAAGCAAATGGAATATAAAGGAAAAAAATATACCATTATTGGTATGCAGGATGCTGTTGATGCGCACCCTGATATTGCTTTATTTTCAGCAGGCGGAACCACTTCTGAAATATGGGCACCAAAATTTGCTGAAGTTGGAACTACGGTTGTTGACAATTCTTCTGCCTGGAGAATGGATCCAACTAAAAAATTGATAGTTCCTGAAATTAATGGCAACGAATTAACCAAAGAAGATAAAATTATTGCAAACCCAAACTGCTCAACCATTCAATTGGTGATGGCCTTGGCCCCTTTGCATAAAAAATACCACATGAAACGCGTGGTAATTTCAACCTACCAATCTGTTTCCGGAACGGGTGTAAAAGCAGTACAACAACTTGAAAACGAATCGAAAGGCATCAAAGGCGAAATGGCATATCATTATCCAATTAACAGAAACGCCATTCCGCAGTGTGATGTGTTTTTAGAAAACGGCTATACCAAAGAAGAAATGAAATTGGTGAAAGAGCCTAAAAAAATATTAAATGACGATTCTTTTACCGTTACCGCAACCGCTGTTCGTATTCCAACTTCCGGCGGGCATTCAGAAGCTGTAAACGTTCAGTTTGAAAAGGATTTTGACTTGAGCGAAGTGCGCAAATTGTTAAGTGAAACTTCTGGCGTTATCGTTAAGGACAATTTAGATACCAATACCTACCCGATGCCAATTTATGCACATAATAAAGATGAAGTTTTCGTTGGCAGAATAAGAAGAGACGAATCGCAGCCAAATACTTTAAATATGTGGATTGTGGCCGATAACCTTCGCAAAGGTGCCGCAACAAATACCATACAAATTGCAGAGTACCTAATTGCTAATAAATTGATTGGTTAAAAAGTAGAAAGTTAAAAGTTAAAAAAAAACAGGTAGCGAAAAAATTCGCTACCTGTTTTTTTATAATTTGTTTTTTGGTTTACAAGGTTTCTTTCAACCATTTGAAAAATTCCCGTTGCCAAACCAAGCTGTTTTGATTGTCTAAAATCCAATGATTTTCTTCTGGGAAATACAACAATTTACTTTTGATTCCTTGCAACTGTGCTGCCTGAAAAGCTTCCAAACCTTGCCCAATTGGCACCCTGAAATCTTTACCGCCTTGAATAATCATAATTGGTGTATTCCATTGGTCAACTTTTTCTGCCGGGTTGAATTCATTATAGGCTTTTTGTGCATCAGCATTGTTTATATCCCAATAAGCGCCACCCAAATCCCAATTCACAAAAAACAGTTCTTCAGTGGTTCCGTACATACTTCTCCAGTTGAAAATACCGTCGTGAGAAATAAAGCTTTTGAATCTTCCTTCATGAATTCCAGCCAAATAAAACACAGAATAACCGCCATAACTGGCGCCAATAGCACCCAAACGAGTTTCATCAACAAAAGGTTCTTTGGCCAATTCATCAATGGCAGATAAATAATCCTGCATATTTTGTCCGCCGTAATCCTTGCTGATTTGCTCATTCCATTCCACCCCATAACCTGGCATTCCTCTTCTGTTTGGCGCAACAATAATATAACCATTTGCAGCCATCAATTGAAAATTCCATCGCAGCGAATAAATTTGGCTTAAAGCACCTTGTGGTCCGCCTTGGCAATATAAAATTGTTGGATATTTTTTTGATGCATCAAAGTTTGGCGGATAAATAACCCAGGTCAGCATATCTTTACCGTCGGTTGTTTTAACCATTCTTTTTTCAACCTTACTCAACGTAATGGTTTTGTAAAAATCATCGTTGGAATGGGTTAATTGGGTCATTTTTCCGTCTTTTAAATTCACAGAATATAACTCAGAAGCATGATTCATATCTCTTCGGCTCACCACAATCGTTTGTTTTGATTGTCCTACTATACCGTGAACATCAAATTGTCCGTTTGTAATTTGTTTTAGCGGACTGGTTTTTTTTGGAGATGTAGGAATTCCGATTTCAAATAATTGTACCGTTCCCAAAACTGGGGCAACAAAATAAATTTTATCTCCAGTATCATTCCAAACAAAACTATCAACCGTACCATCCCAGTTGGCAGTTAGATTGAAAGTTAGGCCATTTATACTGACAATGATGTCTTTTTTATCAGACTCATAACCATCTCTTTTCATTTGTAACCAGGCCAATTGACCTTTTGATGAAAAAACTGGGTCTGTATCGTAACCTTTGTTTTCTGAAGTTAAGTTTGTGGTGGTTTTTGATTCCAGATTGTATTGGTAAATATCGGTATTGGTGCTGGACGCATAAGCTGCACCACTTAATTTTTTAGCCACATATAATATGTTTTTACTATCTGGACTCCATAAATAATCTTCAGAGCCGCCAAATGGTTTTTGCGGACTGTCGAAAGGTTCTGCAGCCATAATGTCGATTGGTTCAGCATCATTTTCCGCAACAGGTTGATACATAATATGGCTGTAAGTGCCATCTTCCCAAGTATCCCAATGGCGATAATTGAGTTCGTCATAAATTTGCACATTTGAACTGGAAACTTCTGGATAAAAATCTTTTCCGGTAACGTTTTTTAGTTTTACTTCCGCAGTTGATATTTTGTATTTGCCATCGGGCGAAATGCTTTTATCGGCTATTAGCGTTTTATAGTCGGTGATTATTTGGGCTTCTCCGCCAGCAATTGGCATTTGATACAATATTGTTGCAGTACTGTTTTTTTCGAGCGAATACTTTGAAATGCTGTAAATAAGATTGTTACCATCTTTGGTCAAACCTTTTCCTGATACTTTGTTGATTTGCAGCAGCTTTTCGGGAGTCATCACCTCTTGGGCCGACATCACAAAAAATGCAAATGAAAATAAAAAAGATAGTGCTATTTTATGCATAATTTCTATTATTTGGGTTTTATGAACTTAATCGACAAATTTATCGATTTTAATTGTCATTTCTGTGCGTGAATTTATAATTATTCGCTATTTATGAAAAGAAATAACGATTATAAATAGTAATCCTATTAGCGTTAGCGTTAGCAGCCCTTCGGTTCCGCTCAGGATAAACTTATCCTTTTTTGAAATGAAATGGAAAAAAAGATTTAGCGAATAGCGCGCCCCGCTCGCCTTTTCGGGGGGGGGGGAAACGCCCGAGTTTTAATTAAAAATTAAGAATGAAAATTATATAACCATTTAACTTTCAATCTAATACTTTAGATAAAAAACTTAAAAGGCCTCCTTTATCAAGTACAAATAAACGGGATAATGGTCGCTGTATCCGCCGGTAAAGCCGCCGTTTCCAAAACTTCTGAACGGATACCCCTTGTATTTTCCGGTTTGCGTGGTCAAATATTGCGGTTTAAAAATGGCCGTTTTATACATTTTATAGGTAGAATAATCTTTGGTGGTGGTTAGCAAGGGCGAGGTAAACATAATTTGGTCGAACAGGTTGATGTTGTCTCTGTAAGCCAAGGTATTTTGGCCGTGTTTGAACATTTCTTCCATAGGATTGAAAATGTCGCCATCTATTATATCAGATTTTTTGCCTTTGGTTTTTAAGATATTTTTTAAGCTGCTGTTGTTGGGGTCGTCATTTAAATCGCCCATAATAATGATTTTCGGATTTGGGTCGGTTTCTTTTATTTTAGCGATGATTTGGGTGTTTAAAAACGCTGCTTTTTCTCTGTTGGGACGACTTTTTGCTTCGCCACCAAGTCTTGATGGCCAATGATTTACAATAATATGTATAAGCTCATCGCCTAAATAGCCGGAAACCAACAACTGGTCTCGGGTGAAAATTCTATGACCTTCATTGTCCCATAAACGCAATTCAAAAGCTTCATGATAAATGGGTTTAAAATGGTTTGTTTGATATAAAAAACCCACGTCAATCCCTCTGATATCGGGAGAATCGTAATGAATAATGCCATATTGTTTGTCCTTTAAAAAGGAAGTGTTTACCAAATCTTCCAACACACCATGATTTTCAATTTCGGCAACGCCAATAATTACCGGACTGTTTTTGGCTTCATCTGTACCGATTTCTGAAAGTACTTTTGCCATATTGTTCAGTTTCTGCTGATAAATGGCTGCCCTGTTTTCTTTAATGGCCATAATCGGACTGGATTCGTCAAGTTTTAGGGTGTCGTCAACAATATCAAAAAGGTTTTCCAAATTGTAAAAAGCGATGGTTTTGATGTCGTATGTTTTTTGGCTGAAAATTGGCTGAACCACAGTCAAAATAAACAGTACAAGAAGTGAAAGTTGTTTCATAGCATTTTTTTAAGCGACTAAGATAAACACAAATCACGATCGATTTACTTGGCAGGATGCTATTTTTCAACAAGATGGCGCAATTATTTTTTTTCATTTTATTGATGATATTAAAAAATTTATTACTTTCATAAAAAATTGTCTATGAAAATAATTGTTGTCGCCACTATTGTGTGTGTTTTGTATATTCAAAATTCAGCTGCACAAACGCTTGCTTCTATCCGCGGAAAAGTTGTTGAAGCCACTTCAGAAGAACCTTTAACAGGTGTTTCCCTAAAAATTTCGGCTCTTAATATTTTGGCAGAAACGAATTTAAAAGGAGAATTTATCCTTGAAAATATTCCTGTTGGAAATTATACGCTTCAACTTCAGTTTGAAGATTTTGAAGGGCAAGATTTGCCTATTAATATTCTTGAAAACAAACCTTATGATTTAGGAACTGTATTTCTACAAAAAGCCATTATTGAAAAGTATGAAACGAGCCTTATTGTTTTAACAGATGAGGATTTGTTGGATGAAGAAGGGAAAACCTCCGATTATATTGCCGGATTGTTTCAGTCATCCAAAGACGCTTATTTGCAGGCAGCGGCATTCAATTTCAGTCAGGCCTGGTTTAAAGTTCGCGGCTACGATTCCAGCTACGGAACCATTGCCATCAACGGCATTGAAATGAATAAATTGTACGATGGCCGTCCGCAATGGAGCGATTGGGGGGGCTTGAACGATGCTTTTCGAAATCAGGAATTCTCCAACGGGATTGCGGCTTCCGACCACACATTTGGCGGCATTTTGGGCGCCACAAATTTCAGCACAAGGGCTTCGGATTATCAGAAGGTGAAAAAAATTTCGGTTTCTTCAACCAATAAAAGTTATACAGGCCGCGCAATGGCCACTTATGCTTCGGGGTGGAACAAAAACGACTGGGCTTTTGTGGTTTCAGGATCTCGCAGAACGGCACAGGAAGGTTATGTTGAAGGAACTTCATACAATGCCTGGTCGGGTTTTTTGGCTGCGGAAAAAAGGTTCAACAAAAAGCATAGTTTAAATTTTACTGCTTTTGCCACGCCCAACAAGCGCGGAAAATCGTCACCAAACACCCAAGAAGTTTACGATTTAAAAGGCTATCAGTACAATGCCTATTGGGGAAATCAGGAAGGCGACAAAAGAAACTCAAGAATTAAGGAAGTTTTTGAACCTGTGTTGATGCTAAGCCATTTCTATGAGCGTGAAAACACCAAGATAACATCAACTTTGGCTTATCAGTTTGGTCATATAGGCAACAGCCGATTGGGTTATTTTAACGCACCAAATCCCGACCCAACTTATTGGAAAAATTTACCGAGCAATTTTTTGAGGTTTCCCGACAGTCCCGATTATGCGAATGCATATTTAACCGAACAGGAATTTTTAAAAAACGGGCAAATAAAATGGAATGAATTGTATCAGGTAAATGTTGATAACGGAAATTCTCTGTATTATTTGTATGAAGACAGGGTTGATGATACACAATTTTCAGCAAAATCATTGATAAACACAAAATTTACGGAGAATTTAAACTTCAGCGGAGGGGTTAACTTCAAAAATTTAAAATCTAAAAATTATGCGAATATGCTGGATTTGTTGGGTGGAAATGGGTTTGTGGATTTAGACCAATATGCGCTTGGCGATGCGCAACAAAATGATTTAAACAATCCGAACCGAACCGTTGTTGCAGGGGATACATTTCAATATAATTATAATGTGAATGCTTTTACAACGAGCGCTTTTTGGCAAGTACAAGGCACGCAAAGAAATTTCGATTATTTTTTGGGAATGAACGCAAAAAGCACCAATTATCAGCGGGAAGGCTTGTTTAACAATGGCACTTATTTTGAAAATTCCTTCGGAAAAGGAGAAAAACAAAATTTTATGGATTTCGGCATAAAAGGGGGCGCCACCTATAAAATTACGGGGCGACATTTGGTTACTTTAAACGGTGCTTACACTACAAATGCGCCCACCATTAAAACCGCATTTTCCAATTCGCGGGTCAATAACAGTACCACACCCGATTTAACGAGCGAGAAAATCGTAACGGGTGATGTGAGTTATGTTTTTCGGGCGCCAAAAATCCAGTCGCGATTAACGGCTTATTACACAAGATTTAGTGACGCCATTGAAACTTCCTTCTTTTTTGCGGAAGGCTTGTTGGGCGACCAGGCCGATTTTGTGAATGAAATTATTACCGGCGTAGATAAAAAAAATATGGGTGCCGAATTAAGTTTTGAATATCAAGTTTTACCCACCGTAAAATTGATGGCGGCTGGTTCGGTTGGACAATTTACCTATAGCAACAATCCGCAGTTGTATTTGATTTCTGAGAGTTTTTCAGACTTAAACAGCAATTTCGGAACGGCTTATTTAAAAAATTACCATTTATCCGGAACGCCGCAACGTGCCTATTCCTTCACTTTTGAATATCGCGATCCTGCTTTTTGGTTTTTCCAGATAAACGCCAATTATTTGACCAACAATTACCTGGATATTTCTCCTTTACTAAGAACCAATAATTTTTATCTCGATTCTGACGGTGTGCCTTTTTTGGATGATGAAACCGGCCTCCAAGTCACCCAAGATCAGGTTGATCACTTGTTAAAGCAAGAAAAATTTGACCCAACTTTATTGGTGAATGCCGTTGGTGGAAAATCGTGGAAAATTAATGGCTATTATCTTGGGTTTTTTATGGGAATCAACAATATTTTGGGTGAACTTTTTAAAACGGGCGGATTTGAGCAATCGCGGAAATCCAATTATCCCGAACTAAAACAAGACAAACAACTGGAAAAACCCATTTTTGGACCAAAATATTGGTACGGTGGAAAAACTTCCTATTATCTAAATTTATATCTAAGATTTTAAAAATTATCGCTATGAAAAAAATAACACAAAAATCAACAAAATTTCTCCTATTAATTTTAATTTTCTTCTTGATGAGCTGCGTAAAGGATGGGGATTTTGAAACGCCGAATGTTGATTGTACCGAACCTCAACTTACTGCAACAAACAGCATTCAGCAGGTAAAAGAAATGTACACATTTGGCGGTGCAAAAATTATTGAAACTGATGTAATTATTGAAGGTTATGTAGTTTCCAGCGACAAATCCGGAAATATATATAAATCAATTTCCATACAAGATAAGCCAGAGAATCCGACAGCAGCCATTAAAATTTCCATCAACCAAACAAATATTTATACCAAATACAATATTGGGCGGAAAATTTATGTAAGGTTAAAAGGGCTGGCGGTTGGATACAGTTTTGGAAGCGTGCAAATTGGCGTAGCAACCGGAGATGGTTTGGAAGGTATTTTAGGTTCAGAACTCAACAAATATATTGTGCGTTCCTGCGAAGTTGTAGAAATTATTCCCAAAAAAGTAGCGATTTCAGATTTGAATAAGCAAATGTTAGAAATGCTTATAGAAATTGAAAACGTGCAGTTTAAAGCTAGCGATTTGGGGAAATCTTATGGGAATATTGACAATACCGCCACGGTAAATCGCGTGCTGCAGGGTGTTGACAATTCCTGTAATTTTTTAGAGGAAATTATCCTTAGAAACAGCGGTTATGCCAGTTTTAAAAACAATCTATTGCCAGAGGGAAAAGGAAGTGTTGTGGCTATTTTTAGCAATTATTATGATGATTTTCAGTTGTATTTGCGCGATACCGATGATGTGAAATTCACTGAAATCCGTTGTGATGAGTCTGATTCTTTTCAGCCGAATATTGCTTTGAAATCGGTGAAGGAAATGTATAAAGGAAGTATGGTTGAATTTGGGATAAGCAACAATTATGTAATGGAAGGCTATGTGGTTTCAAGCGATGAACAGGGCAGTTTTGAGAAAAAATTAGTGATTCAGGATGTGGTTGAAAATGCAACCGCTGGTATTCAGTTTTTAATAGGCAAAACTGGTATTTTTGAACAATACAAACCTGGCGATAAGGTTTTTGTGAAGCTGAACAAACTGTATATGACAAAAAAAGACGGCATTTTAACTATCGGTTTTCCAAAAGGAACCGCAATTACCGAAATTGCAGAAACGCAAATCGCCGATTTCATTTACAATAGCGGCGAAAATTTCACCATAATTCCAAAAGAAATTTCAATTAATGATGTTGTAAATCCAGTTTTTGAAAACATTTTGGTAAAGGTAAAAAATGTACAATTGGTACAAAATGAGTTGGGTTCGGCATTCACCTATTTTAGCGGCACCAACAACGGATTTCGAACGTTGGAAACCTGCAATGTATCCACAAAACTATCGGTTTTTACCAACGGAAAAGCCACTTTCGCCAACGATTTATTTCCACAGGGAAAAGGAAACATCACAGGCGTATTAAGCAATGTTCTTGAACTACGAAAGGCTGCTGACGTGCAGTTTTTGGAAGCGCATGAAACTTGTCTGGCTTTTGTCCCAAAAATTATGATTACCGAGGTTGCAGATCCAAAAAACAATGTTTCGGCACGATTTGTAGAACTTTACAATGCTGGAAACGGGGAAGTGAATTTAACAGGCTGGAAACTGAATAAATATTTAAATGGCGCCACCACTGTATCCAGCACACCATTGGCGTTAACGGGAATTGTAATTCCTGCAGGCGGATTTGCCATTATTGCCAGTACTGATTATAAAATATTGTTTGATGATACTCCAGATATTGAGACAAGCTATATTTCTGGAAACGGCGATGATGTTTATGAATTGATAAACAATACTGGCGCTAGGGTTGATGTTTTTGGTGTTGTAGGTCAAGATGGAACTGGCACAAATTGGGAATATTTGGATGGTAGGGCAGTACGGAATTCTACGATTTCTGAACCAAATCCAATATTTACCATCAGCGAATGGACCATTTATTCAGCTGCTTCAAATAATTTAATAACAAACCCTAGCACACCGCAAAATGCACCCGACAATTTTAATCCGAGAGTTAGGTAAATAGTTAATTTTTAATGTTGGCAATAGAAAAAACCTTAGCCCGAGAGTTCGGTGATGCAGTAATTTTTTGGTAAAATGTAACGACGATAGCAACGATGAAGATAGCGCGGATTTGCAATCCGTGCCCGCAAATACAGGAAACAAAACAGTCAATAAAATTTAACACCATTAAAATTGTAGTTTTTCATTAAAAAAGAAGATAAAATGTCAACAAAATACAAAGCAACAACAACTGAAGGCGCCTTTTTTATTACTGTCACAACTGTTGGCTGGGTAGATGTTTTTACAAGATTAAACCAAAAGTATAATATTATAAATGCACTTGCTTATTGCCAAGAAAATAAGGGTTTAGAAATTTACGCTTATTGCATTATGAGTAGCCATATTCATATATTATGCAAAGCAACCAATGGTTTTATTTTGTCTGATGTGATGAGGGATTTCAAAAAATTCACCTCGAAAAAAATAATTGAAACCATAATATATGAACCAGAAAGCAGAAAAGAATGGATGCTTAATTATTTTCAAAAGGCTTGTGGACATTTAAAAAGAGAACAAAAATATAAAGTATGGCAAAATGGATATCATGCAGAATTGCTAGAGACAAACTGGTTCATAAAACAAAAATTAAATTATATCCATAATAATCCCGTGAAAGATAAAATTGTTTCATTAGCAGAAGATTATTATTTTAGTTCAGCACGAAATTACGCTGATTTAGATAATGATTTGGATGTGATTCTGTTAGATTTATTCAAATATTGATTGCGTGGCACGGATTGCAAATCCGCGCTATCGGGATTAATTTTTTGATGAAATATAGCGATGATAAAAATAGCGTATAGATAATGAGGATTTCGCGGAGATAAATACAGCGCGGCTTGCAAATCCGCACTATTGGAAAAAAGTAATTACACTTCTTAAGCAGTTATTATATAGAAAACCAGTTTTTAACTTCCTACTGCACAAGTTTCCTCAATGCAACCCATTGTTTCAGCATTTCTCTTGAATCTTGTGCTGGATAGCCCAAGACCGTTTTCCCTGCAGCAACATCACTTATAACACCTGAACCCCCTGCAATCACGGCACCAGAATGAATGGTGACATGGTCTTTAATGGAAGCGCTTCCGCCAATTGCAACACCGTCACCAAGTGTAACGGAACCAGCCAAACCGCTGTGACCGGCCATAATACAATAGCGACCTAGGATGCTGTTATGCCCAATTTGTACCAGATTGTCAATTTTACAGCCGTCTCCAATTTGTGTTGCGCTAAACTTGCCGCGATCCACACATGAATTTGAGCCTATTTCCACGTAATTTCCAATAACCACATTTCCAATATGTGGAATTTTGACCAAACCTCGGCCATCTTCGCTGGCACAATAACCAAATCCGTCCCCGCCAATGCTAACGTTGGGATGAAAAATACAAAAACTGCCAATTTCACTTCGTTCCCTAATCACGGTTCCGGACCAAATAACAGTCCCGTTTCCAATGTAGGTTTCATCAAAAATACTCACATTTGGATACAAAATAACACCATCGCCCAACACCACGTTTTTTCCAATATAACAATTTGCGCCAATTTTACAGTTTTTTCCAATGGTTGCGGTAGCATGAATAACAGCAGCCGCGTGAATTTCTTCTGCAAATAGTGGAGAATCCGGACTGAAAACTTCCAGCAATCGAGCCATCGCCAAATCGGCATTTTTTACTTTTATCAAGGCGCGGTTTTCGCCGGGTTCAAAATCCAAATTTTCATTCACAATAGCTGCACAGGCTTTTGAGGCTTCCCACAAACGGACATATTTTTTACTTCCTATAAATGAAATATGGTTGGTATCGGCCTTCTCCAATTGTTCTGGCCCGCTTATTTGTTGGCTGGTATCTCCAACCAAAGTACCCTTTAAGAGCTTGTTGATTTCCGTTATTGAAAAAGTTTTCATGGATTTTATTCAGTATAAAGTTTCTTTGGCTTTTATAAATTTTGTCTGATAAAAACCGGCCGCAAATTACAATAAATTTTGATTGCGAGAGAAATCGGGTTAAAATTTATGATTTACGCTTACTTTTTTTGTTAAAACTCGCAATCAAATTAAATAAAAGCACACAACACAACATCAAAATTAAACTTGGTAATTTGTATCTTTGCCTATTAAACAAAAAGATATAAAATTGGCAGAAACTATTTCTGTTTCAATTTTTTAATATAAATATAGCTGACCGCTGTTTTAATTATGACTGAAATTATAGAGGATAATATAGAAAAAGTAGTTTTGATAGGATTGATTACACAATATCAAAATGAGGAGAAATGCAATGAATATTTAGATGAACTGGAATTCTTAACGCTCACCGCTGGCGGAATTGCAGTAAAAAGATTTGTCCAAAAGTTAGATACACCCAATCCAAAAACGTTTATAGGAACAGGTAAATTAGACGATGTACGCCAATATATTGAAGCCAACAATATCGGGACGGTTATTTTTGATGATGAATTAAAGTCGTCACAACTGCGTAATATTGAAAAAGTGCTAAACATCAAAGTATTGGACAGAACCAATTTAATTCTCGATATTTTTGCATCAAGAGCGCAAACAAGCTATGCGAGAACGCAGGTTGAGCTGGCACAATGTCAATATTTATTACCGCGCTTGACCCGGCTTTGGACGCACTTGGAACGTCAAAAAGGGGGAATCGGATTGCGTGGTCCTGGTGAAACGGAAATTGAAACCGACCGTCGAATTATTAGGGACAAAATTTCCTTGCTGAAAAAAAAGCTGGAGATTGTGGACAAACAAATGGCAGTTCAGCGTAAAAATCGCGGTAAATTGGTGCGGGTTGCTTTGGTGGGTTATACCAACGTAGGAAAATCAACCTTGATGAATGTGGTGAGCAAAAGCGATGTTTTTGCCGAAAATAAATTATTCGCCACCTTAGATACTACCGTTAGAAAAGTGGTGATTAAAAATCTGCCGTTTTTATTAACAGACACCGTTGGCTTTATCAGAAAATTGCCTACACAATTGATAGAATCATTTAAATCTACCCTGGATGAGGTTCGCGAAGCCGATTTGCTGCTTCATGTGGTAGATATTTCGCACCCAAATTTTGAGGATCATATGGCTTCGGTAAACAAAACTTTGGCCGAAATTGGAAGTGCAGATAAACCGGCTATTATCGTTTTTAATAAAATTGATGCGTTTACGCACCAAACAATTGATGCCGATGATTTAGTCACAGAAAAAACTGAAATTCACTTTTCTTTAGATGAATGGAAAAAAACCTGGATGAACAGGCTCAACAACAATTGCGTGTTTATTTCTGCATTGAGCAAAGAGAATATGGAAGCCTTTAAGGAAAAGATTTTTGAAGAAGTAAAAAAAATTCACATCACGCGTTTTCCTTATAATGATTTGTTGTACGAAGAATATGAGGAGGAAAGTTAGTGGGTAAAATCTCAATGCTAAAAAAAAAAGCAGTCTAAAAATCGGTTTAACCGCAATGCTCGCAAAGAAGACGCAATGTTCGCAAAGTGTCAAGATTTTAAAATAGTCGCCTTGCGTTCCATCCGAAAAAATCTAGCGACCTTTGCGGTTAAAAATAAGTGTGTTATTTACAGCCTTGTCAAACCTTTTTAGCTTGTCAAAAAATTAAAAACCATAATTTACACCTAACCCAAAAACTTCTCTCATTTGAAACCCCTCAAAAGCATTGTCGTCATAAATGGTTTGGAAGGTTAGATTGGCTGATAAATATTTGTTTATTTTCATCACCAGATTCATGGTATAATCTATATCCACATTTTGTGGATCTTCCAAATAATTGCTGTATAAATTCAGGATATTTTCCATCGAAACGTTTTCCATTAAACCCAATTTAACATAGCTCGAGGCATAAAATCCCAATTCATATTTGGTGCTTTCACCTTCCTCAACACCAAAATAAGCATCATTTGGCAGCGTAAAATCTTTATCAACAAAAATTACTTTTGAAGTTAAGGGCGCAAAATTGAATTTTAAATCATCCGATTTTTTCCAAAGCATTCCAGGTCCAAAAGTGAGGTTTGCGGGCGACATAATATTGGTGTATTGTGTCCTTATTTCCTTTCCTGCGATATCTTTTGCGTAAACATAGCCTTTAGTAAACTGGGTTTTAAAGTTTAAGAAAGCCGAATAATACCAATCGCCTTTTGCTTTTTTGCCAATCAGCGAATTAAACTCAAAACGGTCGTCGTTTTTTTTCTCAAATTCGCTGTTTTTGCTTTTGGTCAGCCCGTAGGAAGCCTGTATTTTATTGTCCCAAGTGATAGCGCCTTTTAAATAATTAAAATCGTAATTCACTCCTAAATTTCCTGCGATAGTGTTTTCACCACCAGTAACCCAATCGGAAAAAGCAGATTGGTTAAACAATAATATGATGTTTCCCGATTTGTGCCAGCCTTCTTTTGTTGCTTCTTTTTCTTGTGAAAAAGCGAAAGTGCAACTTAAGGCAATTGTCGCAAATATGATTACTTTTTTCATCTGTTTACATTTTATTGTTTTATTGGTAACAGCTGCTGTTCGCCATTAATCATTCCTATAAGTATCAAAATTTGATATGGCTCGGTTCATCTAAATTGATTTATTATTTACTTAAAGTTAGTAAATCAAGACCTTACCGAAAAATAAAAGGAGAATTAATTGTTGCTTTTGAAAAGCGGTACGGTAGAGCAGGCTTCGCCAAACATAATGGATTTTACCACCGGTTGCAATTTTTCAATCAGTTGAATATAGGCGGTTTCAGGAATTGGTTTGTTAGAACAGCCCTTGATAATTACTGGTTTTCCTGCAAAATTCTCAATATCAAGATGTGCGATAATGTCCTGAAAAATAGAAGTTTCCAAAGTGAGCAAATTCCCAGCCACAATTTTTTTTGCAAAGGGTAAAACGTAAGTAGAAATTAGCATATAGGCCCAAGAAGGAATAATGGCATCCGTAGAACATGCAAGCGCTACGTAATGGTCTTTATATTGGCTCCAATCGTGGTTTTTTAGGTGTTCCCTAAAATCGGATTCTTTCAAAATTTGTTCGTGAAAAAGCCAGTCTTTGATGTCGATAACACTTCTAGTGCCTTTCGGATAAAAATCTTCGAGGTCAATTGTTATCAACTTGCTGTTCGCAACCCTATTTACAATTTCATCGTCCATCTATAAGAAACCCAGCTCTAATTTCGCTTCTTCGCTCATCATATTTTGTGTCCACATTGGGTCAAAAGTAATTTCAACCTCGGCATTTTTAACTTCCTCAATTGTTTTCACTTTTTCTTCAACTTCCACAGGCAATGTTTCTGCTACCGGGCAATTGGGTGAAGTTAGGGTCATTAAAATTTTAACATCGTTGTTTTCACTAACAAAAACGTCATAAATTAAACCCAATTCAAATATATCTACAGGAATTTCAGGATCGTAAATTGTTTTTAGTTTTGCAACTATTTTATCGCCAAGCTCTTGTGCGTGTGTGCTGTTCATTTTAAAAGTCTTTCTTTATATTCATTCTAAATAAGGGCAAATATACAATTATTTACCTATTCACGTAACTATTTACGGCTAATTTATCATCCCATAAATAGAAATTTTTTGGGCGTTCCCCTGCGGGTCGGGCTTTTCGTTCCAAACTTTTTTCGCTGATAAAGCTCAAAAAGGTTTTCCCCTTTAATCCCTAACGCGCCTTCAATTAAAAATGAATAACTGATTATTGATAATCACTAAAACGCTATAATTCCCCCTTCGGGGGCTAGAGGGCTTAAGGACTAACTCATTTTCGACTGAAAAGCCAGCGCGTATAATTTTATTTGTTTAATCATCGAAACCAAGCCGTTAGCACGTGTTGGAGATAAATGCTCTTTTAGCCCAATTTTATCCACAAAATACAAATCGGTATCTAAAATAGCTGCAGGTTTTTGGTTGTTGAATGCGCGCAACAAAAGCGCCACAATTCCTTTGGTTAAAATCGCATCACTATCGGCTGTAAATTTAATTTTGTCGCCTTCAATTTCAGAAGCCAGCCATACTTTTGATTGGCAACCCACAATTAAATTCGAGTCCGTTTTATATTCATCCTTAATCATTGGAAGCGATTTTCCCAGCTCTATAATATATTCATAGCGCTCCATCCAATCTTCTAAAAAGGAAAACTCGTCTATAATTTCTTCTTGTATTTCTTTGATAGTCATTTTTTAAACTTATTTTTGCAAAAGTAAACACATCTATATTCTAAAAAAAATATTAGACA
>DAIDMK010000033.1 GCA_027449025.1 Lutibacter sp. | reverse complement strand
TTCTTCCCTAAAAAACCTTCATTAAATATAGAAATAATAGATAATGGCATTATGGCTTAAATCGAACTCACGTTAATATAATTGGCGCGATTCTAATTATTTTAATTGGCTGGGGAATTACAAAAATTGTGGTGCTAATACTAAAAAAGTTACTAAAATTTGTCAAAGCAGATAAACTAACCGATTTAATTAATGAAAGAGAACTTTTTGGAAAATTAAAATTAAGGTTTAATGTTACAAAAGTGATTATAAGTTTTGTAAAGTGGATTTTATACTTAATATTTTTAATAATAGCATCGGATATAATGAAGTGGGAAGCAATTTCTTTAGAGATTGGGAACTTACTTCGTTATTTGCCAAAATTATTTAGTGCCATTGCATTATTTATGATTGGTATTTATGTTGCTAACTTTGTAAAAAGGACCATACAAGGACTGTTTGATTCTTTTAATTTAAGTGGTTCGAAAATGATAAGTGGTTTGGTGTTTCTTTTAATTGCTATATTAATTACAATAACAGCGCTAAATCAGGCAGATATTGAAACGGAGATTATTACCAGTAATTTTACAATTATTTTAGGGGCGTTTTTAGCTGCTATTGCTATTGCCTTTGGTTTTGGTTCAAAAGAAATTATTGGTGATTTATTAAGAACTTTTTACGTAAGGAAAAATTTTGAAGTTGGGCAAAAAATAAAATTTAAAAACTATTCTGGAAGTATAGAATCTATCGAAAATATTTCATTAACCTTAAAAACTTCAGAGGGAAAGGTTGTTTTGCCAATTAAAGATGTAGTTGAAAATGACGTTGAAATATTAGATTAAAAAATTTACTTAATATACCTATTTAAATATGCATTAACACAATTTAAATTGGCGTTTTTTTGTTTGATAATAATTGCTTTATTAATCTAATTTTTGAATGTTTCAATAAATTTTCAGGAAATAGGAAACCAATATCAGCAAGAAAGCATCTTTTTTTTAAAATTATTAAGAAATGTGACTTAACTTTATAAATAAGTGTCTAAAATAATACTAAGCATAAAGTTATGGATACGAAAGAGCCTATTCAAATAAAGAAATTTGGCACAATGGCAGGTGTTTTTACACCAACCTTTTTAACTGTTCTAGGGGTTATTATGTTTTTGCGACTTCCTTGGGTGGTGGGAAATGCTGGAATTGTTGGGGCCTTATTAATTATCGTGGTTGCAGTTGCAATAACCATAACAACAGCATTATCTTTATCGAGTATTACCACTAATATTCGAATTGGCTCTGGAGGGGCATTTAGTTTAATTTCTCAATCTCTTGGGTTGGAAATTGGCGGTGCAATAGGTATTCCTTTTTTCTTTTCTCAAGCCATTGCTGTTGCCATGTATATTTTTGGATTTAGGGAAGGATTACAATCTATATTGCCAGATTATAATCCGCTGCTATTAGATATATTAGTTTTTGGATTGGTAATGCTTATTGCTTTTATAAGCACCAGTTTTGCATTTAAAATTCAATATGTAATCATGGCAATTATATTATTGTCAATTGTTTCTATTGTGGGAGGATTATTTATAAATGAACCTAAATTAGATTTTATTTGGTTTGGAGATTATCCTGGATCTATAGAAAATAATTTTAGCGGATCCTCTTTTTGGCTGGTGTTTGCTGTATTTTTTCCTGCAGTTACTGGTGTAATGGCAGGCGCAAATATGTCGGGCGATTTAAACAATCCAAGACGTAGCATACCAGTTGGAACCCTAAGTGCTGTTATAATTACAACATTTATTTATCTGGGTTTGGTTGTTGTGGCCGCATTAATTGCCACACCAATAGAACTGGTTGAAAATTATAATGTATTTATAGATAAAGCCTATTTTGGACCTATTGTTTTGGCTGGATTGTTGGGAGCTACCTTATCCTCTGCATTGGCTTCTTTTGTGGGGGCACCACGAATTTTATTGGCTTTAGGAGAAAAAAGAATATTACCCAAGAGTGAGTTTCTTTCAAAAACAAATATAAAAGGGGAGCCTTTTAATGCAATGATTATAACTGCTGTGATTGTTTTAATTGGACTTTCTTTAAGAGATTTAAATACCATTGCGCCACTTATTACCATGTTTTTTATGATTACATATGCCATGGTAAACCTAGTTGCTTTAATTGAACAATCCTTATCACTTCCAAGTTTTAGGCCAACTTTAAAAATTTCAATATATATACCATTGATTGGTGCTTTTGGCTCCATAACGGTAATGTTTATAATAAATGCCGTGATAGCAATGGCTTCACTTGTACTAATTGTATTATTCTATGTGTATTTGGTGAAGAAAAAACTAAAATCTGAAGCAGGTGATTCTCGTAGTGGTTTATTTACTGCCTTAGCGGAGTGGGCAACTAAAAAAACCACTGAATTAAGCCCAACCCGAGAGGTGCGTTCTTGGAGGCCAGATTTATTAGTTCCAGTAACAAGACCTCGAGAAATAAGAAGTTCTTTTAAACTTATTGAAAGTATTGTTGCGCCAAAAGGCTCTGTAAAATTTTTAGCTTTAAAAAATTTAGATAAAGACATTCAGGACAAAATGAATACATTTTTACCCGAAGTAAGCCATCGATTAAAAAAGCAAAATATCTCAAATAGCTATACTTACGTTAGTGGAGATGATTTTGCAGAAACGTTAAAAATTAGTATGCAATCATTAAAAGCAGCATTTTTTAAACCTAATACCATATTTATTCCTGTTAGTGCAAGCGACAACCTATATAAATCTTATCAAAAAATTATTGATGTTGCTGAACAAAATGATTATGCAGTAATGCTTTATGTTCCATATGAAAATGTTGGTTTATCTTTAGAGAAAGATATTGCACTCTGGCTAAAAGATTTTTCAGAAGGTTGGAAAAATAATTTCAATATTAAAAATAATGATTTAGCAATCCTTACATCTTTGTTATTACAAAAAAACTGGAATGGAAACCTTACTGTTAAAGTTGCAATAGATGCTAAAGCAATTAAAAGAGAAGAGGATGTTAT
This sequence comes from Lutibacter sp., assembly GCA_027449025.1. Lineage (GTDB taxonomy): Bacteria > Bacteroidota > Bacteroidia > Flavobacteriales > Flavobacteriaceae > Lutibacter. The sequence continues at coordinate 30,672 of DAIDMK010000033.1, read as the reverse complement.
TTTGTTGAATGATTTAGTGCGTTTTCCGGTTTCAACAAAAGTCTTGACATATTCACTTGAGTCAGAGTTAGAGATGATAGGGAAAAATGTAACAGATCTTAATATTTTCCCTCTACCTAAAGATAAAAGCGTTCAAGATTTGTTAGATTTGGTAAACACTACAAGAACATCTGCATTGTTTTGCCTAGACAGCAGTAGTGAAAATGCATTGGTGTAAATTATTAAAAAACAGAAATATGAAACTAAAATCCTTTGTAGCTATTTTATTCGTAGTTGTTATAGTTGTTTTTTCATTACAAAACGCAGAAATAACAGACATTAAATTTCTTTTTTGGAAATTGTCCTTTTCAAGAATTATTATTATTTTGGGTAGTTTTTCGATTGGTGTTTTGGTTGGCGTTTTATTAATAATAAAGAGAAAAATAGTTAAAAAAAAATAATATTATGGCAAAAATTAATTTGGTTTCTTTAGATTTAGTTCCTGAAATTATTAATGTTGGGGATGATATTACTGATATTATTATAAATACTCAAATAGAATTTCACAAGCTAGATATTAAAATGCAAATGGAATATTTACTTTATTTATTTGTTTATGATGTTCATGGGAAAGAAGATATCCCAGTTATTATCAGCAATTGGGATGAGAGTTATGTTATGGGAATTTCTCTTGATAGAAAAGATCACCTTTTGGGGAAGACCATGTTAAATATTACCGCAAGAACAGTAAATGTAAAACTCCAAACGCCTATTGCTATAAAATTGGGTGAATTAAAAAAAGGAGCCTCAAACTCTTCAAGAGAATTGGAAGTTTTTGCCACTTTAATCCCAGCAATTAGCCGAGCTTCCAAATGGTCTGAACCTTTTGAATCTAAACTGATTTTTTAATACTAGAGAACAATAATTTAATACTATTTGATAAATTTAGAAGTTAGTGTATTAACAAATAGAATATTTCCAATAGCGTCATATCCTTCAAAAATTTCAATTCCTTTTTCAGTTTTAAGGCTGCTTGAATGAAAACCAATTAAAGTAAGATCAGCATCTGCAGAATATTCATTAATTAAGGTTATTCTTCTTTTGTTTTCATCTAATGGTAAAACAACAATATTGTTTGCTGAAATTGGTAAACGCCCACTCGCCGTAAGTTCTATTAAGTTTTTTTCTTCTTGTAATATATCTTCTTCTTTAAACGTAGCGAAAATTTTAATCTGGCCTTTATTCCAATCTTTATGGCCTAAAATAATGTAAGAGAGCAAAATCATTAAATTGGCACTTTCATAATCTTCTTTTCTTATCCATACGTGAATTTCTTTTTTATAACCAAAACCTTTATCAGAACTTGCCAAGATGCATAAATCATACTTTGCAGTTTTTATTACGCTGTAATTGTCAACAATATGCGTAAGCCACTCAGTTTCTCCTTTTTTAAATTCAAAAAGCATCATATTATTAGGTTGTCCAGATATTCCTGGTTGCTGTATTGCCTGGACAATAGCGGCCGTATTTGAGGGCGATATAATAGTTTCTAAAAAAATATTGGACTTGCTTAAAGAGGCAATTTTAATTAACTTTTCAAGTTTTAGCTCAGCAATTTTTTTAGATTCGCTAGAAAAATAAGCCTTTTCAAAATGAATATAGGTTCCAAATCCATATCGGTAAGAAATCCATTTCATCAATTCCATAGCGCCATATCGTTCAAAACTATCTTTAGATAGACATAAAACTGCAGGACGCCAATGTTCTTCGCTTTTATCTTTATCTGTTTTTTGAAGAAAAACTTGTAAAGTTCTGCTAAATTGATGAATTACACCTTGAAATATAGTGGCCAGTCCTTTTTTGTTATCACTTTTTAAAGTGATGTAAAAATATAAAACAACCATTAATACAATTGCCGAAAGTGCATAAGGTGTATTGATTTTAAACATTAAATAAATGCTCATAATAGCTCCTAAAAGAGATAAATACCATTTAGATTTAAAAGAAGGGCGGTACGAAGGGTCTGCAGCAAAATGTTGCATAAATGAGATTAAACAAAGCGATCCATAAGTAACCATAAAAAACATGGAGATAATTTCCGCTACAGCATTAACATCACCCATTAATACAAAAATTAATGCAATTGCACTGGTTAAAATGGTGGCATTTCTTGGCTCATTATTTTTTGCAGTGCCTTTAGCAACAAATTTATTTATAAATTTATTTGGAAATATTTGGTCACCACCAATGGCTTGGAGCGTTCTTGGGGCAACCATAAAAGAACCAAGGGCAGAAGATATGGTAGCTGCTGCCAATCCAATTGGAATAATTGGTCCCCAAAGAGCAATTTTACTCATTATTAATTGATCATTTATCAAGTCATCTGCGCTTGCGGAAGTTGTTAATTTTAAAGCGATAAAAATATACAGAATCATTCCCACAACGGTAGCTGCAAGTGTTCCTAAGGGAATAGATTTTTTAGGATCTCGTAAATCTCCCGATAAACCTACTCCTGCAGTTATTCCTGTAAATGCAGGGAAAATGATGGCAAAAACGTAAAAGAAACCTTTATCTGAAGAAACATTATTAAATAATAGCGAACTATCAAAAACATCACTGAAAGGCGTTGAACCAGCGAAAAAAAGAATTAAAGAAATAGCTAATATGGCAACTACCACATACAATGCTTTCACTCCCAAATCCGCACCTTTAGTAACCATTAACCAAATTAATAGGATTAACGCTGGTAAGCTGAATAAACGATTGTCGTAAAGTATATAGCCAAACTGTGAGGCAACCCAAGGTTTTATGGCTTCAAAAGATTCGGCAAAGGCAATAATATAAAAGGCAACACTAATGGCTTGCGATAGGTATAAAGTTATGCCAATTGCGGCACCTATATTTAACCCAAAAGATCTTGAAATTATAAAATATTCACCACCACCTTCAACTTTTTGATTGGTGGCAATTTCAGCCAAAGCCATGGCGGTTGGGATGGTCACCATATGGCCAATTAAAATAATTAATAAGGCACCCATAAGACCTACAGAACCCACAGCAAATCCAAAACGCAAAAACATCACAGCTCCTAAGATTGTTGAGATAGCGGTTAAAAAAACAGGAAGAGTGCCAAAATTAGCTTTTGAAGAAATTAGCGCTTTGCTCATAATAAAAAATAGATACTAATTAAAACTTATTGGACAGTAATTTTAAAGGAAATCACTATTTACTTGTTAAAAGTAATCAAATAATGCTGTCAAGATTTGAAATTTAAGATAAAATTTATAATAAATAGAATATTTTATTTAAATTGTAATTACCTTAAATTTAAAATTTATGGCATTATAATTGAGTTTCAATCTATTAAATCAATAACAATCATATGATAAAACAAGTGCTTTTTAGTTTTCTTGTAGGTTTTTTTTCTTTAGCAACATTTTCTCAAAATTTGAGCAATCAATTTATTAAAGATCAAATTAGCCTATATAAAAATGAACTTCGTGGTCCATACAAAGATATTCGTTGGTTTTGCAAAGACGGAAGTGTAAGAATGCCACAGGAGCCTTGTCCAAAGGAAATAGGTCCGGGAGTTCAACACGCTAGATATAGAGATGTTGTTGAAAATATTGGCAAAAAAAACCATGTGTTTTTAGGTCAAATTTTGGCATATACCACCAATCAAGAGTTTTGGGATTCTCAAAATTACAATTCACGCTTAAAACAATACCAGTTAGATAAGTATTTAAGAAGTGTTGATGATGGTTGGATTTTGCAAAAAGCACAATATTATAGAGGTGCCGTTCAGGTGGAAGATGAAGAAGCTTGGGGCATTGATTTTTATAAATGGTTATTAACGGGGGATACAAGTATTACAAAAAATTTCTTTTTAATTCGCCAGTCTTTAAAAGATATTCCGCATAAGGGAGACGATAATGTTGCTCAATTAATGAGAAGCCAATCGAAGGTTTTATCCGATTTATTTCCACAATTTATGGATTTGCGTGTTAAAATTCATGGACAACCAGAATTTAATGATATTGAAAAAGTAAAACAATTTAAAATAAAAAATTCAGCAAAATTAACAAACGCATTAAATTTAAAATTTGATGAATTGCTTGTAACAATGAATAATTTTTACAAGCCGATTGATATTGGTGCATTACCACAAAAAACTAGTTTGGTTAAAAACACTCCTATTGGAAATTTAATTAAAGAATTTTCAGTAAAAAATGATTCAGAGACAAACCCTGTTAAGTTGGTTACGGAATCAGCTAAATTATTGTTAGAAATTAGAAAGGCTACTTTTGTTGAAAAAAGAGCGACTGCAAGAATTCAATTGTTAGATGCATCTTTAAAATTAGAAGAAGTTGTTTTTAAAAATGCATCGCAATGGCAGCCAACAACCATACAAGAATTGTTAAATAAGACCTATTATTTAGGAATGGCAACAGCCGGAGCTGGTTATATTGAACTTTGGGAATGGAACCAAATTGAACCCGTTTTAAAACCAAAAAATACAACCTCACTGTCTTTAAATGAGCTGACTGCGATTTTACAATCGGCAAGGAGTGAAGTTGAGTGGAGTTCATCTATGGTAAAAGCAACCTATGAAGAAATTGTTGATGTTTATACTGGTTTTGAACCAAAAGCATATGGTTTTATTGATGATAAAATACGAAGTTCTATCGCCTTACATTTAGGGAAAGCGGTGGCTGATTTGGGCGATCTTATAGCCACCGAATCTTCTTTAACAAATAAAGTATTAACTATTTCAAACCAAAGTTCCATAAGAGGATTAAATCCGGGTTACGCTTTTGGCGAGTTAGTTGTAATTGATGGCTCTCCTGAAGGAGTTGAGGTTTCTTCAAATAAAATTTATATTTTTCAAAAACCACCATCCGATTTAAAACCTGTTGGAGGAATAGCCACTGTTGCTGAAGGAAATTTAGTTTCTCATGTCCAATTATTGGCGCGAAATTTAGGAATTCCAAATGCAGCGTTGTCTGATGATAATCTTCAAAATTTAAAAAAATTCAACGGGCAAAAAGTGTTTTATGCGGTTTCTAATAAAGGAAATGTGATTCTGAAATTAGAAAAGGATATGACTTCGGAAGAAAAAGACTTGTTTTCGAAAAAAGAAAGAAATGAAACTAAAATTGCTGTTCCTGTTGAACATATTCGTTTAGATGTGAATAGTATTTTAAATATGAGAAGTGTTGACGCAAAGGATTCCGGTAAATTATGTGGGCCGAAAGCAGCTAATTTAGGTCAGCTTAAAAAAATGTTTCCCGATAAAGTAGTGGAAGGTGTTGTAATTCCTTTTGGAGTTTTTAAATCGCATATGGATCAACAAATGCCTGGGCAAAAGGTTTCTTATTGGAAATTTTTAACCAATATGTTTTTAGAAGCTGATAGGCAACGTTCAAGCAATATTTCTGAAATAGAAGTAGAGAAATATCAATTAAAACAATTAGAAATTTTACGTGAAGCCATTAAGAAAATGCCAATTCAGTCTAGTTTTATTTCACAATTAGAAAATGAATTTGTAGCTGTTTTAGGAAAAAAATTAGGTGAAATTCCTGTTTTTCTAAGAAGCGATACCAATATGGAAGATTTAAAAGATTTTTCTGGAGCCGGTTTAAATTTGACCTTGTTTAATGTAGTTGCAAGAGATAAAATTTTACAAGGAATTAAAGATGTTTGGGCGTCACCATACACAGAACGAAGCTTTAAATGGCGTCAAAAATATTTGTTGAACCCAGAAAATGTTTTTCCTTCAATTTTGGTGATTCCAAGTGTTGATGTGGATTATTCAGGGGTTATGATTACAACTGGAATAAATTCGGGAAACCCAAAAGATTTGACTGTTGCTTTTAGCAGAGGTGCGGGAGGCGCAGTTGACGGACAATCGGCAGAAGCCTATGAGTTAAATGATGATGGTATTACTAAATTAATTGCACCATCTCGTGAGCCATTATTTAATAGTTTGCCAATTACTGGCGGAACTGCAAAAAAACCGGCAACTTTTGAAAACCCGATTTTAAATGAACAGAATATAGAAGAGATAAGAGCCTTGGCATCAACAATTAGACAAAAAATGGCAGAAGAAGTAAATGCAGAATATGAAGGTGCTTATGATGTGGAGCTTGGTTTTAAAAACAATAAATTGTGGTTGTTTCAAATTCGCCCGTTTGTAGAAAATAAAAAGGCATTAAGTTCAGGTTATTTAGAATCTATTACTCCGAAAATTAATATAAACAAGGAAGTATTACTTTCAAAAAAGATATAAAAATGAATTATTTAAAATTTACAATAGTTTTAGTGTTGTGTTGGACTTTCGTTGGATTAAATCCGTACCCAATTGATGGATATTCCAGAACAGGAATAAAACGTTTATTACGACTAGAACGGATAAAAAAGGGAGAAATAAAAGAAAATTTAAATCTTCCAGCTGGTGCAATGAAATCGTATAATGAAATTGCCTTAAGCTTAACTTCAAAAAAGAAGGACAGTACCACCCAGTTTTTAATTAAAGATGAAAAGTTTAACAAAGAAATTAATGGGCTTTTTTATGGGTTGGATAAAAGTTATTCGTTAACAGTTTTAGATATTTCAGACGTAAATAATATTCGTTATGCTGCACGTAATGAAACCGCAGGTTATCAACCAGGAAGTGTTGGGAAAATTGCGGTTTTAGCTGGTTTGTTTACACAATTGGCTAAAATTTATCCGGATTCATTTGAAAAAAGGATTGAACTATTAAGAACAAAATCGGTAAAAGCTGGTTTGTGGGGTTTAACAGATGAACACACGGTTCCAATTTTTAATATTGAAACAAATAAATTGGTGAAACGACAAGTAATTCCTAGTGATGTTTTTACCTTATTTGAATGGGCAGACCATATGATGTCTGTGAGCAATAACGGGGCCGCAAGTATTGTTTGGAGAGAAACACTTTTAATGGCTGCTTTTGGTAAAGATTATCCAGCTTTAACGCAAGAAGGTGCTGATGCGTATTTTAAAAACACCCCTAAAAAAGATTTAACAAATTTAGGAAATTACGTGGTGAATTTACCTTTACGCAAACTTGGAATTACATTTGAAGAATGGCGTTTAGGGACTTTTTTCACGAAAGGCGCTAATAATTTTATTGGAAGTAAAGATGGCAGTATTGGAAGTCCAATTGGTTTAATGAAATTTTTAGTTCAGTTAGAGCAAGGGAAAGTAGTTGATGAAAAATCGAGCTTAGAAATGAAAAGATTGATGTATATGACTGATAGAAGAATTCGTTATGCCCAATCACCAGCATTAAAAGATGCTGCGGTTTATTTTAAATCGGGTAGTTTGTACAAATGTGATAGAAGTAAAGGAGAAGCTTGTGGAAAATATATGGGAAATGTTCAAAATTTTATGAATTCAGTGGCAATTGTTGAACATCCAAATAATAAAAAATATATGGTCGTGTTAATGACCAATGTGTTACGAAAAAACTCAGCAAGTGACCATATGTATTTGGCTGGAAGTATTGATAAATTGATTCAAAAATAAACTAGTTTTTATTTAAAATTTCAAATGCTTTATTTCTGATTTTTTCATTGGTATCATTGATAACCAATTCAACCAAGGGAACATATTTTGGATCCTTGGTTTTTTCAATTAAATACAATACAGCAAGTTTTAATTTGCTGTCTTTTCTTTCTAATAAAGTTCTGTAACATTCAGATTCACTGAGTATTTTTAAATTCAGTTTTTTTATTTTTTCTTCTGAAATGGCTTCTACTAAAATAGATTCAGCAATTGGAATTAATTCTTTTTTTAGTTGATTGTCTAAAATATTATCTAAAAATTCAATGGCATGGATGCGTTGCTCTTCCTTGCCATTTAGTATAATGTTAAGAATAGGCTCCACATCATTGGGCGGATATTTAATTCCTAAAAACCTAAAAATACGTTGTAATTGTCTGTCCAAACGCTGTTCTAATAATTGCATCAAACCATTTCTGGCTTCTATAACTTCAAGGTTTTCATTTAGGTAATCTTTCTTTTTGTATTGAATAACAATTTGGGAATGAATGACTGAAAGTGTGTTTAGGTAAAGATGGCATTCATCCAGAACTTTATCAATAATATACCTATCTTTTATATATAAATTAGGATATTTCCATTTTAACCTTTTTAATGCTTCAATGGCTTCAATTTTAACAGAATGTTCAGTATTGTCAGTTAATTTTTTTAAAGAGCTAATTGCTTTTTGGGAAGCGAATTTTTCAATAACGGCTATCACGTGAACGGCATCATCTAAAGCGATAGATTCCTCTTTAACACTTTTAACCAATATATCATTAATAGGTTCTCCATAATTATATAAAGCATCAATAGCCGATTTCCGGGTGTCTTTACTGCATAGAAAATCAATTAAAATCGGAATAAATATTTTATCCAAAGTTTTTGCACTACATAAAATAGCCGTATTTTGAACAGATTGATTTTTAGAATGTAAATACTCATTTAGGATGTGGTAAAAATTTTCAACTCTGGCATTTCCTATAGCTTCTATAATAGCTTGTATTTTATATGTTTTTTGTTCTTCAGAAATAATTTCTGGACTTTGTTGAAGCGCTAACTGAATTCTATTTTCTAGATCAAATCTATTTTGAAGTAAAGGATGATTTCTTAATTCTAAAGAAAGTCCAATTAAAGCGGCATTTGCAATGGTGTCATCTTTTCTGTTTAAATAATTGTCAAAAAGTTCGATGGTATTATTATCGTATTTCTTTAATAAATACCTAAAAGCAGCTGTTGTAACTTGTTGATCTCTATCGTTCACCATAGTTTCTATTTGAAAACTCAAATTTTCAGACTTCAAAAAGTATAAATTTTCAATTGCCAGCGCTCTAACTTTGGGCGATTCATGAATCAATAATTTTTTGATAGCTTCAAAAAATCGTTCATCTTTAACTTCCAGCGTTTTTTGAAGCATATGTAAAATTTGACCTTCAGAGCCATTATTTAAAACTTTATTTACCGTGTCAATTATAGAGGTTATAGCTATTTCTTTCTTTATTATTTTCTCCTTTTTTACATGTGAGGTATCCAATAAATCTTTAAATGAAATAATATACTCTTTTCTTAAATGATAAATAAAATATAGCCAAACTGAAATTAAAGCGATAATTATTAAACTAATGTAGGTTGATGAGATATTTAACCCATTAATAAAAAATATCAATATAAATCCGGCCAACCCTGTTGCAATGCTGTCAACAACAACATCAGTAAATGTTTTCGTTTTCTTTTTTATGTCAATTGGAATTGGAATTGATAATAATTCTGTCGCTGCTTTATTGACTGATTGTTTTAAACTTCCATCGATAATTTTAATGGCGATAATTACCCAAATTTGAGGAAGAAATAACAAAAATATTGAGCCAATAAAAATTCCTGAAGGAAGCCACAATAACGATTTTCCAACGCCAAAAGTACCAACAATTCGTTTTGTTAAAAATAGTTGAACCAGTAATGAAATCACACTCAATGTTGAAAACCAAAAACCAAAAAAAGATGTTAATTCTTCCTGATCTTCAATAAGCCGAGATGCGTAATCACTATACTGATAATCAACCAATTTTGCAACTAAAACACTTAATCCAATAACAATAGCTATTAAACTTAACAGCTTGGATTGTTTAATCAGTTTAAAAGGTGATTCTCCTTTTGGATTTGTACGAATTGATACTTGGAACGTATTTAATTTTACAACTTCAGTTTTCCATATATATTTTGTGATTGGCAAGCAAAAAAACACAATAAATGCAGCAACAAAAAGCAACACTTCTGTTCTTAAAAATGTGGTGAGTATTGATGTTAGATATCCTCCAAAAATTCCACCTGCAATTGCTCCGGCTCCGATAAAGCCAAATATGCGTTTTGCTTCTCGAACATTATAGACCAGATTGGCTAAAATCCAAAATTGCGAAGCGGTTAGTAAACCAAAAATCGCCACCCAAACATAGGGAATGTATAAAATTAATCCACCCGCTATATTAAAAGTTAATGCAATTCCGAAAATAACCAATGAAATTACCGACCCAATAATAGTTCCTTCAATTACTTTATTTAATGGGTATTTTTCTAAAATTTTATCATAAAAATAAGAGCCAACAATAGCCATAATTGCCGTTAGCACATATCCTAATGGTAGTGCATCAGAAGATAATTCGGATAAAAAAAGTGAATTTATAGTTGGCTTAACTATTAATAAAGTAGTTATTAATAAAAAAATATTGAGTTGAAGTAAAAGCGTCTTGTGAAGTTCCTCTTCTTTTAAATCAAATACTTTTAATATATATCTTTTTAAGATACTAAGAATTAACATTTATAATACTTTTAAAATTGAAGAATCTTTTGTTAAAGATATATAAATGATAGGTGTTTGCAAAGCATTTATTTCCAAACAATTTAAGAAAAAAGAGGTTTTTTTAATTAGAAATATTGAAAAAAACAGTTGCCTAATAATTTTTTAGTACTTTTTCCACTGGTTTTACTAAATTTCTAATAATTTTTTCACCAGAAGCATCATCAACCAATGCAACTAAAATATAACGTCTTTTAGGATCTTTTCCCCATACCAGAATAGAATCGGAATGAAAGTTTTTCCAAGAGCCAGATTTTCTAAACAATCGTGCATTAGGCGCAATTTCATCTAAAGTATTCACAAATTTATGATGAAGTGCAGGATTTTCCATAATGCCTAACATTTGTGCAGATCTTTTATAATTTACAAGTTTACCATTGGCTAATAAATAATAAAACCGACATACTTGATTAACCGTTGCGGCATGACTTAAATTTTTTAGTGGTTCTCTATTTGTAGCGCCAGAGCTTGCATAACGTTTCCCAACCCATAATCCTCCGCCATGTTCTTCATCATACAATTGATATTTTTCATCAGTTAAAACGCTTTCAATTTTATCAAATCCCAATCTGTCAATCATTCTGGTTGCAGCTTGGTTGTTCGATTTACTAATCATTAATTTCATATCACTTACAACCTCCGGAGTTTCTTTTAGTTCTCCTTTTTCAATGGCATCCATTGCAGCCAATAAAACAGCAATTTTAGGCAAGCTCGCAGCATACATCATATTGTTGCCATTAATTCGAGCATATTCAATATTACTTTGATTACTTAAATCAATTACCCCAACAGCTAACTTGTTTTGTTGAATTAATTTTTTCCATTTAGGATTTTTATTTAACTCCAATTCTAGCCCATTTTGAAGCTCTTTATCTAAAAGACTTCCCAATGGTTTTATACTTAACTCACCTGATTGAATAGGCAAAACGTTCTGTCCAAAAAGAAATGATGTTATAAAAAATGATAATAATAGTAATTGAAATTTCTTCATTTTATTTCAGGCATTAGATTTACCAATACTAATTTTGTTTAAAAAGTAATTTAGGCAACACTTCTTAAAAAATATAAAATGGCACTATTAGTAAGTTGCTTATAAAATTAGTGCATTTTTCAGTGCTTTTTCAACTGGAACCACAAGATTTCTAATAATATTTTCGCCATTTGAATCATCAACTAATGCAACTAAAATATAACGCCTTGCTGGATCTATGTCCCAAACCAATACAGAATCAGAATGGAAATCTTTCCAAGAGCCTGACTTTCTATATAAGGTGGCTTCCGGCGCAATTTTATCCAATGTGTTTACAAATTTGTGGTGAAGTTCTGGTTTCTCCAGCATATCCAACATTATTTTAGACCGATCTCTACTAACCAACTCCCCGTTTGCCAACATATAATAATACCTGCACACTTGATTTACAGATGCCGCATGGCTTAAGTTTTTAAGAGATTCTCTATTTGTATTCCCATCTTTTGCGTATCGTTTTCCTACCCAAAGTCCACCACCATTATTTTTATCATAAAATTTATATAATGGATCCATCAGCACATTTTGTATTTTTTTGAAACCTAACAAGTCAATCATTCTCGTGGCAGCTTGGTTGTTCGATTTGCTGATCATAAGCCTTAAATCACTTTTAACTTCAGGTGTTTCTTTAAGTTCTCCTTTGTCAATGGCATCTTCTGCAGCCAATAGAATGGCAATTTTTGGCAAACTAGCTGCATACATCATATAATTTCCATTGATGGATGCAAATTTAGCTTGGCCGGGATTGCTTAAATCCACCACGCCAACAGCCATCTTTTTCTGATTTATTAATTTTTTCCATAGGGGATTTTTCATCAATTCAAACTCTAAACTGTTTTGAAATGTAATATTTCCCATACTTAATAAAGGTCTAATGTTATCACCGCCAAAATGAAGTGGCAAGTTGCTTTGTGACATTAATTGGTTTGCAAATAAGAAAACAAAGGTAAATAGGGTTAGTAACGTTTTCATTAATAAATAGTTGATTTAAAAAACGTTTCAAAATTACATAATTAATTGATAGGTAAAATGTTAAAATATTATAATTGCTAAAATTAAATTTATTAGCAATAGCAATACTTTTCGTTGGTTGGAAGGCGTGAAAATGTTAAAAAAGGATTTTTAGCAAACTTTTTTTTTCTGAAGGGAGCGTAAAAAGAATAAAATAAATTAGCCTTTTAAAACAATATTGTAGAAAATATTTTGGTTAATTATTTGTCTAATAATTTTGGAATTTCATCTGTGCCAGATATTTTTTTTTGGTCCTTTTTCTTCATCACCTCTTCTACCACTTTAAATATTCCTTGTTTAAGCGCTTTATATTTATTAATGTAGCTATTCACTTCTATTTCTATTTTTTTATAGCTTTCTAAATAATTTTGGTTGCTTGAAACATTGTTGTATTTAATTAATTCTGAAAGCGTTTTTTCATGACTGTTGATAAGTTCCAAAAGTGTGATTCCAATATTTTTTTTAACTGATATTTGTTTGACGTTCTCCTCAATTTTTTTGTGCAAACCAGCTGACAAAAAATCGATATAATTTTCGCCGAGCAAATGTTCTAAAAAGCGAATTTCATCTTTAATGAACTTTATTTCAGAAATCCATAGGTTATAATTGTGATGTAGTTCATCTGCGCTTTTTTCTCTGCCAAACCAATCTTTTTTCATTTTAGTTTCCATTTTTTATCGAATTAGCTGTTTTCTAAAGTTAAACACTAAAACCGAAAAATAATTTGATATCCATCAGTTTTTAAAATTTTAGTTTTCTTCAGAAACTGATTAACTGATGAGACCATTTATATATTCAAATATTCGAATTTTTAAATTTTTGTAGTGTTTTATGTATATAAAAACTTCTTCCGCCAGATTTTCAAATTCAATCAGGTGCAAATGACCGGAATTCAGCGTTATGGCATCTTTATGTTCCGTTAATTTCTTGTCATAATCATTAATTTGAACAAGAATATCATTTTTAGTTTGTTCCAAATTATCAAGTTCTAAAATAAATAATTGCAACCGTTCATACAAATTTGGGATGGTTACCGAAAACGGATAGGCTTTAATGAGTCTTTTTATAAAAGCCAATTCTATATTGATAAAAGCATATTCTGATTTCCATAAGGATACATTATAAAGCAATTCCTCGATGGTTTTATCCTTGGAAAATGATTTGTAAACGATGTTCGATTCCATTTCTGAGGGTTTTTAATTTTTAGCTAAGTAATTCATTATTAGCCTCACTAGAAATGATATATATCAAACGGAGACAAGTAAACAGGGTCTTAATTCACTAATAAATTGAAAACGCTCATTGTTTTACATAATTTTCAGTAGTAAATCGGGCTATTTATGACAAATGACTTCAAATGATTGAAATTTCACATCGAAATTTAAAATGAATTCGTGTCAGATTGAGGGAAATCATTTTTTAAAATTTAAACGAACCATAGCTTTATGTGAATAATAAATGAATAATCATGAAAAAATTACTCCTTTTAATTGTTTGTTTCGGATTTTATACTGCTGCTTTCTCACAAATTTTAAGTGATATTGATGAGGTTTATCCTTTTCACGGTGATTTTGCTGCCATTAAAAAAGCTGATCAGTGGGCTTTTATAGATAAAGAAGGTAAAAAGATAATTAATTTTAGGGCTGATTTAGTGCTAACCAATAGGTTAAATTCTTTAAATCAAACAATTTCTTACCCTGTTTTTAATGATGGCAGGTGTTTGATCAGAAAATTTATTGGCGATACTTATTACTACGGTTTTATCAATGAAAAAGGCGTAGAAATAATTAAGCCTCAGTTTTTAAATGCCACAAATTTTTCAAATGGTTATGCCATTGTTGTGTTGTCTTCAAAAGATTCTATTGGGTTTAACTATGTTCTTAAAAAGGCTGTTGTGTCTAATGTTTTGGAAGAATATGTGATTGATACTTCAGGAGAATTGGTAAAATATTTATACAATCCAAGAAAAAATGTACCGGCAAACTATAAAAATGGCATTCCTATAATTGAAACGATGTTTATCGCACCAAAATTAGTTGCTGTAAAAACCAAAAATAAAAAATGGGAAATATATCAGTTTTAACTTATAAAAAACAATATTATGGCACTAAATTTTAATCAATATGCAAGAGAAGGCAATGCGTTTCTAAAAGATTATGCAAAAAAATTGAATATGCCTGACGATAAGGATAAAGCGGGAAGAATATTGTCTTCTATTTTACATGGATTGCGTGAGGTAATCACTATTGAAGAATCATTGCAGTTAATTTCCCAATTTCCAATGTTCTTAAAAGCAGTTTATGTAAACAGATGGACTACACGCAAAAAGAAAAAAATTAAAAACTTGGTTGAGTTCATTGATTTAATTCGAGAATTAGACGGGGTAACTTCCATACACGATTTCGGCTCTGACGAAATTGCTGAAAATTACATCAATTCAACATTTATGGAGTTACGCAAATATGTTTCATTGGGTGAACTAGAAGACATTAGAACAGTGCTTCCAAAAGATCTTAAATCTATTGTATATCAAAATATTATGTTTTGAAAACCAATAAATATAATTATGACAAGTATTGATGAAACTTATAAAGTAATAGATATTGAGATTGACGGAATTAGTTTAAAAGGAAATTTAAGACTTGCCGAGCATTCTAAGGGAATTGTATTATTTTCACATGGAAGTGGCAGCAGCAGGTTGAGCACCAGAAATAATTATGTTGCAAGTTTGTTGTTTGAGAAAGGTTTTTCCAGTTTGCTTTTCGATTTATTGACTGCCAAAGAAGATTTAATCTACGAAAATCGTTTTAATATTGAACTACTCACGGAACGACTTGTGAAAGTCACAAAATGGGTTATGAGTCAAAAGGGAACAAATAAATTACCAATTGGATATTTTGGAGCAAGCACTGGGGCAGCTTCTGCTTTAAGTGCTGCTGCTCAGCTTGGAAAAAGCATAAGAGCCATTGTATCGAGAGGCGGTCGCCCAGATTTGGCCATGCCAATTTTAAAAGATATAAAAACACCTATACTGTTAATTGTTGGCGGCAATGATGAGGTGGTTATTGAACTAAATAAAAAAGCAACAGCAGCTATAAATGGTATTTGTGAACTAAAAATTATTGAGGGCGCAACGCATTTATTTCCAGAAGCCGGAAAATTGGAAATTGTTGCAAAACTTTCTGTGGAATGGTTTGACAAGTATTTGAAAATGAGAAGCTAAAAGCGAACGCCATGTTTACAGATAGGGAAGAAGCTGGCAAATTGCTGGCAAATAAATTAAGGAACTATAAAGACGATAAAGAGGTTGTTATTGTTGCAATTCCAAGGGGTGGTGTTCCTGTTGCGGTTGAAATAGCCAAAACGTTAAATGTACCACTAGAAATAGTGTTCTCCAAAAAAATTGGTCATCCTTTTAATAAAGAATATGCCATTGGCGCAGTTACTTTAGAAAACAGTATTTTAAGTGATGTTGCAAAAGAAATTTCTCCTGTTTATATTTATGATGAAACAGAACATGTGAGGGCTTTGTTAAAACAGCGTCATCATTTGTATTATGGAGAAAAAAAACCAATGCCACTCAAGGACAAAATAATTATTTTGGTTGATGACGGCATCGCTACAGGAAACACTATGATTTCTTGTATTCAGCTTCTTCGGCTTCAAAAACCTTCAAAAATAATTGTTGCATTGCCTGTTGCTCCAAATTCGGCTTTGAGGAAAATTAGGGAAATGCCTGAGGTGAATGAAGTTATTTGCTTGTTGGCTCCTGTAGATTTTCAGGCGGTCGGACAGTTTTATGAGGAGTTTGATCAGGTAAATGACAATGAAGTTGTTGAAATCTTGAAAAATTGCCCAAGCTATTTAGTTTGAAAAAACAAATATAAGAAGCCGATAGGCTAAAATCTAAATACTGCCTTACAAATAAAGTTTCATTTCATTTTTACGTTTTTGTAGCTGCTTGTCTAGGTCGCGTAAGGTTTCATCAGTAGCGGCTTCAAAGCTTTCTTCATCAGAAGAAGCAAAAATTATTGGTCCGGGAAGACTTAATCTTATATCGCAAATTTTACCTTTTCCTTTTGTGTCAGGTTCTAATTTATAAAACACATCAGCCCTAATCAACCATTCATATTTGCCAGACATTTTATGTAGTTTTTTAATCACAAATGATTCCAAAGCTTCACTTTTTGGAACTTGAACAAATTGAATTTTAATTTCCATAATAATAACTTTATATTAAAATGATATTGACAGTTAAAGATATTCAATACAGTAGCCATTGCCAATGATATTTATCAAATGTAGGTTGATAAAATCAACGTTGTTTGAAAATTTATCGGCAACAAGATTTAAATATCAATTTGTTGCAAGTAGTTTAGATATAATTAGTTACAGGTTTGCCAAGACTTTTTTAAGTTTATCACCGATTTCCAAGGCAATTGGCGCCAAGGATTCATTTACAACGGCTTGCATAGAAACAATTGGATTGATGGCTGATACTTCAATAATTCCTGGTTCTTTTTCCTGAACAATAACGTTGCACGGAAGCATGGTTCCAATTTTGTCTTCGGCTTTTAAAGCTTTGTAGGCAAAAGGTGCATTGCAGGCACCCAGTATTTTGTAATTGTAAAAATCCACATCCAATTTTTTCTTAAGGGTGGTTTTTATGTCTATTTCTGTTAGCACCCCAAATCCTTCTTTTTGAAGTTCAGCAGTTACTTTTTCTACGGCTTGTTCAAAAGTGAGCTTGTTTAATATAATTGAATAATAATAGTCCATTTTTTATAATTTTAAATTTATAAATGTTTAAGTAAGACAGTAAATTTCGACATTTATTACAATAAAAGATGTATAATTGTTACATAACTTTTCAACATGTTATTTCTGAATGGATTGTGAATTTGATAGAAATCAATATGTTATTAAAAGAAGATTACGAGTTTCTTAAAAATAGAAACAGGAAGCCGTAACTTCCTGTTTCCTGAAGGGATTAAGTTTGTTTTATAACGCAAAACTAATTTTTTATATTAATTTATCTCTAGAATAACACCAATACTAAAACTAATTTTACTCAAACAACAACTTGAAACTCTTCATTTCAATCCTCATTACTTTTCAATAATGAAAATCTATCCCTTTTTTAGTAGAAGCAGGAAGTTTTTAACTTCCTGCTTCTTGAAGCGGTTAAGATTGTTTTTTAATGCTAACTAATTTTTCATAGCATTTCATTTCTAAAACAATACTAAAATTAGCTATACTAAAATAACACCTTAAAACCCTTCTGGATCTGCATTATTTTGCAACAATGGAGACCTGTTTTTTGATAGAATCATGAGGCAGAAACCTCCTGCGTCTATCTTGAAGTAATTAAGCTGTTCTCTGCAATTTTTAAATAATTTCTTACGTCACCTTATTTCTAAGACAAAACTAAAATCGATTTAATTTGTTCACCTTTAATTCTTCAAATTAGCCTATTATTGCTAAGCAAAATGCAAATTTAAATACGTGGGGAAATTTTATTTGCTTTAATTCAATGAACTTTTTGTTTTTTATTATGGTGTAAAATTAACATCTAATTTAATGTCTTAAAATGATATGCATCAATTAGGCATATGATTGTTCTCAGTTTTTGAGTTTTTTTTATTGTGTTTTTAGCCTTTTTATTGAAAAATAACAATTCCGTAAGCCATATTTAGCAGGAACAGGCCTACAAAAAAAAGCATCATATAAATTACCTGAACAAATTTAATATTGAGATAATCGAGCCATAAAACGGTTCTCTTTGGAAAAATAAACAGCGACAAGCCAATAAATAGTGCTATCCAGCCTATAAAAGTGATTATTAGCCGCCAGTCGTCTTCCCAAATGTTATGAAATAAAATATTGAGCAATCCAATAACAATGGCCGTAAAAGAAATGACAATAACAAATTTTTGATCTTCTAAGTTTTTAATTACTTGTACAATCCTTTTTGGATTGAAGCTTAATATTAAAAAGAAAATAATTAAATACCATCCCCAAAATTTGGCTAGAAAAATAGATACTTCATCCATAATAGATCTGTTTGTGGGTTATTCGTGCAGCACAAAAAAGGGAATTTCAGTATGGTAACTAATTTCTTCCACGGTTGGCCTAAATAAAATTCGTTGAAAAAGATTAAGGTTCTTGGCAATCATTGTTATCATATTAATATCCCTGCTTTCCACGAAACTCTGGACACCATCTTCAATATTTTTATTGGTAATTTTATGAAAACTGTGTTTTTCTTCTGCAAAGAAATTTTTTAAGAACTCCTTGTTCTCAAGCTGAAATTCAGTGAACTCTTCATCTTTTTTTGTAATGTGCACAATTCTTAAAGATGAATCATGCATTTTGATGAATTCTAAAATACTGTTTAAAATTTTGGTTGGATAAAAAAGATGATAATCTGTAGGAAATGCAATTTCTTTAATTTCTTTAAATACAGCATTTTCCGGAACTATCAAAACTGGGCATTTTACTCTGGTAATTAAATCGCCTGTATTGCTCCCAATCATTACTTTTTTTAGGCCAGAAGCACCTTTAGTACCCATCACAATAAGGTCAATATTTTTTTCGGTAACTTGGGCTCTTACGGCGTCAATAAAATAATCGTAATTATTTAGCGTATAAAAATGATGTTTTGGATTATGCGGCAATAAATCAATTTTTTTAAGAAGTTTTTCTAATTGCGTTTTGGCTTGTTTTAATACGGTTTTATCAATAAATTCAACATTGATAGGTGGCATTATTGGTGTTTCACCACTGGCGTAGTTGTAAATTATAGAGACATGTAACAAGTAAAAATCACATTCAGTATTTTTAAAAAATTCTAAAGCGTATTTAACGGCGTTCCAGGAATTTTCTGAAAAATCGGTAGGTATTAAAATGGTTTTCATGGGTTTGATTTATTATAACTCGCAATTAAAATTATACCCTTAAAATTTAATCTCAAATGATATATATCAATTGAGAAAGTCAATCGTTAAATATTGAAGTTTAAATTTTAGAAGTTAAATATTGTAAATATCATTTTTTACTCAAATCAAGCTCCCTTTTATCAAAAATGATTGTGAACAGGATTTTAAAATCTATAATTTTCACAAAAACGAAACTAAAAAACTTTCTTCAACTTCTCAATATTCAAAATCTTAATACTTCTTCCCTCTATTTCTATTAGACCGTCTTTTTTAAAATCGGAGAGGGTTCTTATAAAAGTCTCTGTGGCAATACCTGCTATCCCTGCCAGGTCGGTTCTTGAAATTTTAGGCATTTCGTTGTGTACTTTCTTCATTTTTTCAGAAAATTGCAATATGGTATTCGCTGTTTTTTTTCGAACGGAACTATAGGCCATTTGCAGCAATTGGTCTTTAATCTCTGAGACATTATCAGTGATATAATCAATCAACTCAAAGGTTACTTCGTGATTTTTTTGTAAGATGTTTTTAAATTCGGTTTTTAACAATCTCGAGGCTTTTACATATTCTATGGCCGCAGCCGATTCCTGGTAGGGGATATTGTTTGAGAAGGACGTAAAACCAAAAAAATCATTTTCTTTATGTAATCCAGTCACTAATTCTTTGCCTTGCTCATCAATTTTAAATGTTTTTACGATGCCTGCACTTATTAAAAATACGAAATTGGAATTGTCGCCTTCATAGTAAATAATTTCACCTGGATTAAAGGAGAGTTCTTCAACATTGTCTACAAAAAAACCTTTAAGATGATTTAATGTTTTCAGCTCATTTTCAGCGCAATAGATTTCAGTATTTTTTACTTTCTCTATGTTTTCTTTAATAATGGCAACCCTTGCCAACCTGCTTTCTATAGCGCTAAACAATTCCGACTCGTCAAAAGGCTTAGTAAGATAATCATCGGCGCCCAAATCCATGCCTTTTCGTATATCTTTGTGTTCGGTTTTTGCTGAAAGAAAAATAAACGGAATATGTTTGGTTTCTTGTTCTTTTGAGAGTATTTGAAGCACACCGTAGCCATTTAATTCAGGCATCATAATATCACACAGAATAATATCTGGCAGTTGTTTTTTAGCTTCAAAAACACCAATTTTACCATTTGCGGCAGTAAAAACTTCGTAATTGGCCAATTCCAAAAGTTCAGCAGTATTTTCTCTTACTACTTCATCATCTTCAATTAATAATACCTTTTTCATCTGTTTAAATTTTATTTTTAAGCGGTAACAGATGCTGTTCGCCATAAATCATTTCTTTATTTTTCAAAATTTGTAATGCTTGTGTCATAATTCCTTAATTATTGGTAGTTCAACAAAAAATACAGAGCCTTTATTTTCTGTGCTATCAAAACTAATGGTCCCTCCTAAGTTTTTTAAATGTTCTTTAACAATATTTAAACCAATACCAGTTCCCTGTATATTTAGTACATTTTCTGCCCTATAATATCGATTATACACAAATTTTTGATCTTTTTTTGGAATTCCAAGTCCTTGATCTTTTATTGTGAAAATAATATTTTTGGCATTTCTAGAAATTTCTAAATCAATTTCTGAGTTCTCGGGTGAATATTTTAGGGCATTATAAATTAAGACAGACAATATAAGTTCTAATTTTTTTTCATCCTGATACAGTACAAAATCGGCTGAATTTAGTGGAATATTGATGTGTTGCCCACTTTTTAAGAGCATATTGGCGTTGTAAACAACTTCATTAATTACCTTGCTTAAATTAAAAGTCTTAAATTTATAATTTTCATTGCTTGAATCTAAACGTTCTAAGGAAATAAAATCATTTAAGATATTGTTTAGATATTGTACTTTATTGGTGATTGTTTTTACATGTTTTTCCCTTTTTTCTTGTTGTTCGGTTAATTGGTATCTTTCCAATAAAATTGCAGAGGTTAGAATTCCGCTTAAAGGTGTTTTAAATTCGTGCGAAACAAGCGACAAAAATTTACTCTTTAATTCGTTAAGTTCCCTTTCTTTTTTTAAGGCTTCCGTAAGTATATTTTCAATCTCAATCCTTCTGTGTAGCTCTTTTTTATAATTCCGGTTAACTTCTTTTAACTTGTTAATGTTATTTTGCAATTCGATAGTTCCCTTTTTAACTTTTTCTTCTAGTACAACTTTTATGGAATCTATTTTTTTTTCCGTTTCACTTCGAAGGGTCATATCAATAACCAGCGCCAACCTGTATTCTTTTTCATACAGCGTAAAAGAATTTATTGAAATTTCAAGCGGAAATTCTTTATTGTTTTTTGTTAAGCCAAATAAGTATAAGCCATGGGTTTTCTTTCCTTTTTTAATTTGATTTATAAAATAGTTTAATTGATTTTTATGGGTTGATAGATATCTTTTTGGTAACAAGATATCTTTAGACTTATTAAGTAATTCCCCTTTTTCATAACCAAACATTTTTTCGGCAACAGCATTTAAGGCAACAATATTGGTATCTTGATCAACAATAAAAACCCCTGCAGGTATGGCTTCAAAAAGGATATTAAAAATATCCTGATTTTGATAAAACTCCTTATTTTTATTTATTTTAAACAAAATTAATTTTAGTTAAAAGATAGTAAAAAAATTGAACACGTTCATAAGAAAAAAATAAAATTTCTAATTGAGTCAATTCTTTTGGGAAATATTTCAATTTACGGCCTGAATTTCATCAATATCTTATAATAATACATTAATAATTAATATCTTTAATGAGCGATTATGATGATAAAATTTGATAAAATGTAAAAGATTGTTGATACTTCTAAATGTGTTTTTTAGAAAACGGGATTGGAAATTCAATCTCTTGCATCAAACGATAAATTGTTTATTATTTAAAAAATTTTAAATACTAAAATCTAACCAATATGTTAACTTTTAAAAATTATAATATTGCCGATTGGTTTTCATTTTACAGAATTGCTGCTGCACCATTTTTATTGCTTATTTTATGGTTGGGCAATAGGGAATTATTCACCTGGTTGTTGTTGGTGAGTTATTCAACAGACGCTATTGATGGTTTTTTGGCGCGAAAGTTAGATATAACAAGCGCAAGAGGCTCTCAATTGGATTCTTTTGGTGATCAAATCACTTTTTTAGTAGGATTGATAGGTGTTTTAATTTACGAATTTGATTTTGTAAAAGCGCAGGCTTTTTTTATCATGCTGGTTTTGGTAATTTATATTTTTCAGATGATTTTGGCATTTTTAAAATATAAAAAAGCGACTGCTTTTCATACTTATTTAGCTAAATTATCAGCAATTGTTCAATCAATATTTATACTTTGGCTGTTGTTTTTTGATCCAATTTACTGGTTGTTTTATGTGATGGTTGTATTGGGTTTGGTAGAAACAATTGAAGAGATTACCCTTATTTTTATGTATGATAATTGGGTCTCTGGAGTGAAAGGTGTTTATTGGGCAATTCGGGATAAAAGACGATTAAGGAATAAAACTGCCGTTGAAAAAAGTTCAAACTAAGTCATTTTGCCATGCGCTCATATTCAATTTTCACCATTATACTGTTATGCTTGGCAATATTGCTTGTGGATACGCTGGCATTTTATTGGCTTCAATCCATTACCCGATTACTGCCATCTGGATTTTTGCAAAACTTAATTAATATTGCTTTTTGGGTTTTTACCATTGGGCTACTTACATCAATTATTTTGTTGAAAGTTAGGTTAGAGCGTATGCATCCTTACCGTAAGCAGTTGCTTGTAACTTCATTTTACGGACTTACGGTATCTTCTTTTATTCCGAAATTAATTTTTGTAATTGTTATTTCCATCCTATATTTTTCAAACTATATTATTTCAGAGGAAGAATCTTTAATTGCCATTCCTGTTATTGGTTTATTTGCAGGGTTTCTACCTTTTTTTGTTATTCTTTATAGTATTTTCAGAAGCTTATATCGGTTTAAAGTACATCGTATAAAAATTAATTTTGAAGAATTACCAGCCAATTTTAAAGGATTGCGCATTGTTCATATTTCCGATCTTCATTTGGGGAGTTTTAAATCTCGACATCATATTTTGGACAGGGCTGTTAAAATAATCAATTATTTAGAACCCGATTTTATTTTTTTTACTGGTGATTTGGTTAATAACAATGCATGGGAATTGAAAGGCTGGCAAACGGTACTGAAAAAATTAAAGGCTAAAACTGGTAAATATGCGGTTTTAGGAAATCATGATTATGGCGACTATAGCGATTGGAAAAATGCCAAGGCAAAACAATCCAATTTTGAATCGATCAAATATTTTTACAAAAAAGTAGATTTTAAATTATTGCTGAATGAATCCGTCAGCATTGAAAACGAGAATCAGAAAATTGCTATTGTTGGCGTAGAAAATTGGGGGAATCCGCCTTTTAAAAAATATGGCGATTTAAATAAAGCTTTAAAAAGTGTTGCCAATATTCCGTTTAAAATATTGCTGTCTCACGATCCTTCGCATTGGAATGAAGAAGTTATGGAAAAAACGGATATTCCACTTACCTTATCTGGTCATACACACGGAATGCAAGCCGGAATTAACATCAAAAGTAAAAAATGGAGTCCCATTCAGTATAAATATGAATATTGGGCTGGATTGTATAAGCGTTTTAACCAATATTTATATGTTACCAGAGGTTTGGGTTGGATGGGTTTTCCTGGAAGATTGGGAATGCGCCCTGAAATTACGTTGATTGAACTTAACAAATAATTTTTTTCTGGTTACTGTTAATTTTTCTTGGTGCCTGTATTCCTTCTGCTGGTGTTGCTTCTGTAGCTATTATTGTTGTGGTAAATTTTTATGTCATCATCAAAATAATTATTAATTCTAACACGGTGACTTCGCCTAAAATCAATATGGTTAAATCTGGCTGGTAAAATACGCGTAGATATCCAAATATTATTGTCCAAATATAAGTAAGTTCTCAGGGAAAAATCATAATAAATCTCATAGTCTGGAAAATAGATATAGCGTACCACTTCTGCTCGGTTTGGGTAAAACCATGTTGGTGGTGGCGCTCCAATTCTGGAGGTTATCACTACTGGTCCGCAACTTTCTAAAGATAAAACAATAGAAAATAAAAGCACAAATGGTAAAAAAACTATTTTTTTCATTATTGTAGCATTTAATAAATCCAATTTACAAAAAAGCGAAAATGACCGTAATGATATCTATCAATCCTAAGGGCGAAAGTGCATTTAATTTTTCTTTTCAGCTTCTTTTTTTTGCTGACGCTCTAGCTTCCTGAAATAACCCCTAAACAAGAAGTTGTGTTTTAAAGCTTCCATATTTTCGTTTAAACGAGCACTTCCTTCCTTAATGTTTTCCATTGTTTCATCAATGTTATTGACCAATATAGTATCATTTACCATATAATTTACGGTGCCTTTTCCATATTTAAAATCTAAAACCACTGAATTTAAATTGTTAATTACTGAATCAATCCCCGAACTAGATTGTTCAAGATTGGTAATAATTGATTTCATTTTATTTGCTGAAACGGTGTCGCTTAATAGTACGGCAGCCATACTTTCATTATAATCGATAGCCTTGATAATTTTATTCAATTCGCTTACTGTTACCGAGGCGCTTGCGCTGGCGTTTTTTAAATTTATAACGATTTGTTTTACGTCAGAAGCCATTTCGGCGTCTTCAATTAACATGCCAATGGTACCTTTTCCTTGTTTAATGGCTGCGGTGATTTTCAATAAATCGGAAGTCAGCTTAGCTGCATTGTCATTAGTAGTATTTAGAGTTTCAAGCATATCTGTAGTTGAGGTTTTATTGTAAGATTTAATAGTGTCGCCAGGTTTTAAGGCTTCAGAAAAATCTTTTCCAGGCACAATATTTATCACCATGCTTCCTACCAAACCATCAGAACCAACAGCGGCAACTGCATTTTTTTTCATATGTTTAAGCATTTTGTCTTCGATAATCATATCAACACAAATGGTGCTGTCATTAATCATTTCAATATTTTTTACAGTGCCAATATTAATACCGGAATAGCGCACGTTATTGCCTAACATTAAGCCGTTTACATTGTTAAATACGGTGCTTATTCTGAACGTGTTGCCAAAAATATTTTGCTTATTGCCAATTAAATAAAGTGCAAATACAAAAATAATTGTGGTTATGAAAATAAACAGTCCGAGACTTAATTTTTGTGTGTTTGATGTTTTCATAATGAGTATCTATTTAAAAAATGCCTGAATTTTTTCGTCTTTATTAGTGGACAATTCCTGAAAAGTTCCTTCTGCATAATTAATGCCGTCAATCAACAAAATCATTCTGTTTGAGATTACCCTCGCACAATCTACATCATGCGTAATGATAATTGATGAGGTTTTATAATTTTGTTGAATATTACGCATAAGTTGTATTATCTCTTTAGAGGTTATTGGGTCGAGCCCAGTTGTTGGTTCATCATAAATGATAATTTTTGGTTTTAGAATGATTGCTCTTGCAAGGGCAATTCTTCTTTTCATGCCGCCTGAAAGTTCATTGGGCATTAAATCGATAGCTTCTGTTAATCCAACACTTTCCAAGGCTTCAAGCACTAGTTTAAGGGATTCTTTTTCTGTTTTTTTTTGTTGACGCATAGGAAATTCTAAATTTTCCCGAACGGTCATAGAATCGTATAAGGCACTTCCCTGAAAAAGGAAACCTAATTCCGTGCGCAATTCATTAAATTCTTTTTGAGGTAGTTTACTGATATCTTTTCCCATAATTTCAAGAGATCCGGTGTCGGGTTGCATTAAACCAACCAAACATTTTATCATTACCGATTTTCCTGATCCGGATTTCCCCATCAACACCAAATTTTCTCCCTCAAACAATTCCAAATTAAAGCCGTTTAGCACATGATTGTCGCCAAAGCTTTTCTTCAAATTTTTAATACTTAAAATGGGTTCTATGTTTTTTGTTTTTTCCATAGCTAGAGTTCAAAGAAAATATCGCTTACAAAAACAGCAATAAAGTCGATAATAAATAGGAGCATAGATGTATAAACTACTGCAGAATTTGAAGCCTCTCCTACACCAACAGTTCCATTGGTGCAATTATATCCTTTAAAACTCCCCACCAAACCAATAGCAAAGCCAAAGAAAAACGATTTTACCGTGGCAGGAAGAATATCTGAAAATTCAATGGCGTCAAAAACCTTGTTAAAATATAGCTGAAAGGAAACATCACCTTTTAAATTTTCTATCAATGCAGAACCAAAAAGGGCAATGGCATCACCAAAAATAATAAGTAGCGGAATCATTAAAGTAGCTGCCATAATGCGGGTTACCACCAAATATTTAAAGGGATTTGTACCAGAAACTTCCATGGCGTCAATTTGTTCGGTTACACGCATAGAACCCAATTCCGCTCCAATTCCCGAACTTATTTTTCCGGCACAAATAAGTGCAATAATCACAGGGCCAATTTCTCGCACAATGGAAATACTTACCATGGAAGGCATCCAAGATTGTGCGCCAAACTCCATCAGCGTTGGTCTGGATTGCAAGGTAAATACCAAACCCAAGATAAAACCGGTAATGCCCACCAAAAACAAGGAACGATTCCCCATATTGTAACATTGCCGCAATAATTCTTTAAATTCAAACGGTTTTGTGAACAACTCTTTAAAAAATCTACCTGCAAAATAGGACATCTCGCCAATTTCAGAAAAAAAGCTTTTGAGGGAGTTTCCTATTTGAATTGATGTTATCATCTGTTTCAGCATTTTTAGATGATATAAAGTTATTGCTGATTTATATGCAATAAAATGATTTATATCAATTTAATAGCACTTTAAAATGAATTGAATTTATAAAATGATACAGAAATTAAATTTTTTTCCATTCAAATAAGTCTTCAATAATTGCTGTTGATGCTAAAATTTCCACAGTTAAATTATCGCAATACATTGATATTTATCATCTAAAGTTAAAAAGGCAGTATTTAACTTTACATAAGAATGTTTAAATATCCAAGAAAATAAGTATTAAAAACCATTAATTTAAAGCCATGAAAATTAAAGAATCAATGCATCTCAATCAGGAAACTGAATTCGAAGAATTTTACAAAAAAAGTTTTGCAGCCATTCCAAGTTTGAAAAAGTTCGTCGCCTCAAAATTACAACTTGCTGAAAATGAAGGTTTAATAGATAAGGGGCTTTATGATCCAAATGAAATTTTAGATGAAGTATTTATGGAGGAGTTTAATTTATATTCAAAAGAAATTGACGAAAGACAGTTGCGCCAGACACTTTTTTTAAGAACCATCCAAAAAATAAATCATAAAATAGAAGGGGAAAATCAGTTTGCTGAGGATTTAAATATAGATACAATTTTAAGAGATGAATTGAATTTGCTGATGGATGATTTTTCGGTTGAAGCAGATGGCAATTATATATTTGATGAATATTTCTTTGATGTTTCCTACCAGAAAAATAGTTTTAAGCCATCCCAATTTATTTTAGAACAACCTATGGAAATGGAAATTATAGAGAAATTGGGTTTAAAGGACACAGCTTTATTTTCTGACCGAAGCCGTGCTTTGTTTGGAGCTTCAGTTTGCACTTTGCCACCAATAAGTAAAAACATTCTTGAGTTGTATGTATTTGGAAATCAGGATATAATTGAAATTTCAGACACGTTGAAAGTGCATGAAGACACCGCAAGAAAAGTGATGGTTAGGGTGAAAGAAAGGTTGGAGAAGTTGTTTTATGATAAATAAAAAATCCTAAAAAGTAAAAATCTCTGTAAATTAAAAAAGATTCTATTGCTTTGTAATAGAATCTTTTTTTTGGTCGGGGTGGTCACGCCTCAAGCGTAACGACCTTCACGTCAGGGCGTGACACGATCAAGGTTTTTGATTTGATTATTCAAAATTAATGTCATTTTTAATTGAAAAAACCCTCCAATAAATTATTGAAAGGTTTTGTCGGGGTGGCAGAACTAATTTTAATTCTGTATTCCGCTATATTTCAAGTATTTAAACACTTTTAATTTAGTATGATTCACCGAATTGTACACTAAAGTCAAAAAGAACTATTTAAAAACAAAATTTACCTGTCTTTGCGGTGGCAAATATACAATTAATGATAGAAAAATATAATTTAAACTAATGTTTTTTTTAATGTTTTATAATCTTTTTATCTACTGGGTTTTAGAAAGGAAATACTGCATAAACTTGAGAAAAGAGTATACGAGTTTTTTAACTCAGTTCTTTGTTACCCACTGGCCTTTTTTTCTTTTTGTTTTTAAGCGTGGGCAAAGACATACTCTTTTGCAATTTTGGATGGCGTGTCGGTTTTAGCGAATTGCAAATGTGTATGGCTTTTAGTGTAGGCTTTTCAACAACAACTTTTCTTTTCTTGGATTGATGGGCAATCTACTGTCCCGTAAGAACAATAAACACAACAATCTCCCTCATTTGGTTTCAGAACAGTTTTGCAATTTTCACACTCGTAAAAGAATTGACAAGCATCTGTCGGCATTTCTTCTATTTTTTTATATCCGCAGTTTGGACAAGTAATTTCTGATTTTAATTGAATTTCCATTAGTTTTATTTTTTGTTGGTTACTTTATAGCCTGTTGAGTTAATTGCTTTCTCAATTTCCGTTTCATTGGTTTTGGTTTTGTCAAATTCAATGATTGCATTTCCATTTTCGTATGAAGCTTTTAGGTTTGCAATTCCGTTGAGCTTATTCACTTCGTGGCTGACGTGTTCTTCGCAACTCGCACAAGTCATTCCAATGATTTTGAATTCGGTTGTTTTAATATTCGATTTGTTAACTACGATTATTTGCTTTTCTGTGTTTGGATAAAAAATTCCTGAATAGTATGGAAAAGCCAACGTAATTATTGCAAACGCAGTTACAATTCCTAAAAATATTTTTGACTGTATAAATTTTGGTTTTTCGTCTGTGTCACATTCACAATCGATTTCATTTTTAGGATTTAGTTTTTGATACCAAGCAACACCAAGGACTAAAATTGTTAGTCCAAACAGATAGGGGCGAAAAGGCTCTATCCAAGAAAATGTTGAAGCAATTCCGCTTGATCCTGCAATCAGAGCTAAAACAGGTGTAATACAACATAATGAAGCTGTAATTGCTGTTAGTAATCCTGCGCCGATTAGTTTATTTTCACTTTTCATATGGTTTCCAAAGTTTTGTTATTGTAGAGTATCTCAAAAAACGGATTCAGTAATTTTGAATATTCTACTGTCAATGAGTAAAAAATCGTTTGGGCTTCTCGTTCGGTTCCTATTAGATTTCTGTCTTTCATTTTTCTCAAATGTTGAGAAATAGCTGAAATATTCATTCCTAGAATATCGCTTAAATCACAAACGCAAAGTCTTTTCTCTTCAAAAAGTAGGTAAAGTATTTTAAGTCTTACGTTATTTCCTACTAATGAAAGTCCATTCGCTAAATAGTCAAACGATTCATTTAATTCCGTAACAGTTTCTTTGCAACGATTTATTTGCTCAATATCTGCTTGTTGTCTTATGCAAGAATTATTTTCCATAGCACAAATTTACATTTATTTCTTATTTAAGCAAATACTTAAATATAAATTTCAAAACATTGGGAAAATTTTAGCTCTTTTGGTTTTTAGAGCGTTGGCTTATCCGTTGGCAAAAACCAAATGTGCTAAAATGTGCGGCTGCATGTCTTGTCCTGATATAGGTTGACCATTTTTTGGTTAAAAATTAATATTAAAAATAGTCAAATAATCGGAACATTGATAAGTTTTTTTAAAAAACACCCTGCGGGTTTTAAAAAACTTACCAACATTCCTACGCTGATTTTTTTGCATAGGATTTGTATTTTTGTTGGTCATAATTTAGGTGAACACTTTGCGGAGTATTTAGATCCAGGCTCCAGTGCAATCTTTCATTATTATAAATTTGCACAGCTTGTTTGACCATTTTCTGTGCAATATGGATAGATTTAATGGTTTTTTTGAGTCCAAATTCGTATTTTAGAATACCGTTAATTCTTTCAGCCACAGCATTTTCATATGGATCATATTGTTGCGTTGTGCTTAAAACAAAGCCTTTCTTTTCCGCAAAATCGGAGTAATCAGGGCAACAGTATTGGATACCTCTATCAGAGTGATGAATGACATTTGTGTGGTTGTAAATACGGTTTTTATGTGCCATTTCCAGTGCTTTTTTGACAAGGGAGACTTTCATATTGTCATCTAAATTATGACCAACAAAAATACAAATCCTATGCAAAAAAATCAGCGTAGGAATGTTGG
>DAIDMK010000032.1 GCA_027449025.1 Lutibacter sp. | reverse complement strand
TTCATCAAACTTCTTGGAATCTCAATGGTAATAATGCCTAACAGACTATTTACCAACTATTTTTCAGTATTATGCCTGTTTAATCGTGTAATCGTGTAGTTGTTTAACTGTTGTTTGTTGTCAGTTAACAATTTTTAACTTTTTTCCGGTTCCCCGTACAAATCAAACTCGGTGGCTGAGGTAATTTTTATGTTGGCGAATTTACCTACTTGCACATAGTTTTCAGTGGCATCAATCAACACTTCATTGTCCACATCGGGTGAATCAAATTCTGTTCTTCCCACAAAATAGTTGCCATCTTTCCTGTCGATGATCACCTTAAAAGTTTTACCCACTTTTTCCTGATTTAATTCAAAAGAAATCTGGCTTTGTAAATCCATAATATCGCTTACCCTTTTTTGCTTCACCTTTTCAGGAACATTGTCTTTTAAACTGGCAGCATGGGTATTTTCTTCATGGGAATAGGCAAAAACACCCAAACGTTCAAAACGCATAGCGGCTACCCATTCTTTTAGTTCCTGAAAAATTTCTTCCGTTTCACCTGGATAACCAACAATCAACGTGGTTCTGATAGCCATATCCGGAACTGATTTCCGGAACTCCGCAATTAAATTGGTTGTTTTTTCGTGGGAAGTTCCCCTTCGCATCGACTTTAAAATATCATCGTTGATATGCTGTAAAGGAATATCCAAATAGTTACACACCTTCGGTTCATTTTTAATGACTTCCAACACATCTAACGGAAAGCCCGTTGGAAAAGCATAATGCAAACGAATCCATTCTATTCCGTCTATTTTTGCCAAGGCGGTCAATAATTCTGCCAAGGCTCTTTTTTTGTAGATATCTAAACCGTAATAGGTTAAATCCTGCGCAATTAAAATCAGTTCTTTGATTCCTTTTTTGGCTAGCTTGGTGGCTTCAATCACCAAATTTTCAATGGGTGTAGATAGGTGTTTTCCGCGCATCAAAGGAATGGCGCAAAAGGAACAAGGTCTGTCGCAGCCTTCCGCAATTTTTAAATAGGCATAATGTGTGGGCGTTGTTGTTAAACGTTCACCAATAAGCTCGTGCTTATAATCGGCCTCCAATACTTTTAACAGGTTTGGCAAATCGTGCGTACCAAAATATTCATCAACGTTGGGAATTTCCTTTTGCAAATCGGGCTTGTAACGCTCGCTTAAACAGCCAGTCACATAGATGCGATCAACTTCACCCAATTCTTTTTTATTTACATAATGTAAAATGGTATTGATAGATTCTTCCTTAGCATCACCAATAAAACCACAAGTATTTATGACTACAATATTGCCATCATCATTTTTATCTTCGTGAACCACATTTTTATTGCTCGCAATCAATTGCCCCATCAGCACTTCACTGTCGTAAACATTTTTAGAACATCCTAAAGTTACCACATTGATTTTATTTTCTTTCTTCGATTTTGTACGCACAAACTTTTAATTTTGAATATTAATTTTTGCAAAAGTAATCAAACCATTTTAATTTCGTTTAGTCTAAGACCATGTCCCTTTATAAATTTCATAAATAATGAAAAAAGTCCTTTTTATATTCCTTATTTTATTTATAATTATTTCTTGTTCAAAAAATCAAGAAATCACTGAACCAGAAACTTCATTATATTTCCCGCCTATAAATGGTGATGTATGGGAAACAACGTCTGTCCAAGAATTGAATTGGAATGAAAATCAAGTTCAACCTTTATTAGATTTTTTGGAGATTAAAAAGACAAAAGGATTTATAATTTTATATAACGGAAGGATTGTATTAGAAAATTATTTCAACGGACATACGGCAACAACACCTTGGTATTGGGCTAGTGCCGGAAAAACATTAACTTCTACAATGACTGGTATTGCTGAAGAAAACGGAATTATAAACACCAACAATAAAGTTTCGAATTACCTTGGTGCTGGCTGGACAAGCGCGCCATTAGCTAAAGAAAACTTAATCACAGTAAAGCATTTATTATCTATGTCATCAGGTTTAGATGATAGTTTGGGTGATGATGTTTCACCACAAAATTTACAATATACTGCAGATGCGGGAACGCGTTGGGCATATCATAATGTATATGTTAAACTTCAAGATTTAATTGCAGTTGCATCCCAACAACCCTTTTCAACTTATTTTAATACTCATTTGAGAAATAAAATAGGCATGTCTGGTATTTGGATCCAAAGTGAAGATCTAAGTGTTTATTGGAGTACAACCAGAAGTATGGCTCGTTTTGGACTATTAGTCTATAATAAGGGAAAATGGAATGCGAGCCAGATTGTTAGTGAATCATATTTAAATAAAGCCACCAGTTCTTCACAAACTATTAACAAAGCCTATGGATATTTATGGTGGTTAAATGGAAAAGACAGTTTTCATTTACCTCAATCTCAACTTGAATTTCAAGGAAAACTAATTCCTAATGCACCAAATGATATGTATGCGGCTTTAGGGAAAAATGATCAAAAAATATATATTGTTCCAAGCAAAAAATTAGTAATTATTAGAATGGGAGACAGTGCCGATGGAACAAACTTTGCCTTATCTACTTTTGATAATGATCTTTGGGCAAAAATTAATTTTGTTATCAATTAGGTTTACCCTTTTATTTGAAAAAAGAATCTACAAATTCAATTTTATTGAAAACCTGCAAATCGTCGATTCCTTCGCCCACGCCAATGTATTTCACCGGAATTTTAAATTGGTCGGAAATACCGATGACCACACCGCCCTTGGCTGTGCCGTCTAATTTTGTGACTGCCAAGGCAGTAACTTCTGTCGCTTTGGTAAATTGCTTGGCTTGTTCAAAAGCGTTTTGTCCGGTGGAACCATCGAGCACCAATAAAACTTCGTGAGGTGCATTGGGCACCACTTTTTCCATAACCCGTTTTATTTTGGTCAGCTCATTCATCAAATTAATTTTATTGTGCAATCGGCCCGCAGTATCAATAATCACCACATCGGCATTTTGGGCTACGGCAGATTTCAAGGTGTCAAAAGCCACGGAAGCAGGATCGCTTCCCATTTCTTGGCGAACCATTGGCACGCTAACCCTGTCGGCCCAAACCTGCAATTGGTCTATTGCGGCAGCACGAAAGGTATCTGCAGCGCCAAGCACAACTTTTTTACCGCTATTTTTAAATTGTGATGCTAATTTTCCTATAGTCGTAGTTTTTCCAACACCATTCACGCCAACCACCATAATTACATAGGGTTTTTTATCCGAAGGCGTTGTGAAGTCCGTTTCATTTCCCGCATTTATTTCAGCCAACAAGCCTGCTATTTCTTCGCGTAGGATTGAATTTAACTCGTCAGTTCCCAAATAGGAATCTTTTAATACCCTTGCTTCAATGCGTTCAATAATTTTAAGTGTGGTCGCCACACCAACATCAGAAGAAATTAAAACCTCTTCCAAATTGTCCAACACAAGGTCATCAACCTTCGATTTTCCGGCAATCGCTTTGGAAAGTTTCGAAAAGAAAGTAGTTTTGGTCTTTTCCAGCCCTTTATCTAAGGTTTCTTTCTTTTCTTTGGAAAAGAATTTTTTGAATAAACTCATTTTAAAAAAATTACTGGGATAAATATAAAAAAAAACTACTCTCAAAAGATTGAAAGTAGCTCGATTCGTTAATCTATAAACAAATTGTTATTTTTTGTTCAAGAAGTCTTTTACCATTAAAGGATCTATAATAGCTTCTACAAATGTGTAAGCGCCAGTTTTAGGAGACTTTACCATTTTTATAGCTTTTGATAATCTTTTTGATCCTGTTTGTAACGATGCTACTGATTTCTTTGCCATGGTCTTATGTTATTTAATTTCTTTATGAACAGTCACTTTTTTCAAGATAGGATT
This sequence comes from Lutibacter sp., assembly GCA_027449025.1. GTDB lineage: Bacteria > Bacteroidota > Bacteroidia > Flavobacteriales > Flavobacteriaceae > Lutibacter. Next base: position 29,911 of record DAIDMK010000032.1, on the reverse strand, counting down.
GAATTTTTTAATTTCCATCCTGTCTGGCGTGTTCTTTTTGTTCTTAGTAGTGATATACCTTGAAGTTCCCGGCATTCCTGTACCTTTATGTTCTGTACACTCTAAAATTACCTGAATTCTATTTCCTTTTGTCTTTGCCATTTCCTAGTGATTATTTTTTATAAAAACCATTTGCCTCTGCTTTTTTCAAAACAGCTGAGATTCCTAATTTATTGATATTCTTTAAAGCTGATGTAGATATTTTTAAAATAACCCATCTATCTTCTTCAGGAATATAAAAACGCTTTTTAATTAAATTAGCGTCAAATTTTCTTTTAGTTCTATTCAATGCGTGAGAAACATTGTTTCCTACCATTGCTTTTTTTCCAGTAAGTTCGCAAACTCTTGACATATTTCTGTGACTTTTTAGTATATTCTCAAAACGAGATGCAAAATTAAATCTTTAAACTTGAATACACAAACTTATTTTGCTAGTTTTTCAAAATTTCTTTCCTCAGCAATTCCAATGCTTTATTTGTAGCACGGCCTATCACTTTTTCCCGCGGTTTTCCAAAGAAAAATTCTTCAGAAAAAATAGTGGTCGGTGTTGCGATGGCAATAAAAACCGTTCCTACCGTTTTATCGGTATCATCGGTTGTTGGTCCAGCGTTTCCTGTGGTTGCTATTGCATAATCACTATGGTATTTTTGTTGAATTCCCTTGGCCATAGCCTCAGCAACTTGAGCGCTTACGATGCTGTTTTCTGCAATTGTTTTTTCATCAACTTGCAACTCTTCTATCTTAATCATTTTATTGTAAGCCACGATACCCCCAATAAAATACCTAGATGCACCGGGAACAGAAGTGATTCGTTTGGCTATATTTCCTCCAGTACAGCTCTCAGCAACCGCCAAGGTCTGCCCTTTTTCTATTAACAATTGCCCAATAACCATTTCAATTGTTTCATTTTCATCAAAACCAACAATAATCTCATTAATTAGTTCCGCCAATTTTTCTATTTCACTTGCAATCGCAACTTCAAGCATTTCATAGGTAGCACCTTTTGCGCTAAGCCGCAAACGAACCGTTCCAAAAGACGGCAAATAGGCCAGCTTCACAAAGGACGGCAAATTAATTTCCCAATCTTCAATTTTTTCGGCGAGCATACTCTCTCCCATACCGTAGGTAATGATTGTTTTATGAAGAATAAATGGCAATTTATAAGTTGTCTGTAATTTTGGCAACACGCTTTGTGTCATTAAGCCAATCATTTCATAAGGAACTCCAGGCAAAGATACGACTACTTTATTTTTTTGGAAAAACCACATTCCTGGTGCCGTGCCAAATTCGTTTTTTAAAGGAATGCAAGTTGATGGTACCAAAGCCTGATTTCTGTTCACTTCGGTAAACGGATAATTTATTTTGGCAAATAGCTGTTCAATATGTGCAACTATTTCCTCGTTCAAAACCAAGGTGTCATTAAAATATTCTGCCAATGTTAATTTGGTAATATCGTCTTTTGTTGGTCCAAGTCCGCCAGTAATGATAACAATGTCAGCATTTGCCTGTGCTTCTTTAATGGCCTTTAAAATGTGTTGACGATCATCCTGTATAGAGGATATTTGATACACCGAAATTCCAATTTTATTCAATTCCTCAGCAATCCATTTTGAATTTGTATCCAAAATTTGACCTATCAATATTTCATCACCAATGGTAATTATTTCTGCTTGCATTAATTCACTATATTTGCGCTAAATATAGCAATTAACACGCAACCTTTTAAGAAAAAACGAATCTTATTTTTATATACTAAAAACTAAAAAACCAACTACAGTTATGACTGCCTTCGAACAATTATCCGACAATGATCTTCTTGAGCAAATAGAAAATTGTTCATTAAGTCCGGAATTATTCACCCACCAAACTATGTTAAGACTGGCTTGGATATTAATCCAAAAACACGGTTTGGATGTTGCTATTGTTAAAAACGGTCACATAAAAGAAAAATATTATAAAACAGCTTTAAAAAGCGATAAGTTTAACAAGACTTTGAGTAGGGCTTATGTGGAAATCTTATATTACTTTATGAAAAAATCAAACACCAATAATTTTGACAAGTTGTTGCGTGAATTTCCACGATTAAAATTTGACTTTCAAAAATTGGTTAAAACACATTACGGATACAACATTTTAAAAGAGCACCGTCAAGAAATTCCAAAAGATTTTAGACCAATTATATTTTCGTTTTAGGCAATTTTTATTGCAAGAAACTAAAATTAAAGCTTTGGTTTCAAAAAAGAACAGAATGGCATAAAAAACGCACCAGAATTAGTGCGTTTTTTTATTAAAATTTATGGCAAACTTATTTACTTTATATTAATACGAAAATTTTCAACACCATTAAGAATTCCAACCAACACATCATTTTCAGAAACTTTCCCTACCCCGGCAGGCGTTCCCGTAAAAAGAACATCTCCTTTTTTAAGGGTAAAAAATTGAGAAACATAGGAAATTAGTTCATCTATTTTCCAAAGCATCGCATTTGTATTTCCATCTTGAACAATTTGATCATTTTTCTTTAATAGAAATGATAAATTGCTTAAATCGCCCAAACTTTCTTTTGGATAAAACTCGCCAATAACAGCACTTCCGTCGAAAGCTTTCGCCTTTTCCCAAGGCAATCCTTTTTCTTTGCAGATATCCTGAACATCGCGTGCGGTAAAATCGATTCCCAAGCCAATTTCATTATAATAGGTATGTGCAAATTTTTGGTTGATGTGTTTTCCCACTTTATTTATTTTTACCAGAATTTCCACTTCATAGTGTATTTCTTTGGAAAATGGCGGAATAAAAAAAGCTTGCTTTTTAGCCAGTATGGCCGAATCTGGCTTTAAAAATATCACCGGATTTTCAGGTTTTTCGTTTTGTAATTCTTCAATATGCTTCGCGTAATTGCGCCCAATGCAAATTATTTTCATCTTAATTCCTATACTTTATTCTTATACTTTTTTTTAAAAACTTACAACTTATAGCTCAAAACTTATAACTCATTTAAGGTATCCACTTTTTCTCAAAATCGGGTTTTCGCTTTTCTAAAAATGCATTTCTTCCTTCCTTGGCTTCCTCTGTCATATATGCCAAACGGGTGGCTTCACCGGCAAAAACCTGTTGTCCAACCATGCCGTCATCCGTTAAATTCATGGCGAATTTCAACATTCTGATGGAGGTTGGCGATTTCGCCAATATTTCCTGTGCCCATTCAAAAGCGGTTGTTTCCAGTTTTTCATGAGGAATTACAGCATTTACCATACCCATATCGCAAGCTTCCTGAGCGGAATAACTTCTTCCGAGGAAAAATATTTCCCGCGCTTTTTTTTGTCCCACCATCTTGGCCAAATAAGCAGATCCATAGCCTCCGTCGAAACTGGTGACATCGGCATCGGTTTGTTTAAAAATTGCATGTTCCTCACTTGCCAAAGTTAAATCACAAACCACGTGCAAACTATGTCCGCCTCCAACAGCCCATCCCGGAACAACTGCAATCACCACTTTTGGCATAAAACGTATCAAGCGTTGCACTTCCAGTATATTTAATCGATGATAGCCGTCTTCACCCACATACCCCTGATGGCCGCGCGCTTTTTGATCGCCGCCACTGCAAAAAGAATAGATACCGTCTTTGCTTGAAGGTCCTTCCGCAGAAAGCAATACCACACCAATTGAAGTATCTTCCTGGGCATCATAAAATGCCTCGTATAATTCCTTTGTGGTTTTTGGCCTAAAGGCATTTCTAACATCGGGTCTGTTAAATGCAATTCGTGCTACGCCATTACATTTTTTATAGGTAATGTCTTCAAATTCTCTGACCGTTTTCCAATTAATATCTTTCATATGTGACTGGTTATTGCTTTAATTATGTAATACCTGTCTGCACTAAAACAGGTGGAATTCATTTTCTTTTCAATTAAGAAGTAAAAATAAATCATTTAAATGACTTAAAAAATTATAATTTCAAACTTGGGATTGCCTATTTCCTAAGTTAAAAAAAATGATTCTGGTATGATTTGTTTTATTTTTATAACTGTTTATGTCTTTGGCATTTAAAAAATTTATTTAACTTTAGCCTATGAGAAAGTTACTGCTAAAAAATTTAGAACTTTTATGGGTTGTCCTGCTCATTTCAAGTGGGCTGCATTCGCAAAATACCCAATTAAAAAAATTCAACTCGACCGCATTGAACAATGATCGTTATTTGAAAATTTATGTCCCTCCAAGTTACAAAAGCGATGAAACAAAATTATATCCGCTCACTATTGTACTTGATGCCGAATATTTATTTGATGTTTACGTGGGAAATTCCATCCTTTTTTCTGAAAAGGAAAAAGCGCCAGAACAAATTATAGTTGGCATCAATCAAAATCAATACAATGAGCGCGCTAAAGATTATGGATATTCAAAAGAAAACAGTTTGCCCACAAAAGACAGTGAGGCATTTTACCGGTTTATAAGAGGTGAATTGTTGAATTATTTAGAGGAAAATTACCGACTGTCGCCTTTTAAAACCATTGTCGGCAACACGCTATCTGCAAATTTTATCAATTATTTTTTAATAGAAGATGATCCAGGGTTTAATGCATTTGTGGTCATCAACCCTTATTATGCGCCAGATATGCCTGCGCTGATACACCAAAAAATTCCAGCCTTAAAAAGTGAAAACCGATTCTATTATTTGTCAGGCGGATCCTACCTTTCAGAGAACTGGAAAACGGCAATAACCGGAACCAATGAGTTGCTAAAAATAGCCAGCAATCCTAATTTTAAGTACCAGTACGAGTTCTTTGAAAACAGCAATTATGTAGCATCAATCGGACAAAGTATCCCAAGTGCTTTTGCATTTATTTTTGATTTGTACTCGGCAATTTCAAAAGAAGAGTTTGAAAAAAACATCAAAAACCTTTCTCCTGCAGATGCCATTGCGTATCTGGAAAATAAATATGTTGAAATTGAATACCTTTTTGGAAGCAATTTAAAAATACGGGAAAGCGATATTTTTGCTATTGAATCTATTATATTGGATAAAGAAAATGGGGATTATTTGAAGAATTTTGGAGAAATGATTAACAAACTTTATAAGGAATCTGCAATTGGAGATTATTATATTGGGCGCTACTATGAAACCGGGGGAAAATTTAAACAGGCATTGAACTATTACAAAAGCGGTTATATGAAATTACCTGAAGGTGACCCAAATGCCGATGGCTATTATGAAAATATTGAAAGAGTGCTTAAAAAACGAGACGGAACTTATATAGAATAAAAGGCCCATGTGCATAGTATTAAGCTGAAAGCTCAAAGCTGAAAGCTCAAAGCTGAAAGATCAAAGATCAAAGCTCAAAGCTGAAAGATCAAAGCTGAAAGATCAAAGCAGAAAGATCAAAGCTGAAAGATCAAAGCTGAAAGATCAAAGCTGAAAGATCAAAGCTGAAAGATCAAAGCTGAAAGATCAAAGCTGAAAGATCAAAGCTCACCCAACTTTTAACAAATAACTTATAACTGCGAACTATCTTTTTGGTCAATTAACCAATTAGATAATTTAATTCCATCGTCGGCAATGGTAATCAATTTTTGTCTAAACAATCCGCCAACAGCATTTTTAAAGGCTTTTTTGCTCATTCCCAATTGGTATTTTATTTCATCTGGAGCCGTTTTATCGGTCAATGGTAAAAAACCTTGGTTCTCTTTGAGTGCTTTCAACAATTTAATTTCGTAGCTTAGGATGGTTTGTTTAAAACCGATAGGCTGCAAACTCACATCGAGCTTTTCGTCTTCCCTAATTTTTTTAATATAACCTGTAAGTTGTTGTCCCTCATGAATTTTTTGAAAAAGCTCATTTTTATAAAGCAATCCTTCAAATTCGTGATTTACCATGACTGTAAAACCTAATGTTGTGGCCTTCACAACCAATAAATCTACCTTATCCCCTATCTTTAATTCTTCCATGACTTATGCTTTTAAATTGTTGAAATATGCTTTTAATATCTGGTCATTTTCTAATCTTGGCGTGAAAATTTCCAGCAGCTTTGGAAGGCTGGAAGCCCCATAAAAATTAGAAAGTTGTTTTTGTAATTCTTCTTCATTTTTTGCCGTAATATATTCAAAATGATACATTTTACACAAATGTTCGGCAGTTAATTGGTGTGGGGTTTCAAAATAATCCAAGGCACCTGATTGTTGTGGTCCTGGAATAAATCTAAAAATACCACCTCCGCCATTGTTGATTACTATAATTCTGAAATTATTAGGTATATAGTTGTTCCACAGCGCATTACTGTCGTACACAAAACTGATGTCGCCCGAAATAAACAAGGTATTTTCTTTCACGGCATAAGCAGCGCCAATAGCAGTACTTGTGCTGCCGTCAATTCCGCTTGTACCACGATTACAAAAAATTCTCCAGGTTTTGTTGCTATTAAACAGTTGTGCATAACGTATTACGGAGCTGTTACCTAATTGCAATTGGGTATGGTTTGGAATTGTTGCCAAAATTGTGTCGAACACTTTTAAATCAGAAAACGCACAAGTTTCCATAAATTCTTGATGCTTTTGCAACCTCAACTCTTTTTTATTTAGCCAAAACTGTTGGTAATTGCTTTCTTTTGATTTGGTTAAAAAGAAAAACTGGCTAAAAAACAATTGCGGCGACACCTTAAATTGATGTTCTAAACATTGAAAAGTATCATAGGCCCTTTTGGCATCCGCATGCCAATGGTGTTCTGGTTTGTAATTGCGCAGTTGCTCTTTAATCTTTTTTGAAACAATCATTCCGCCTATAGTTAGCAAAATATCTGGTTTAAATTCCTCCAACTCATCTTCTACAAAAGGAAAAATCAATTTATCGATACTGTTGATGAATTTTGGATGAGAAACATTGGCTGTATTTTCAATCAGGACCATCACCGACGGATCTTTTGCCAAATGTTCCAATTGGATTTGCAACAATTCATCAGGAAAATGTTCTCCTACCAATACCATTTTTTTTGATGAAGCATTCCAAATATCTGCAAATTTTTGAAGTTCATTTACGTCCAACGGAGTTTCCTTCAGCAAAGATTTTTCTTCAACTTTTATTTTTTTCGATGATAATTTTTTAACCTCATCCTCAATAGTATCAGCGGTAATCATTTCGTATAAAGGATCCTTAAAAGGCACGTTGATATGTACCGGACCTCTTTTATCAATTGCTGTACGAATCGCTTTTTCAATGAGTTCAGCATCTTTTTCCCCGGTTAAATTTGCACTGAATAAAATATGGTTTTCAAATACATGCGCTTGCCTTATGGTTTGCCCATCTCCAACATCAATCAGGTGTGCTGGCCGGTCTGCCGAAATTACCACCAAAGGAATGTTGCTGTAAAAAGCCTCGGCGATGGCCGGATAATAATTTAGCAAGGCCGAACCGGAAGTACATACCAACGCTACCGGTTTTCTGGTTTGTTGTGCAATTCCCAAAGCAAAAAAAGCGGCACTGCGCTCATCGACCACAGACAATATTTTGCTGTTTTTTGACCTGTTAAAACCAATAATCAAGGGTGCATTTCGCGAACCTGGCGAAATAACAATGTGTTCAATCTTATTTATAATACACGAAGCTACGACGAGTTGCGCTAATTCTTTTGCTGGATATGGTGACATTCAATTGTTAAATTAAAGATGCAAATTTAAGAAAAGTTATTACAGTAATTCGAGAATTTATGCATCATTTACGCTCAGGAAACAGGAATTATAAGAAATGAAAAAATACTTAGGTGCTGCCGTTATAAATTTTGTTCTTTACCTAGCATTAGAATATAATTTTTAGCGGAGCACTTTTTTCATCACCTCCGTTTTGGCCATGGTTTCCTCCCACTCATTTTCGGGAATACTGTCTGCCGTAATTCCCCCACCAACATATAAAGATACCAACTCATTTTCCAATTGCATACAACGCAAATTCACAAATAAATTGGTGCTTTCATTGCTGTTTAACTCGCCTAAAAATCCGGAATAATAGGCCCTGTGATAGCCTTCATTCTCCATAATAAACGCCGCGGCAACAGTTTTTGGCAATCCGCAAACAGCAGGTGTAGGATGCAGCGCGTTTATGAGATTTTTTAAGGTATGGTTCGACTTAATTTTACCTGAAATATCAGTTCTCAAATGCAATAAATTGCCCGCCTGAACTGTAAATGGTTCAGAGATTTCCAAATTTTCAACAGATTCCTTTAAATTTTTCAGGATAAATTCCGTCACATATTGTTGTTCCTGTTTTTCCTTATTTTGCCAAACTACATTTGTTGAACCAAGAAATTTTTGGGTACCCGCCAAGGCCATCGTTTTAAAATTGCCTTGACAGCTGGTGAGCAGTCTTTCAGGCGTTGCGCCCATCCACAAGCCAATTTCTGGGTGAAACCACAAATACACAAAAGCATTTTTATAGGCTTTTAGCATTCTTTTAAAGGTATTCATCACATTTAATCGATCAATTTTCAAAGTTTCTTTCCTGGATAAAACAATTTTTTCTGCATGATTATTTTTGATGAAATCAATGGCTTTTTGAACGATTGCCATATGATTTTCTTTTAAAACATTTGATTCCCCAACAGTAGCAATTTTCGGATTTTCGGCTTGAATTTCATCGTATTTAATCATATCAATATCCCGAATCCTCATACTGAAGGAATCGCATTGATTAAAGGGAAAAAATATTTTTTTCTCTGTTAAACTAAACGGTGCGAATACGAAACCCGCTTCCTTATACGATTTTAACTCGTGCAATTCATGCGTTTGTTGCACAACAGCCGTCACCAAATCTTCATCTGGTTTTCTGTAGATCACAAATGGTGATTCTAACTGGTAAACTCGTTCTAGTTCAATAAAAAATTCTCTAATTTTTTCAGTCAATTTTATAATTTAAATGGTTGTAAATCAATAAAAACACTCATTATCTAGGCAAAATAAAATTGGTGAGTCTGCAGGTTGAAATCAATTTCCCTAAATCATCTTCAACCCTAATATCAATTAAATGCGTGGTTCTGCCTTTGTGAATAAATGTTGCCTTTGCGGTTACATAGCCGCTTTTAGCGCTTCCCAAATGATTTGCCGAAAAAGAAATACCCCGCACCGTAAATTTATCATTGTCGATTACCAGCATAGAAGCCGGACTTCCAACACTTTCGGCCAAAGCCATAGTGGCGCCACCGTTTAAAATACCGTCGGGCTGGAAAACTGTTGTGTTTACAGGCATTTTCGCCACCAAATAATCATCGCCAACATCAATGTATGAAATGTGTAATGTTTCCATCAAGGTGTTTTTGCACAAAGAATTTAGTAGCTGCAATGTTTTTTCTTTTTGGTTCATCAGTTGGTTCTTTTTGTTAAAAAAATTTGTCTAAATTTTAAATATTATCCAGTAAAATATCTAGTTTTTGGCTATTTTACCTAAAAATGTCAGACTGTAAAAATAAGAATTAAAACTTTAAATAGTACATTTGTATTTTAAAATCAGTTTAGAAAATGGCTTACAAAATTAGGGTAGTATTAGATGTTGAAAAAGACGTAATTAGGGATATTCTTGTTAATGAATCCATTAATTTAGAAGATTTACATTTTATTATTGCAAAATCATTTGGATTTCAAGGAGTTGAAATGGCTTCTTTTTACCGAACCAATGAAGATTGGGAACAAGGTGAAGAAATTCCGCTTGTAGATATGTCGGAGGATGACTCGGCCTTGTGCATGCGCAATAGCCTATTAAAGGATGTTTTGGTGAAAGAAGGCGATAACCTGATTTATGTGTATGATTTTCTTTCCATGTGGGCATTTTTTGTTGAATTGTCCAAAATAATGCCTTCGGATGAAAAAGACTTGCCAAAAATAATGCTGTCTATTGGGGAAAAACCCGATAAAGCGCCCGATAAAGAATTTACTGCTGATAATGATTTTGATGAACTGGACGAACTAGATGATGATTTTGAAAATTTGGATGAATTTGATTACGACAATTATTAACTGAAATGAAAAAGCACTTGAAGTGCCTTGAACTTTGAGCTTTCAGCGAATAATATAGGTGTTCACATTTTCGTAATTTCTAACCACAAAATCGAAACCAACTCTTAAAATTTCGCCCATCGATTTACATTTTTTGAAATTTTTATCGTTGGTGTATTTCATCAGATCCATTTTTAACTGGTGGATTTTCTCAGGCGTTGAAATAGTGTCATTTACCATACAATCCAACAAACTGTTTATTCGGGTATGGGCGCCTCTAAATCTTCGTGCAATCGCGGAACGTTCCTCTTTTTTATATTGTTCAATGGATTCTTTCTGAAGGTTTTCAGAAACCATTTTAACAAAGGGATAATTTTCTTTAAAATATTGTGGAAAATAGACTTTTAAATTTCCTTCATAACTTTGCTGGTCAAAATCCATCGCACGAATTCGGTATTCAACCTGGTCAAAATCGTACGAAGCCACAATCACATAATTATAAGCGCGCATATCTCCCAACAAACGAATGACACAGCGTTCGTTAAATTTCACAAACTCCTTAGAAAGTCTTTTTTTACCACTAGCCGACACATTATCAAGATTTTCCTCAATAAAATTATCACCGGGAACACCCAATACATGTTCTTCAATCAAGGTATCCTTATAAACCAAAAAATTAATGTTGTTGGGCGACAAAATATGCTCTAATTCTAGTCCGTACACCCTAGAAGCATCCGCCTTTTTTATATAAATATAGGTATGGTTATCATTTAAAATATTCCTGACTTTCACCCTAAAAGGTTTAGAATTTCCAAAAGTGCAATAGTCAATGGCATCCACATTTAAAAAAGAAACGGTATCCTCGCTTCCATCGCCATGCAAAATAATATACATCCGTTTTAGGCTCAAGTCAATTTCATCACGTTCATGGTCGGAATAATACACGCGAATCCACAAGGAATCTTCTCCGTTTTTGTCATAAACGGAAATACCTCCTGCAAAACGAAGCAAATCATCATAAAAAATCGGAATTTTTATATTTCTGTTGTATTCCGTTAAATACGCATATAACTGATCGTTAATAGGATAACTCGGTTTTTTTCGCGACATTAATTTTTCTTCCTTCATAAAAATATTTGATAATGTCCAAATTTAGTATATTGCTGTAACAATTATAACTAATAAACGTCTAAAATTTATACTAAAACAACAAAAATTTGGAAACCATCCTCTCCTTAAAAAACCTACATAAAAAATTTGGAGGCATTCACGCGGTAAATGACTTATCATTTGATATTAAAAAAGGCAATGTTTACGGCATTCTCGGCCCGAATGGTAGCGGAAAATCGACCACGCTGGGCATTATTTTAAATGTGGTGAACAAAACCTCCGGTAGTTTTAGCTGGTACGGCGGAAATTTGACAACGCATCAGGCGCTTAAAAAAGTGGGCGCTATTATTGAACGGCCTAATTTTTATCCGTATATGACAGCCATTCAAAATTTAGAATTGGTATGTAAAATCAAGGAAATTCCGTTTGTCAAAATCGTTGAAAAGCTCAAGGTTGTTAACTTATACGAACGAAGAAACAGCAAATTCTCGACCTTTTCATTGGGAATGAAACAGCGTTTGGCTATTGCTTCTGCTTTGTTGAATGACCCTGAAATATTGATTTTGGATGAACCTACCAACGGATTGGATCCTCAGGGAATTCACGAAATTAGGGTGCTTATTAAAGAAATTGCGCAAACTGGCACCACTATTCTATTGGCATCTCATTTATTGGATGAAGTGGAAAAAGTATGCACCCACGTGGTAGTGATCAGGGAAGGTATTAAATTATATTCGGGGACAGTGGATGAAATGGTGGCTTCCCACGGACTTTTTGAACTTAAAGTGGAAACAGATTCTGAAAAATTGATGGAATTGCTTACTAAATTTGAAGGAATATCCGCCATTAAAAAAGAAGACGATAAACTCATTGCCACCTTAAACAAACCTGTTTTGGCTTCAGAAATAAACAATTATTTGTTCCAAAATGGCATTATATTGTCGCATTTGGTAAAAAGGAAACCAAGTTTGGAACAACAATTTTTAACGTTAACCAATAATAAATAAGCCATGCTACGATTGTTAAACATTGAAATTCATAAACTAAAACACAACAGAGCCAGCAAGGTTTTGGTCTTCATTTATTTTGTATTGCTTACATCCATCGCTTTAATTGCAGCTATAAAATTTGATATTGGTCCTGTTAAATTTCATTTGGCAGATCAGGGAATTTTTAACTTCCCTTATATATGGCATTTCAACACCTACATTGCCTCTATTTTAAAATTTTTCTTATTGCTAGTTATCGTTTCCATGATGGCCAACGAATACAGCAACAAGACCTTAAAGCAAAATTTGATTGACGGATTGAGCAAAAAAGAATTTGTACTCTCCAAATTTTATACGGTTATTTTGCTTGCTTTAATTTCAACTGTATTTGTGTTTATCGTGTCACTAATTCTGGGATACAGCTATTCTGATTTTAACGAAATTTCTATCGTAACCACAGATCTGGAGTATTTACTTGCATTTTTTGTGAAGTTGGTTGGATTCTTCTCCTTCGGATTGTTCTTGGGAATTTTGGTGAAACGATCCGCTTTTGCAGTGGGTGCGATGTTGGTTTGGTTTATGATTGAAGGTTTCACCAAAGGAATGCTTTACTGGAAATTTGATACGATTGTTGACAAAGTGATGCCGTTTTTCCCTTTGGAAGCTATGAGCAATCTAATAAAAGAACCTTTTACCCGTTTGGGTGCCGTTAAAACTGTGGCGAAACAGGTGGGTGAAGACTTGTCGAAGGATTTTTCTGTACAGCCCAAAGACATTCTTATTGTGCTGGTGTGGACTGCAATCTTTATCTACTTCTCTTATGTTTTACTTAAAAAAAGGGATTTGTAAAAGGATATATTCATGGTTTTTTATTAGCGGTAAACCATTGTATTTCATCCGTTTAACTTCTAATATTTTACCTACAAAATTAAATTCAACTTTTTGTATATTTGGATGAGAAAATCAACTTCACCAAATGAAAAATTTTATTGCCATACTTCTCCTCTTTTGCACTTCAATTATTTTTGGGCAAGGCGAAGCTAATTTTTGGTATTTTGGTGAAAATGCCGGTTTGGATTTCAATAGCGGTTCTCCTGTTCCAATCACTGGAAGTTTAAATACGCGTGAAGGCTGTTCGTCTTTTTCAGACGTATATGGCAACCTGCTTTTTTATTCTGATGGCACAACCGTTTGGAATAAACTTCACAATCCGATGCCAAATGGAACTGGGTTAAAAGGCAATGCTTCCAGTACGCAATCCGCCATGATAATTCCAAAACCAGGAAGCACTTCTATCAATTATATTTTCACAGTTGGCGCAAAAGTAGCTGGTGGTGAGTTTGGGTTTAATTATTATACCATTGATATGAATGCTGATGCAGGTTTAGGCGATGTTATTTCTGGTCCTGTCGACTTATCAGGTGGTAAATCAGAATTATGGACAGAAAAAGTAGCTGCCGTAAAAGGCTCAGAATGTCAGACTTTTTGGGTTATATCGTTCGCTGTCAACGAATTTTATGCGTATAAAGTTAGCAGTTCTGGGGTGTCTTCCATACCTAAAAAATCAATGGTGTCTTTTTCTGCCACAGATAGAAGAGGTTATTTAAAAATTTCTCCTGACGGCTCAAAAATTGCAGTTGCACATATGACTAATACCATTAATGGTCAATCCACTCCAGGTTCCTTTTTATTATATGATTTTAACAACCTAACTGGCGAAGTCACCAACCAAAGAAACTTACCATTAAATGCCCCAACAGATAAACCTTATGGGGTGGAATTTTCATCAAACAGCCAAAAAGTATATGTGACTGCGTCAAATGATTTTTATAGTGAGGTTTACAGCGAATATAACAACCCTTTAAATCATTCCTCAACTTTATACCAATTTAATTTAAGTTCACCTGCGATTGCTGACATTATTGCCTCGAAAAAAATAATTGATTCACAAAATTTATTTAGAGGAGGATTACAATTGGCGCCTGATAAAAAAATTTACAGGGCACTCTCAAAAACATACAACATAGGAATTCCTTTTTTAGGTGTTATCGATAATCCGGAAAATGATGGGTTGGCTTGTAATTACAGACATGCGGCAATTTCATTAAACGGCAGAAATTCAACACAGGGTTTACCCCCATTTATTGCATCAATTTTGTTGCCTGTTGAAATAACGGATGGCATTACCCACAAAATTTGAATAATACGATAGCAAAACGTTGTTTGGGTGAAAATTATCAATTAACAGCCGTAAATATTTCGGGGACTTCAACCTATAAATGGACTTTTAACGGAATTCCAATTGGAAATACTTCCTCATCCACACTCACTTTAAATAATCTAGCCTTTTCAGATGCCGGAATTTACAAACTCGAAGTCGAAAATATTGATGCCTGCGGATCAAAAATTAATTATAAAGGAGAAGTGAAACTTGAGGTTTACACCCCGCCAACAATTATAAAACCAGCAAATATTTTGCAATGCGACGACAATAATGATGGATTTTTCACATTTGATTTACGTAGTTTGAGGGACAACGAAGTGCTGGGAACACAAAGTGCAACAGTATTTGAAGTCGTTTATTTTGCCAATCAATTGGATGCCGATAAAGGCACAAATCCAATTTTAAATCCATACACAAATTCATCAGCTTATAGCTCGGATACCTTGTTTGCCCGCATCCAAAACATTCAAAATCCAATTTGCTATGAAACTGAAAGTTTTACTGTTCAGGTATTCGAATCTCCAAATCCGCCAGCAACCATTTCAAATTTATCTGTGTGCGATTCAAATTTAACGGGTACAGATACCGATGGCGTTGAAACGTTTAATTTAAAAAGCAAAGAATCAGAAATATTAAATGGACAATCAACTTCAAAACTTACCATTTCTTATTTTAAGGATGCGACTTTAGCCAAGCCAATTCCCAATCCGGCTTCTTTTCAAAATACTAGCGCCAGTTTAGAAACTATTTATGTTAAAATAGTGAACAACAGCTATCCGGTTTGTGCGGTTGCGAAATCATTTAAAGTTGAAGTGTTTTCATTGCCAATCATCAATTCAATTTTTACTTTTAAGCAATGTGATGAAGATGGTCTTGCTGATGGTTTTACTGATTTTAACTTAAATGAAGCAAATTCGTATTTAACATTGGGCGATAATTCTCTTTCAGTGACCTATCATTTAAGCCAATCAGAAGCAAATTCAGGCGAAAATCCAATCGCGACGAGTCCGTTTTCAAATGCAACAAGCAATAAAGTTTTTGCCAGAATTCAAAACACAAATGATTGCTTCAGGGTTGCTCAGGTTAATTTATTGGTTTCTTCAACGTCATTTCCACCCAACTATCTAAAAACTGCAAGTTCTTGTGACAACGATGGTGAAATTGATGGCTTTAGATTGTTTAATTTATCTGAAAATTCAAATGAAATTAAAGCCCAGTTTCCTAGCGGGCAAAATTTAAGTGTATCCTATTATAGGAATTTAAGGGATGCCCAATTGGAAG
The DNA here is from genome assembly GCA_027449025.1 of Lutibacter sp. Taxonomy (GTDB): domain Bacteria; phylum Bacteroidota; class Bacteroidia; order Flavobacteriales; family Flavobacteriaceae; genus Lutibacter. The sequence goes on along the minus strand of DAIDMK010000032.1, from coordinate 14,299 downwards.
AAAATGAAATCAATCAAAGTTTGCCCTATAGAAATGAAGCAGCCTTTGAACAAATGCTTTATGTTCGTGTTGAAAGCACTGATAACGGCGAATGCTTCGGATATGGTCCTCATTTAAAGTTAATGGTAGAACCTCGTCCAGATTTTGACTTGGATAAAAGCGTTATTTATTGCCAAAACTTGCCTCCTATTACAATTTCAACCTTCAACCCAAAAGGAAATTACACCTATGAATGGAAAAATGAAAACGGAACGGTGGTTGGCAACAATCCTTCTTTAGAAATATCTGCAGCAGGAAATTACAGTGTTATTGCTACTTCTACTGAAAGATGCAAATCTTTTTCCAAAACCATCAAAGTAACCCCTTCTGTAATTGCAACCATTACACAAAATGATATTGCTATTGTTGACGATTCCACAAACAATTCCATCACAATCAATACCAGCAATTTAGGCATTGGAGACTATGAGTTTTCCTTGAATAATCCTTATCAAAATTATCAAGATGAACCCTATTTTGATAACATTTTACCTGGTATTCATACCATTTATGTTCAGGATAAAAACAGTTGTGGCATTGCATCAATTGATGTTTCCATAATCGGTTATCCCAAATTTTTTACTCCAAATAACGATGGTTATAATGACACTTGGAATGTACTGGGTGTTAGTGAAAGCTTTTATCAAAGTTCTAAGGTTTATATTTTTAATCGGTTTGGAAAATTAATCACTGAAATTGATATAAACAGTGACGGTTGGAACGGATTATTAAACGGTATGCTATTACCATCAACGGATTATTGGTTTTCTGTTGAATTAATTGACCTTAAAGGAAATGTTAGGGTTAAAAAGGGGCATTTTAGTTTAATAAGGAGGTAATCTTTAAAATTTTTATTTCATCTGTTAAAATTTCATCTGTTAAAATTTTATTTTTTATTGGTACAGATGCTACCTACCTATCGGTAGGTAAACCTGCCTATCGGTAGGTAAATTCGCCATTAATCATTCTGCTGTGTGTCAAAATTTGTTATGGCTCGTTTCATTTGTTATAATTTGTATAATTAATGAAAATAAATTAATTACTTTTAAAAGCTGTAATGTCAACTACCTTGAAAAATAAATTTCTCATATTACTGCTTACTTTAAGTATCACTAGTCTCTGCGCACAAAGAGAGGCTGGTATATGGTATTTTGGAAATGAAGCAGGTGTAAATTTTAATAGTGGTGTTCCTGTAGCATTAACAGATGGTAAATTAATAACAAATGAAGGCTGTGCATCTATTTCTGACAAAGATGGCAATTTATTATTTTATACTGATGGGTCAACTGTTTGGAACAAAATTCACCAAATAATGCCAAATGGGTCTGGTTTATTGGGGCATTCATCAAGCACTCAGTCAGCTATAATAATTCCAAACCCTTCAAATCCATTCTCTTATTATATTTTCACTGTCGATCAACCCGATGATAAAAATGCAGACGACGACCCCTACAATAACAAAGATGATGAAAAAAATGATGGCCTAAATTATACGGAAGTAAATATGAATTTAAATGGTGGTTTAGGTGGTATAAATCCCTCGAAAAAAAACATACATTTAATTACTTACAACAAAAATGATTCTAAAGAAGCTGCCTTTAAGTGTTCAGAAAAAATCACAGCTGTTCAACATGATGATGGAATTTCTTATTGGGTCATTACACATTTTATCAATAATTTCTATGCCTTTAAAATAACTAAATCCGGAGTTCAAGCTAAGCCTGTAATTTCAAATACTTCAACAACAATACCAATTACCGGTTATTTAAACAATGCCATTGGTTATTTAAAATCTTCACCTAACGGGAAGAAAATCGCTATTGCACATGCATCCGCAAAATCAACTCAAAATTCTGGACCGAAAGGTCACCCAGTAAGAGATACTGGGAAAGTATTGTTATACAATTTTGATAACTCGAGCGGCAAAGTTTCCAATCAAATCTCCTTGCTGAACAGTGAAAACCCCTACGGTCTTGATTTTTCATCTAAGTCCAAAAAATTGTATGTAACTGTTAACAATGCCAATGCAGATGGAATTATTGAGGGCAGTTCTCTTTATCAATTTGATTTAGAAAGCAACAATATTCCTACCTCAAAAATATTAATTAAAAAAAATGATTTTAATGCTGGTGCTTTACAACTTGCCATAGATGAAAAAATTTACCGATCTGGATATAATTCCGCTGAGGTAGGTTATGGTCATTTATCAGTTATCAATAATCCTGAAGCAGATGGACTTAATTGTGATTTTAAAGAAAATGCGATTTTTTTAAATGGCAAGAAAGCAAAATTAGGTTTACCCCCTTTTATTCAATCTCTTTTCTTATTTACTTTTAAATATGAGTTTACCTGTTTTGGAGATTCAACACATTTTTTTATTAGTACAGTAGAGACCATTGATTCTGTTCTCTGGGATTTTGGTGACGGCACCAGCTCAACTGCTATTGACGCCTATCACACCTATGCTGCGCCAGGTACTTATAGCGTTTCATTAACCAAAACAACCAATGGAGAAACTAGAGACCCTATAGTTAAGGAAGTGGTTATCAACGAAAAACCTCTCATATTAAATACCACTTACCAATTAATTCAATGCGACTCTTATGATAGCAATCCAAATGATCAGCTATCAACCTTTAATTTAGAAAACAGTATTGCTGCATTAACTTTAAACAAAGCCGATGATTTTAATGTTTATTTCTATTTAAATGATGCTGATGCCAAGAATGATACCTATAATGAAAACCCCTTGCCTTTAATTTTTAAAAACACAGGCCCAAATCAACTATTGACCGCAAAAGTAATGTACAAAGAATCTGATTGTTTCAGCTTAGGCCATGTACAACTGATTGCAAATTCAAGCCGTCTTCTTAATGCAGCTAATTTTATTGGCTGCGATATTGGCGACGGCACCGCGTCATTTAATTTTACTACAAAAAAGAATGAAATAAAAAGCGCTTTAAATCTTCCGAATACCGTCATATTTTATTTTTATGATTTAGAAGAAAATGCAATTAACAATGTTTCGCCTTTAGGAGACGATTATATTTCTTCAGATAAGATTATCTATTTTAGAGTAGAAAACAATGGTATCTGTTACGGAGCAGGAACTTTCAATCTAGTCATAAATTATTTTCCTCCCGTTGATCCAAACGAGACCATTTCAATTTGTGAAGGCAATTTTCCTATAGAAATAAACGCCTTTATCCCTTTAGCCATCCGGCATAACTATTCCTATAACTGGAGCAATGGCGAAGATACACATCAAATATTAGTGTTAAATGAACAACAAATTACCCTAACAATAACAGATAAAATTTTAAAGTGTGAAAAGGTAAAAACATTTAATATTGTTAAAGTTACTTCACCTCATATTATTGATGTGGATGTCAATATAAACGACAATACCGCAGCGGTTATTACGGATAATAATTTTGACAATTTATATGCCATTGATAATCCATATAATAATTACCAATCAGAAAATACATTTTATAATGTTAGCCCTGGCCTTCATACGGTTTATGTGAAAAACAAATATGATTGTGATATTAGTGTTAAAGATATCTATGTTTTGGGATTCCCTAAATTTTTTACACCAAACAATGATGGCATAAATGATGTATGGGAAATTAAGGGTTTAAATTTTGCAGAATTCAAATATTCCAATATTTTTATTTTTAACAGATTTGGTAAACATTTAGCCACTATTAATCCAGATGCGGGTTGGGATGGTGTTTACAACGGCGAATTTCTTCCATCTAATGATTATTGGTTTTCGATTGATGTTACGGATAATGAAAATTTAACGAAAACTTATAAAGCTCATTTTAGTTTAGTCAGAAAATAAATTTGTTTATTTATAACTATTCTAGTTTTTGTATTCCCCTTATTTAAGAAAACGAACACGCAGATTGAAAGATCGCTTCGTTTCTCTCGCAACTTCAAAAATTAGCTTATTTTTGCAAAATGCTATTCAAGTTAGAATCAAATTTCAAACCTACCGGCGACCAGCCCGAAGCAATCAAACAACTTATTGAAGGCTTAAATTCCCATGAAAAATTCCAAACTTTGTTGGGTGTTACCGGTTCCGGAAAAACCTTTACCGTTGCAAACGTGATTCAGGAAGTACAAAAACCAACCTTGGTTTTGGCGCATAACAAAACATTGGCCGCACAACTTTATTCTGAATTTAAACAGTTTTTCCCAAATAATTCCGTTGAATATTTTGTTTCCTATTACGATTATTATCAGCCAGAGGCATATCTTCCAACCACGGGGACTTTTATCGAAAAGGATTTGTCCATCAACGAGGATATTGAAAAATTGCGTATCAGCGCTTCTTCTGCCCTGCTTTCGGGAAGAAGAGATGTGATTATTGTGGCTTCCGTTTCGTGTATTTACGGGATTGGGAATCCGGTGGAATTCAAGAAAAACATTATTTATATTGAGGTAAACCAGGCAATTTCACGTACCAAGTTTTTGCATTTGTTGGTGGGGAGCTTGTATTCCAGAACCGAAGCAGAAATTAGCAGCGGAACCTTTAAAGTAAAGGGCGATACCATTACTGTATATCCTTCTTATGGGGAACATGCTTTCAGAATTCATTTTTTTGGCGATGAAATTGAGGAAATTGAAAGCTTCGATGTGACCAACAATCTGGTGGTGGAAAAATTTGAGCAAATTACCATTTATCCGGCAAATTTATTTGTGACTTCTCCTGATGTACTTCAAAATGCTATTCACGCAATTCAGGAGGATTTAATGAAGCAATTTGAATATTTCAAGGAAATTGGAAAACATTTAGAAGCAAAACGCCTAAAAGAGCGCACGGAATTCGATTTGGAAATGATTCGCGAATTGGGTTATTGCAGCGGTATCGAAAATTATTCCCGCTATCTCGACGGCAGGGAAGCCGGAACGCGTCCTTTCTGTCTGCTCGACTATTTTCCCGAAGATTATTTAATGGTAATTGATGAAAGTCACGTTACCATTCCCCAAGTTCACGCCATGTACGGCGGCGACCGATCGCGCAAGGAAAATTTGGTGGAATACGGATTTCGATTGCCTGCAGCTATGGATAACAGACCCTTGAAGTTTGATGAATTTGAAGCAATTCAGAATCAGGTGATTTTTGTGAGCGCCACGCCGGCCGATTATGAATTGCAAAAAACGGAAGGTGTTTTTGTGGAGCAAGTGATTCGGCCTACAGGTTTGCTGGATCCCGAAATTCAGGTACGCCCGAGCATCAACCAAATAGACGATTTAATTGAAGAAATTCAGTTGCGGGTTGAAAAAGAGGAACGAACATTGGTCACTACTCTAACCAAAAGAATGGCTGAGGAATTGACGAAATACTTAAGCAGAATCCAAATTCGCTGCCGTTACATTCACTCTGACGTGGATACCTTGGAACGGGTAGAAATTATGCGAGACTTAAGGTTGGGTATTTTTGACGTGCTGATTGGTGTGAATCTTTTACGGGAAGGACTCGATTTGCCGGAGGTTTCTTTGGTGGCAATTTTAGATGCCGATAAAGAAGGTTTTTTACGTTCGCACCGCTCTTTAACACAAACCATTGGCCGCGCCGCAAGAAATATCAATGGTATTGCTATTATGTATGCCGATAAAATAACAAACAGCATGCAGCTTACCATCGACGAAACCAACCGTCGCCGTGAAAAACAAATTGCCTACAATACCGAAAATAACATTACCCCTACCCAAATTATAAAGAGTATCGAAAATATTATGGGGCAAAACACTGCTTCAACCTATAATTTTGAAAATTTGGCGAACATTGCCGCCGAAGAAAAAATGGATTATATGACGAAGGCTGAACTGGAAAACAGCATTCGCGAAAAACGCAAACTCATGGAAGAAGCCGCCAAAGCGCTCGACTTTATCGCTGCGGCAAAATTGCGCGATACCATTAAAAAATTGAAAGAGCGGATTTAAATAAGTTGGTTGGTTTCAGTTGTAGTTGGCCAGAATGTTGAATTTCATCAACCTGAACTTGTTTACTCATTAATTCATTATTTATTTCATAATGTATTCGTGAATCTTCGATTTCAGGTTCTCATAATGATTGGTAACTAATATCGTAAGATTCTGAAACAAGTTCAGAATGACGATTTTCTGGGCTCCAGATTTAACAAATTCTGTTTTAGAATCATAAATAAAAAGAGGCTGTCAAAAAAAGTAAAATTTTCAAACAGCCTCTTTTTAAAAAATCGTAAATTGTAAATCTACAATTGTAAATCCAAATTAGTTTCCTTTTTTATAATCTGCTAAAAACTGAGCCAAGCCAATATCTGTCAATGGATGTTTCAACAATCCCATAATTGCTGATAAAGGTCCAGTCATTACATCAGCGCCTAATTTTGCGCAATCGATAATGTGCATGGTATGACGAACAGATGCTGCCAAAATTTCAGTTTCAAAACCGTAGTTATCATAAATAAGTCTTATTTCAGAAATAAGGTTTAATCCGTCTGTAGAAATATCATCTAATCTGCCAATAAAAGGCGAAACATAAGTCGCTCCTGCTTTAGCTGCCAACAATGCTTGTCCGGCCGAAAAAACCAAAGTCATATTTACGCTAATTCCTTTATCGGTAAAGTATTTACAAGCTTTAATCCCGTCAGCAATCATTGGCAATTTAACCACAATCTGCGGATGTAAATCGGCCAAGGCTTCCCCTTCTCTCACCATTCCTTCAAAATCAGTCGCAATCACTTCGGCACTTACATCGCCATTAACAATATTGCATATTGCCACATAGTGTTTCAAAATATTGTCCTTTCCGGTAATGCCTTCTTTAGCCATTAAAGAAGGGTTAGTAGTTACGCCATCCAAAACACCCAATGCTTGTGCTTCTTTGATTTGCTCTAGGTTTGCTGTATCAATAAAAAATTTCATAATAATGTTGGTTATATTTTATGGTGCAAAGATAGGATTTTAATTGTTGATTTTTTAAAATGTTGCATCGTTTAATCATTAATTCTCATTTGCATGAACGGCTCTCAAGCCATCCCAACTCTCTGCTTTTCAACTTTAAATTCCCCGGCCGGGGCTTAAGGGGCTTTTCATTTTGTAATGCTTCATCAATAACTTTTCATAAACTTTATCCGGTAAAATTCTTTTCAGTAAAATCGAAAATTTCTGCATAAAATCGCCTACTTTATAATGAATTTTGGGTTTTTGCGAATTAATAATCTTAAAAATAGCTTCTGCCATTTCAATTGGATTGCTTCCGCTATCGACGTGGCTATCCATTAAATCCAGATTTTTCTGATAATTTTCTTTGTAAGGAGAGTCTTCAAAAACTGGCGTATGGTACCTACCCGAAGCAATATTTGTTGCAAAATCTCCCGGCGCCACGTTGCACACTTCAATGCCAAAACATTTAACTTCCATCCGAATCGCTTCCGTCACAATTTCCAAAGCACCTTTTGTTGCCGAATAAATTCCCCTAAACGGCAATCCCATATAAGCCGCAATAGATGTCACATTGATAATCAACCCACTTTGTTGTTTGCGCATTTGGGGCAAAACGGCTTTCATCATTTCTATGGCACCAAAAAAATTGGTTTCAAAAACTTTCCGCATTTCATCGGTCGGCGTTTCTTCAATAGCGCCTGTAATCCCCATTCCGGCGTTATTAATTAAAATATCAATTTGACCTTCCTTGGCAATTATTTCATCAACAGCTTTTAGAATTGATTGCTTATTATTAACGTCCAATCCAATTAATTGAAACGGATGGTTCCTTATTTTATCCGGATTTCTGCTTGTTCCATAAACGATGAAACCTTTTTGTATTAAAAATTCACCTACAGATTTCCCTATTCCTGATGATCCTCCGGTAATTAAAACGACTTTATTGCTCATTGAAAAATTAAAATATTAAATAATTGGGCGTTACCACAAGGGTCGGGCTATACACTTCAATCTGTCATTGCGAGCGGAGCGTGGCAATCTGTTGAACATATTACTCGCAATGCCAGGATTTCCGCTGCTATCCCTAACGCAAATTGAATTACGCCCTTCATCTCCGCTCAGGATGACTAATTTTTTGATTTACGGTTTTGAAAATGACGTAATCAAATGTAAACCAAAACAAAATTGTGCCCTTTGCGTTTTTTTCCTTGCGTATCCTTGCGGTTAAATACAAATTTCGTTTGAATTGATTTTTTTAGTTTTTTACTTTCTTTTAATCATAGAATACAAAAAATACAATCCCAATCAGCATTCAGCCAAAAATTAAAACCTTTAATAAAATATCAAAAGTAAGTAAATTATCGAGATTAAAAAGTCATTTCCTTAGGAAAGGATTTAGGATAGGAGAAAAAAGAAAAAGGGCAAGCGACCTACATCACACCGCTACAACCCAATACCTTTGCTGCGTTCCCGCCCTGGAGGATTCAAAGGGAGCTGGTTGTGTAGGACTTGCCCAGCGGCAAATTTACAATCATTTTTTAATTTTACCACTATTTTTTGCTATTTTTAGTGTATCAAATCTAAATATGTGTTTACTAATAACTTAGTAAAAAATAACCATTATTGTTAACATTTAACCATTAATAGTAATAAGGTATTTAGTATATTTGTTCAACCAAAAATCAATCAATTATTATGGAAAACCAAGAAATCACACCAAAACAAATCATGTTAAACTATGGCTTATTGTTAGGATTTGCCTCTATTTTAATCAGTGTTGCATTATATGCAATGGGAAAAACGTACGAACCTCATTGGTCTGTAGGTGTATTCAGCACTTTAATAACAGTTGTTGCAATTATTACAGGCATTAAAAAAATTAAGGATTTAAACGGTGGATTTTTATCTTTGTCCGAAGCCCTGAAAACAGGATTGGGTATTGCGCTCATCTCTGGAATGGTACTCCTTGTTTATAATTTAATTTTCGTCACTTTTATAGAGCCTGAATATTTTGCTCGAATGCTTGAGGTGCAACAACAAAAAACAATGGAAATGTACCCAAATTTTTCCGACGAACAGCTTGAAGCCGCCTTGGAAATGGGCAAAAAAATGTCTGGACCTATGATTAATTCAGCGATTATCCTTATTGGAAGCCTGTTTCTAGGCTTTATTATTTCTTTAATTGGCGGATTGATTATGAAAAAAACTGACGAAGAAATCACCAGTATATAATAAAAATAAAACTTTAAATGGATATATCCATAGTTATTCCTCTTCTTAATGAAGATGAATCCTTAAATGAATTACACGATTGGATTGTAAAAGTCATGCAATCCAATCGTTATTCTTATGAATTGCTTTTTATAGATGACGGCAGCACCGATGATTCCTGGAAGGTTATTAAATCATTGTCCGTAAAAAATACAAATGTAAAAGGCCTTCGTTTTCAAAAAAACTATGGTAAATCCCAGGCCTTAAATGCCGGATTTAAAGAAGTTACCGGTGACGTTGTGATTACGATGGATGCCGATTTACAAGACAGTCCGGACGAAATTCCGGAATTGTACAATTTAATAAAAAACGAAAATTTTGATTTGGTTTCGGGCTGGAAAAAAAAGCGCTTCGACTCAAAAATCAGAAAAAATATTCCTTCAAAATTATTCAATGCAGCTGCCAGAAAAACTTCAGGCGTAAAGTTGCACGATTTTAATTGCGGATTGAAAGCCTACAAAAATGAAGTGGTGAAAAGCATTGATGTGAACGGAGAAATGCACCGTTATATTCCTGTACTAGCCAAAAATGCGGGATTTAATAAAATTACCGAAAAAGTGGTGGCACACCAAGCCAGAAAATATGGCGTCACTAAATTTGGCATGGAGCGTTTTATCAATGGATTTCTGGACTTGATTACCATTTGGTTTTTATCAAAATTCGGCAAAAGACCTATGCATTTGTTTGGGTTGCTGGGAACGCTTACCTTTTTTATCGGATTTTGTTTTGCGCTTTACTTGGGTATTGACAAACTATTTTTTAATCCCACAGGTCGGTTAATTACAGAGCGACCCCAATTTTATTTGGCTTTAACTGCCATGATTACTGGAACACAACTATTTTTGGGCGGATTTTTAGGCGAAATTATTTTACGTACAAAATCTGACACCAAACGTTATACAATTTCTGATAAAATCAACAACCAACCTTTTTAACATATTTCAACTATTTTTGCACTAATAAATTCGTACAACATGACTACAATCTTAAATAAAGCCAACCTTTGGCTAACAGATACCTTTGATACAAAAACAAAAGAGGAAGTTCATAAACTCATTGCCGGTAATCCGATGCAATTGACAGAGCATTTTTATCAGGATTTAGAATTTGGAACTGGCGGAATGCGCGGTATTATGGGCGCAGGAACAAATAGAATCAACAAATACACGCTTGGAAAAGCAACACAGGGATTGGCGAATTATCTTAAAAAAACTTCTCCAAATAAATCCTTGAAAGCAGTAATTGCTTTTGATTGCCGACATAACAGCAAATTATTTGCCAAAATTGTGGCTGATGTTTTTTCAGCAAACAATATTAAAGTGTATTTATTTGAAGATTTAAGACCGACCCCAGAACTGTCGTATGCCGTTAGATATTTGGGATGCGACGCAGGGATTGTACTGACCGCATCGCACAACCCACCAGAATACAACGGCTATAAAGTATATTGGAATGATGGCGCACAAATTGTACCTCCTCAGGACAAAGAAATAATTGGTGAAGTAAATAAATTAGATTTCTCACAAATCAACTTTAAAGCCAATGAAAATTTAATTGAATATATAGGCAAAAAAATTGATGAAGCTTTTATAAATACTTCTGTTAGCAATGGCACCTTCAACACAAAAGGCAAAGAAAACCTGAAAATTGTTTTCACTTCTTTGCACGGAACTTCCATTACCGCGATGCCTCAGGCCTTTGAGAAAGCCGGATACACCGATGTTCATATTGTTGAAGAACAACGCGTGCCAAACGGCGATTTTCCAACTGTTAAATCTCCAAATCCAGAAGAACCAGATGCCTTAAAAATGGCTACCGATTTGGCTGAAAAAATCCAAGCAGATATCGTGATAGGAACAGATCCCGATTGTGACCGATTGGGAATTGCAGTGAGAAATCTGGACGGAAAAATGACTTTGTTAAACGGAAACCAAACTATGTGTTTGATGACCGATTTTTTAATCAGAAAGTGGAAAAAAGCCGGTAAATTAAACGGCAAACAGTTTGTTTGCTCTACCATTGTTTCTACCAATTTGGTGAATGAAATTGCTGCCAAATATGGCGTTGAAACCAAGATTGGACTCACCGGTTTTAAATGGATTGCCAAAATGGTTCGTGATGCTGAAGGTAAACAGGATTTTATTGGCGGTGGTGAGGAAAGTTTCGGCTATATGATTGGTGATTTTGTACGCGACAAAGATGCGGTAACCGCCACCCTATTAGCCTGTGAAATTGCTGCAAATGCTAAATTTAACGGAAGTTCAATGTACCAAGAATTGTTGCAAATTTATATCGATAATCATTTTTACAAGGAGCATTTAATCGCTATTGTTAAAAAAGGAATGGATGGTGCCGACCAGATTAAACAAATGATGGTTGCGTTACGCGAAAATCCATTTACTGAAATAGACGGCTCAAAAGTAACTTATCTTTTTGATTATGAAGCTTCAACAAGAAAAAATATAACAACCGGAAAGATTGAAAGTATCGACACACCAAAATCAAATGTATTGATTTATCATACGGAAGACGGCACAAAAGTTGCTGCAAGGCCTAGTGGAACAGAGCCTAAAATAAAATTCTATTTTAGCGTGAAAGAGAAATTGGACACTGTTGAAAACGCAAAAATAACAGAAGCAAAACTTGATGCCAAAATTCAGCGTATTATTGCAGAAATGAAATTGGGTTAAAAAAAGCCCCCTATCCCCCGAAGGGGGACAGAGCGTTAAGAAAATGTTCAGTGAACATTTTTAGCGAATGGGCCAGCAGGCGCGTTGGCAGTTAAGAAAATGTTCAGTGAACATTTTTAGCGATAGGGCCAGATGGTGCGTTGAAAAAAAGTTAAACTTTTTTGCAGTAAAACACATAATAAACCCAAATCAAGCCCCCTTTCCTTTGGAAAAGCCTGTCCTGTTTTTAGTACGAAAGGCTGGGGATAGGATTAAAAGTAAAAACGATAAAAAATTAATGAAGTACTTCAGACAAATATTGGTTTATGCAAAACCGTATAAAATATATGGTGTTTTAAACATTATCAGTAATATTTTTTATGCCTTGTTTGGTACATTGGCATTTGTATCGCTGATGCCGATGTTAAAAGTGTTGTTTAAAACCGCCCAACCCATCACAACAAAACCTTCTTTTGAAGGGATTAGTAAACTTGGTGATTATATAGAAAATTCCATCAATTACTTTATTACCATCAAAGTAAATACGCAAGGTGAAATGACGGCCTTGCTATTTATGATTATCATTGTTATAAGCACTTTTTTGCTCAAAAACATCTTTGGGTATTTAGCGATGTATTTTATCACTTTTTTACGCAATGGCGTGTTAAAAGATGTTAGAAACGAACTCTATGAAAAAACGGTGGATTTGCCGCTGGCCTATTTTTCTGAAAAAAGAAAGGGCGATATTATTGCCAGAATTTCTACTGATGTATTGGAAATTCAACATTCTTTCTTATCTATTTTAGAATTGATTGTAAGAGAACCTTTAATGATTTTATTTACCATTTTTGCGATGCTAGCCTTAAGTCCGCAATTGACATTATTTGTTTTCATTTTTATTCCAATTGCTGGATTCGTTATTTCTTTGGTGGGAAAAAAATTAAAAAGACAATCGGATAAAGTTCAGAAAGAACAGGGCTATTTTTTATCCATTTTAGAGGAAACTTTAGGCGGATTAAGGGTGATTAAAGGATTTAATGCCGAAGGCTATTTCAATGCAAAATTTAAGGAATCTACTTCCCGTTTTTACAGATTCTCCAACTCCTTATTAAACAGGCAAAATTTGGCTTCGCCATTGAGTGAATTCTTGGGAATTGGTGTTATTGCCGTGTTACTTTGGTATGGTGGCTCATTGGTTTTGGTTTCAAAAACCTTGGCGCCAGACGCATTTATTGTATTTATGGGATTGGCTTACAACATTTTAACTCCAGCCAAAGCAATTTCAAAAGCCGTGTATGGCGTTAAAAAAGGAGATGCCGCCGCTGAACGCGTTTTGGAAATTTTACATACAATTTCTCCATTGGCGGATAAGAAAGATGCCATCGAAAAAGAAGGCTTTAATTCAGCAATCAGTCTTGAAAATATTTCATTTAAATATGAAGATGAATATGTGCTTAAAAATTTCTCGTTGGAAATCCCTAAAGGAAAAACAGTCGCTTTTGTGGGGCAATCGGGCAGCGGGAAATCAACCATTGCAAATTTACTGACACGTTTTTATGATGTCAATAAAGGCAGCATTAAAATTGATGGCATAGACATACGCGACCTTACAAAAAAATCACTTCGCAATTTGCAAGGTCTTGTTTCACAGGATTCTATTTTGTTTAACGACAGCATCAAAAACAATATTTTGTTGGGCATCAATAATAAAACTGACGATGAAATTATGAATGCTGCCAAAATTGCAAACGCCCACGAATTTATTGTGGAGATGCCAGGTAACTACAATTCCAATATTGGCGACAGCGGAAATAAATTGTCGGGCGGACAAAAACAGCGGTTGAGCATTGCGCGTGCCGTATTGAAGAATCCGCCAATTATGATTTTGGATGAAGCCACTTCTGCCCTAGATACAGAAAGCGAACGTTTGGTGCAAGATGCATTGGAAAAAATGATGAAAAACAGAACATCGGTAGTGATTGCGCACCGACTTTCCACGGTCCAAAAAGCAGATATTATTGTGGTATTGCAAAAAGGAAAAATTATTGAACAAGGAAATCACGAAGAACTTATTGCAAAAAATGGTGTTTATACAAAATTGGTTGAAATGCAGACACTTTAGAAATGAGTTTTTAGTTGTTAGTTGTTGGTTTCGTTTAATCGTGTAATCGTTTACCCACCTTCGGTTGGCAGGTTTGTTGCGTCATTGCGAAGTTTTTGCAAAAACTGACGCAATCTGCTAATTATTTAAGCATAATTTAAAATCCATAATTCAAAATTAGCTTATTGGCTCATTGCCTAATTAACGTGAGTTCGATATAAAAAAGCATAAAATATTTGGAAAAGAAGAGATAGTTTTTTATATTTAATGTGTTGAA
>DAIDMK010000031.1 GCA_027449025.1 Lutibacter sp. | reverse complement strand
TATGTTTCAAGAAATAACAGCAGATAATTTACCTCAAATCGTTAGTGAAAACAAAACCGTAGTGGTTCAGTTTGCGGCAACTTGGTGTGGAAATTGCCGAATAATGAAGCCGAAATTTAAAAAATTGGCTACAGAAAATGAAAATATTGCTTTTGTAATTGTGGATGCGGAAAAGTTTCCCGAATCACGAAAAATGGCAAAAGTTGACAATCTGCCTACCTTTGCAACTTTTAAAGAGGGTGTTTTTGTGAACCAGGTTCAAACCAATAAATTCGAACTTTTAAACGATTTAGTAAATGAAGTTACCAATAATTAAACATTTAACCGGTTTTATCGAAGAAAACGATCAAGATTATGTTATTGAAACCATTGAGACATTAGAAGCTTTAACGGAGGTTTCTTCTTTAAAAGACGAAGAATTGGATGTTATTGGAGAAATTATTTCAAATCTTTACGGTGTGCTTGAAGTTCATAAAATGATAAAAGAAGGAATACCTCAAAAGGAAGCATTGAATACTTTTATGAAACGTGTTTTGGGCTCCATTGATACATAATTATATATAACTACTGACTATTGCAAAAAAATCCCGAAAGTTTTGGGATTTTTTTATGCCTTTAATTTTATATATTTATCGTAAATATTATTTAAGATGAAGAATCACCAAGTTATCAGCGACGTAAATTTAAGTAAAATGACGGCTATGGAAGTAGTAGCTGACGCGAAAAAAAAACTTAATAAAGCAAGAAAAGAACTAAGCAAATTGCAAGAGACAATGTATGCAGAAGGTAAGCACGCGGTGTTAATTTGTTTGCAGGGAATGGATACATCGGGTAAAGACAGTTTGATAAAAGAAGTTTTTAAAGATGTAAATGCTAGGGGCGTGGTGGTACATAGTTTTAAAGTGCCCACAGAATTGGAATTAAAACACGATTATTTATGGCGTCATTATATTGTCTTGCCTGAGCGGGGAAAAATTGGCGTTTTTAACAGAACGCATTATGAAAATGTGTTGGTTACAAGAGTGCATCCCGAATATATTTTAGGTGAAAACATTCCGGCGGTTAAAGGGTTGGAAGATTTATCTGATGATTTTTACCATAAAAGAATGGAGGAAATCAATAAATTTGAAAAAAATTTAGTGGCTAACGGAACCATTATTTTAAAATTTTTTCTTAATATTTCAAAATTAGAGCAAAGGAACCGATTGTTAAGAAGGTTACGGCTTGAAGAAAAAAATTGGAAATTTTCTCCCGGCGATTTAAAGGAACGAAAACTTTGGAGCCATTATATGTCTTGTTATCAGGATTTGCTTAACAAAACATCAACATTACAAGCACCTTGGTTTGTAATTCCTGCCGATGACAAGCCAACAGCCCGTTTTTTGGTGGCGGATATAATTGTGGAAACCTTAAAAAAATACGATTTTAAAGTACCAGAACTTTCGGAAAAATATAAACTAGAATTGGAAAGTTATAAGGCCCAGTTGGCGAGTGAGTAAGTGTTTAAAATGACTGTTATTTTGATAAAATGTTTATAAAACTATTCATAGAATTTCTAAAACTCACCATACAATTAGTATCTTTACCAATAAAATAATAAAAAAAACTATGGAATTAAAATTACAAAAGCCAATCATATTTTTTGATTTGGAAACAACAGGAATTAATATTGCAAAAGACAGAATTGTAGAAATCTCTATTTTAAAAGTATTCCCAAACGGTAATAAAGAAAGCAAAACTTGGCTGGTAAATCCGGAAATGGAAATTCCAAAAGAAGCTTCCGATATTCACGGAATTACGAATGAAAAAGTGGTCACCGAGCCAACTTTTAATGAATTGGCACCAAAAGTTAGTGAAATGATGCAAGGCTGTGATTTGGCAGGATTCAATTCAAACCGATTTGATATTCCGTTGCTGGCGGAAGAAATGTTGCGCGCCAATGTAGATTTTAGTATGAAAAACAGGGATTCTATTGATGTTCAGGTAATATTTCATAAAAAGGAAGAACGAACTTTAAGCGCCGGCTATCAATTTTATTGCGGAGAAAGTTTAGAAAATGCGCATTCGGCAGAGGCAGATACCAATGCAACGTATGAAATTTTGTTGGCTCAGTTAGAGAGATATAAAGATTTAGAAAATAGCGTTCAGTTTTTGAATGATTATTCGACCCACGTAAAAAGAGCTGATTTGGCTGGATTTATATTGTTTAACGATGAGAATGAAGAAATTTTTACTTTCGGAAAATACAAGGGATATAAAGTTGAAAAAGTACTAAGAGATGATAAAGGTTATTATTCGTGGATTCAAAATGCCGATTTTCCTTTGTACACCAAAAAAGTATTGGAGGAAATAAAAGACCGCGTTTATCCAAAAAAGGAAGAAGTTACTCTTGAAGATTTGAAAAATAAATTCAATCAAAAAATATAATATGTTAGTAAATTTTGACAGTTTGGAAGGCACCTCTAAAATTTGGATTTATCAATCCAACAGAGAATTTTCGGAAAATGAAATTGCAGAAATAAGCCATAATTTAGAAAACTTTATAGGGGTTTGGAAACGTCATGGAGACGATTTAAAAGCTTCATACCAAATAAAATACAATCAATTTATCGTGATTGCGGTCGATGAAAATTTTAATGAAATTTCAGGTTGTTCCATAGATGCTTTGGTAAATTTAATGAAAAAATTTGAACAAAAATTTGTTGTTGATTTAACCAACAAATTAAATATTTCGTTCAAAGATAACCACAATATTAATGTTGTGAGTATGGTCGATTTTCAAAATTATGCAAAGCAGCAAAAAATAACTTCAAATACGGTTGTTTTTAACAATATGATTACCAACAAAGCTGATTTTGAAAAACATTGGGAAGTT
The DNA here is from genome assembly GCA_027449025.1 of Lutibacter sp. GTDB lineage: Bacteria > Bacteroidota > Bacteroidia > Flavobacteriales > Flavobacteriaceae > Lutibacter. The sequence goes on along the minus strand of DAIDMK010000031.1, from coordinate 31,575 downwards.
ACGGCTGATAAAAGCTGGCACAAACGGTTTTTATCAATTAGTAATTAATGATAAATAATTTAAATATTTATTGCTATTCTTCTTAAATTCTATTTACCATAATGCCAAATGAGGTATTTCTTAACATTATTGTCCGGTTAAATTTTTTTTAAAAAAACAGACCACCCCGATGGGGCTTAAATAATCGAAATTTTTCATTTTTCTACAAACATTTAGCTCCTACGGAGCTGATTCAGTCCTAGAGGGACGGCCTATTTGTAGAGAAATAGATTTTTCCCAAAAACAAGCCCCAGCGGGGCGAACTGTTTATCAAGTCCCATTTTGATTGAGATAAATCATTTTTTATGAATTTTTATCGGACAACAATGATTTCTTAATTATTTTTGATTTCATTATTGATGGTGAAATTGTTTATGTAAATTGTCAAATCAATGATTCCTCAATTCAAAAAAAATAGATGATAAAAAAAATATTGTTACTGATTTTACTGCTAAATTCTGCTTTTTTGGAAGCTCAAAACTTAGATCCATTACAAACTAAAGATGCTAAAGTCCAAACAAAATGGGTGGACAGTATTTTGAACAAAATGACTATCGACGAAAAAATTGGTCAGTTGTTTATGGTGCAGGCTTACTCAAATAAAGATGAGAATCACAGTGCATCTATTGAAAGTTTAATTAAAGATTATCACATTGGTGGGTTGATATTTATGCAGGGAACGCCTGAAAAACAGGCCACGCTAACCAATAATTACCAATCTGTTTCAAAAATTCCTTTGCTTATAGGCTTTGATGGGGAATGGGGATTGGATATGCGTTTAAAGGATACCTATCGTTTTCCATGGAACATGACTCTTGGTGCGATTACCGACAATAAACTACTGGAAGATTTTGGTGCGCAATTAGGCAAACATTGTAAGCGAATGGGCATTCATATTAATTTCGCCCCGGTAGTGGATATCAACATAAATCCCGAAAATCCTATTATTGGAAATCGTTCTTTTGGCGAAAGCAGAGAAAATGTAACACAAAAGGCGCTTGCTTTTGTTAAGGGCATGCAAAGCGAAAATGTATTATCCAATGCGAAACATTTTCCGGGTCATGGCGATACAGCTTCCGATTCACATAAATCCTTGCCGATATTGGACTTTGATTTTGATAGACTCGATTCTATTGAATTATACCCATATAAAGCGTTGATTAATAAAGGATTAACTAGCGTAATGGTGGCGCATTTGAGCGTTAAAGGATTGGAAGAAAATAAGGATTGCCCAACATCACTTTCCTATCAGGTTATTTCCAAATTATTGAAGGAGAAATTAAATTTTGAGGGTTTAATTTTGACTGATGCTCTAAATATGAATGGCGTTTCAAATTATTCGGAACTTGGTGAAATAAATTTGGAGGCATTATTGGCAGGTAATGATATGTTGTTAATTCCAACCGATGTACCGTTGGCAATCGCCAATATTAAGACTGCATTGGGCGAAAATATCATTACTGAAGAACGCATAAATTATTCCGTCAGAAAAATATTAAAAGCAAAATATTGGGCAGGATTGAATACTTACAAAAAAATTGAATTGGCGAATTTACAACAAGATTTAAACACTATTGAAGATGAATTGCTTCATAGAAATTTAGTCAAAAATTCAATTACACTACTTAAAAATGAATCCGCTGTTTTTCCAATTCAGCATTTAGAGAGAAAGAAAATTGCTTATGTTAAATTGGGTGATGGCGCTCACAGTGATTTTTTGAACATGTTAAAAAATTACACGGATGTCGTTGAAGTTTCAAATGACACACTCAAGAGTTTAATAAGCCAACTTGCGCCTTATAGTTTGGTTATAATTGGGTATCATAAATCAAATGACAGCCCGTGGAAAGACTATAAATTTAAAGCCGATGAAATTACCATTCTTCAGGAAATAGCTCAAAAAAAGAAAGTTATTTTAGATGTTTTTGCAAGTCCTTACAGTTTGTTGCAGCTAAAAAACTTTAAAAACATTGAAGGTCTAGTGGTTTCTTTTCAAAATAGTAAACTTTCCCAAGAAATATCGGCTCAAATGCTATTTGGTGCAATAGATATCAAAGGGAAATTACCAGTTTCTATCACTGGTCAATTTTCAGAAAATGAGGGAATATTATCCAATTCACTCGGTTTGTTGGGATATTCAATTCCGGAAGACGTGGGATTAAGCAGTGATAAGCTTAGTAAAATAGATTCTGTGGCTCAAAATTCCATAAACCTGAAAATGGCTCCGGGAATACAAATTTTGGTGGCTCGAAAAGGAAAAGTGGTGTATCAAAAAAGTTTCGGTTTTCACACCGATGAAAAGACGACACCTGTAATAAACAGTGATTTATATGATATTGCATCACTAACAAAAATTGTGGCAACCTTACCATTGATTATGGAACTAGAAGAACGTGACATTTTGAATCTTAACAGTACTTTGGGAAGCTTGGTTCATAAATTAAGAAAATCAAACAAAAATAAATTAACGGTTAAAGAGGTGCTTTCGCACTATGGAGGATTAACACCTTGGATTCCTTTTTATTTAAATACACTTGACAGTGTTACAAAAAGGCCATCTGCCGATTTTTATCGTGTTGAAAGAAGCAATAAATTTAATATAAAAGTTACAGACAGTTTGTATTTGTTAAACTCCTATGATGATGAAATGTTTGATATTATTGCCGATTCAGAACTACTTAAAATAAAGGAATATAAATACAGTGATTTATCCTTTTTTATTTTTAAAAAATATATTGAAGATTATTATAAAGCCGATTTAAACCTGCTTACCAAACTCCATTTTTATAGGTCGTTGGGTGCAGACAGAACGACTTACTTGCCATTGAAGAAATTTTCAAAAAATGAAATAGTGCCAACTGAAAAGGACAATTATTATCGTTTTAAATTGGTTCACGGCGATGTGCATGACATGGGAGCAGCGATGCAAGGAGGAATTGGTGGGCACGCTGGCATATTTTCAAACGCGAATGATATTGCGAAAATTATGCAAATGTACCTTCAAAAAGGTTATTATGGTGGTCACAGATATTTTAAACCGGAAACAATTGAAAAATTCAACCATCGTTATTATGCAAGTGAAGGAGTTAGAAGAGGCGTTGGTTTCGACAAGCCGCAACTAATAGAGAGTGAAAAAGCGACCTGTGATTGTGTATCTGACAGCAGTTTTGGCCATAGTGGTTTTACAGGGACTTATACTTGGGCCGATCCTGAATCGGAAATTGTGTATGTGTTTTTGTCGAATAGAATTTTCCCGTCTTCAGAAAATAGGGACTTGGTAAAGTACAATATCAGAACCAAAATTCAGCAGTTGATTCAAGATGCAATTATTAAGTAACTGACATTGTTTTAGTTGAAATAATTCCAAGCAAAATGCTGCTAAAAAGATAAATAACAGCAATTTTTAAATCAAATATAAGATAGATAAGTACTGTCTGAATTAAATAAAATAAAGGAAAAAGGGTTGTAATAAGTGCAAATCTGTAGGTATTGGTAAAAATCACATCCTTAATGTTTGGCTTGATGTATTTCCAAATTAACAGAGGAAAAATACTATTTAGTGTAGCCATAAAATGGATTGGGGCAAACCATTTGATTTTTTTCTTTTTCACCACCGCTTCTGAAGGAGTTTCCGCTATATTTTTAAGGAGATTGTTGGCTTCAAACGGATTTAAGTAATCAACGCCCAACGACTCCAATTTCGTAATAATTTCATCATAATTATCCGAATCTTCTATATGAAGTGTTAAGCTTTTTAGCGCAGTTGAAACTTGTTGTGAAAGCTTTTTAAATTTTAAATCTGGATTTTTAATATCAATAAATAGATTGGCAAGGATTGGTTTTCCATAATAAATTGAAGTGCTGGAAGGAAAATTTAAAAGAGAATCGTAATTAATGCCAACAGGAACAATGTAAATAGGTAAGTCTGGATATTTTTGGAGTGTTCCTAAAATAATTCGGGCAAATCCTTTTTTTAAGGGTTGCACTCTGCGTTCTAAATGGTGTTCTCCTTCTGCAAAAATTTGTATGGCTTTTTCTTGTTTTAAAATTTCTATGCACTGCTCAAAAACTTCAAGATTCTGTTTCATTGTCTGAACCCCATCTCTTATTCTAAATACCGGAATCATATTAAGTGATTGCAATATTTTGCTAACGAAAGCAATTTTGAAGGCGCTGGCTCTGGTGAGAAAATGAATATTTCTGCTGTTGGTTGTAGGCACTAAAATAGCATCAATTAAGGCGTTTTGATGATTGCCAATAAAAATTACGGCACCTTTTTTTGGAATGTTTTCTTTTCCATAAACAGTTGCCTTTTTAAACAAAAAGAACAATCCAATTTTTACATAAATTCTAATGATATTATACCAAAGTTTTCTCAAATTTATGTTGTTGTTTTTTGTTTAGACCAATACGTTGCGATAGCCAAGCCTGAAAAAATATCCCAAATCGCCCAAAAAGCAACTAAAAGTGCCATGCCTCCAAGTCCGTTAAAAAAACTAAAAATAAGCAGCAATCCTAAGCCGGAATTTTGAATTCCTGTTTCTATGGCAAGAGTCTTTTGATTTGTAAAAGACAATTTCATCAATTTGGCAAAATAAAATCCGGTTGCTAATGCCAGTAAGTTGTGCACAATCACTAAAATTAAAACATAATGTACATAATTTATAAAAATTTCAAAATTGTCATAAAATGCTATAACGATGAAAAGCATAAAAATCATTAAGGAAATTGGTTTTAGGATTTTCGCTAGTTTTATGGATAGTTCAGGCTTAGAATTTTTCATCCACATTCCTAAAATTAACGGAATTCCTAAAATTAAAGTGACCAATTTCACCAATTCCCAGGGATTTAATTCTATGGTTTGAAGAATCTCGGCAGTTGGCGCGTATAAATTCCCATAAAAATATAGATTAAAAGGTGTCATAACCAAAGAAACCAAGGTTGCAAAAGCGGTTAAACTTATTGATAGAGCCGAATTTCCTTTGGCCATTTGTGTCATAAAATTTGAAATATTGCCTCCCGGACAAGCAGCAACCATCATCATTCCCAAAGCAATGCTAGGCATCGGATTTACCAATTTTATAAAAATAAAAGTAACCAAGGGCAGTAAAATAAATTGAGACAAAACACCAGTCAACAAAATTTTCGGATTTTGAAATAGGCGCTTAAAATCGTCCATAGTAATTCCGAGTGCCACACCAAACATAATAATAGCCAATGTGATATTGAGCACCCAAAGTCCTTCTGTATCAAAATTTATTTTTAAGGAGTCTAAATTTTTTGACATATTAATTTTTAAAGGCGTATTCAACAATGTTTGCGCCCATTTTTAAGGCTTTTTCACGAATTTCAAAGGAATCGTTGTGCACTTCTTCATCTTCCCAGCCATCGCTTAAATCTGATTCATAGTCGTAAAAACAAATCAATCTTCCTTCATAAAATAACCCAAAACCTTGGGGTTGTTTGTTGTTGTGTTCGTGAATTTTCGGACAGCCGTTTTCGAAATTAAAAGTTTGGTGGTAAATTGGATGATTGTGCGGAATTTCTTGAAAATCTAACTTTGGAAATACTTTTTTTAGTTCTCTTCTCACGTAGTTGTCAAGTCCGTAATTGTCTGAAATATGTAAAAAACCGCCTGAAATTAAATAATTTTTTAGATTAGAAATATCGTCATCAGAAAAACTGACATTTCCGTGACCAGTCATAAAAACGATGGGATAATTATAAATGGAAATACTGTTTACCTCAACAGTTTCAGAATTTTCTTTAATAGCGGTGTTTATGTTTTTATTACAAAATTTTATGAGATTGGGCAAAGCAGTCGGATTTGCATACCAATCGCCACCACCGCCATATTTTAGTACGGCAATTTGCTGACCTTGAATTGTGGAAAGGGAAAAAATCAAGAAGAATAAAGAAAAAAGACAAATCTTTAATCTATAATTTAGGATTTTAAAATAAGGTATATGGTATCTCGTCATTTAGATTATTCATTTACAAATGCCACGCTGTGAACTGCAACCAAACCTGCAGTTTCAGTTCGTAAACGGCTATTTCCCAAAGATACAGGAATAAAGTTATTGTCCAAACTTTGTTGGATTTCTTTGGATGAAAAATCACCTTCCGGTCCAATGAGGATGGTTGTTTTTATTGAAGGTTTTAACTCCGATTTCAATGATTTTTTGCTGGTTTCTTCACAATGCGCAATAAATAACTGCCCGCGGAAAGGAGTCTTTATAAACGCATCAAATGTGATGGGTCCATTCAATTTTGGAAAATGGAATTTAAGTGACTGTTTGGCCGCAGAGAGAATTATTTTTTCCATCCTTTCTGTTTTAATTATTTTACGTTCAGAATGTTCGCAAATTATTGGCGTAATTTCATCAATGCCAATTTCGGTTGCTTTTTCCAAAAACCATTCAAAACGGTCGTTTAATTTTGTGGGTGCAATTGCGATGTGCAAATAATAATTTCTGCAAATTTCTTGGGTTTCAAAGCTCACAATGTTCACCAAACACTTTTTATCGTTGGCAAGCAAAATTTCCGAAGTAAATAATTGACCCAAGCCATTGGTGATAAAAATTTTATCACCTTCTTTTTTTCGTAAAACACGCACAATATGTTTGCTTTCAACTTTATCAAAAGAAAACTGTTTGGTGTCGGTTGTTAATTCTGGGTTGTAAAATAACTGCATTATAGTTCTTTTCTAAAAGTGCATCGTTTTTTATAAACTACCGGGTCAAAATTTTTCCATAGTGCCGCTGCTGCTTTATTTGTTGAAAGTTCGGGAGTTCTATAACAATTGACAATTCCTTTTTTTGTATATGTTTTATAGAATTCTTCAAAAATGATGGCGTGTACACCTTTGTTTTGATGGGTTGGGTGAACACCAATTAAATAGAAAAGGATGTCTTTGCTATTTTTTTTTGCATTTAATAAGTGAAAAATACCAAAAGGAAATAACTTGCCTTTTGATTTTTGCAGCGCTTCTGAAAAAGAAGGCATGGTAATGGCAAAGGCAACCAGTTTCCCCTCTTTATCAACAACAAAAACAATCAGTTCTGGATTGATAAATGGGATAAATTTCTTTTTAAAATAGGCTTTTTGAATATCGGAAATAGGAACAAAGGATGATAATGAGGCATAACTATCATTGAACAAATCGAACATTTCATCTACATAAGGCAAAATTTCTTTCGTTTTGGTAAAATTAAGGGCTTTATATTGATAGCGTTTTTTAATGATTTCACTCGCCTTCATAAAAAATTCAGTTTTTACATTGATGAAAGGAAATTTACTTTCGTTGTATTCCTTTTCCACCACAAAACCAAGTTTTTCAAAATGTTCTTTGTAATAGGGATAATTGTACCAGGTAATCATAGCACCAATATGGTTAAAACCTTCGGTTAAAACGCCAACTTTATCAAGATTTGAAAAGCCCAGCGGTCCTTCCATATATTCCAACTTGTTTTGTTTGCCAATTTCTTCAGCCTTGTACAATAAAATTTTTGAAACCTCAAGGTCATCAATAAAATCGAACCAGCCAAAACGCATTTTTTTAACGTTTTGTTCATTAATTTCGGTATAATTGATAATTGCCGCGATGCGCCCAACTATTTCATTATCCTTCAGCGCCACAAAAAAACGTGCATCTGCGTGTTGAAAAACCGGGTTTTTAGTTTTATCAAAGGATTCAATTTCATCATTGATGATAGGAGGAACCCAATATTGATTGTTTTTATACAATTTAAAAGGAAATTCAACGAATGCTTTCATTTCCTTTTTTGTTGTCATTTCTTGCAGTGTAATCATAGAAATTAAATGATGTTAGTTGCGTCTTTTCTTAAATAATCGTGAAAAAAATCCTTTTCTGTTTGGTTTTTTTGAAATCGTTTCATTTGGTGCATTTTTGTAGACAAAAGAATCCTTGTGACGGTCCAATCTCCAGGCAAACCCAGCCGTGGCATAAACATACGAATAATCATCAAAAAAATTGGTTCTTGCTGAAGCGTCCAATTGCAAGTTTTCTGTAACCAAATAAGCTATTCCAGTTCCGAACTGATAATTTGGCGAATAATCCTTGTAATATTTCCCTTGATTTTCAATAAAATAAGACCAATTTTGATTAATGGCATAGGTCATCGTAACTATGTACGAGTAATTTTTATTTTCCGAAGTAATATTGTCGGCAATTAAATTTGTTAGTAAAATCAATCGATCCGAAAAATCGTTTTGCAATAATACAGCGCCTTTATAACTAATACCATCCTCGTTTTTATAATCTTTTCCCAACATGTTTAAATGCGCTCCACCATAAACACCTACCGAAGGGATTAATCTTTTTTTGTCGAAAGCCATTCTGCGTTTCCAACTTCTAATTTCCTTGGATTTATCTTTGTATTCTTGTTGGTATAACAAATATTTTGCACCAACGGTAAAATCGCTTATTCCATTAATTTGATAATTTGGATCGGGATGGTTATTAACTTCGTCGCTTTGGTAGGCGATATTGGCGTTAAATTCTAAACGTTCTTTAAATTTACCGACTCTAAAAAATAATTCACCACCCAAAGTTTCAGCCAAAGCACCAAGCGTTTCATCATTATTGCTGTTATAAAACATACCGCTTTCAAATTGATAAACATTGGTGCCAACACCATACGGACTCTCGGAAAATCCCGGCCTTTTTGAGTTGATAATCTCTGTATATTGTGCATTAACCAGCTGAATACTCACAAAAAGGACGACTAAAAATAAAATGTTTTTCATAGTTTGGGTGGATTGGTTTGCCAAAGATAAGATTTTATATATTTAAACGATTTCTTTCCTCTCAAATTGTTATTTTTGGAGTTTATTAAAACTAGATGAAATGGGATTGTTAAGAACGTTAGCAATTATAGTAATTATATATTATGCTATTAAATTTATTGGAAGGTATATTTTGCCTTTGTTTGTTGGTAAAATTATAGACAATGTTGAAAAAAAGATGAGAGATCAGCAACAACAATTTAATAATCAACAACAAAAATCAACCGGAAAAGTTGGTGAAACAGAGATAGCAAAAAAACCTTCAGATTATAAGGAAGGAAATAAAGATGTGGGTGACTATGTTGATTATGAAGAAGTTAAAGACGATAAATAAATGAATTTTCCCATCAAAAAAGCGGCTCCGTACTTTGTTGCCATTGTAGCCTTTATCCTAATTTCTGTAGCCTATTTTTCTCCGATTCTGGAAGGTAAAAAAATATTCCAAAGTGATATTATGCATTTTACTGGAATGGCGAAAGACATCAATGATTTTCGCGCTGAAAATGATGCGGAACCTTATTGGACGAATGCTGCTTTTGGCGGAATGCCAACCTATAATTTAAGTATTTTATATCCAAATGATTATGTTAAAAAATTTGATGGATTTTTGCGATTTTTACCAAGGCCAGCCGATTATCTATTTCTATATCTTCTAGGCTTTTTTATCCTTTTAACAGTGTTAAAAGTGGAGTATAAACTGGCAATCTTAGGTGCTTTGGCTTTCGGGTTTTCAACTTATTTTATCATTATTTTAGGCGTTGGTCACAATTCAAAAGCGCACGCAATTGCTTATATGCCTATAGTTTTGGCAGGTATTTTAATGGTGTTGCAGCGAAATTACTTGTGGGGTTTTTTGCTTACAGCTGTCGCAATGTCGCTGGAAATTAAGGCTAGCCATCCGCAAATGACTTATTATTTGTTTTTTGTGGTATTAATTTTAGGCGTTTTCTATTTAATTGAGGCATTTAAAGAAAGGCAATTGCCTGATTTTTTTAAAAGTATTGCTATTTTGGTGGTTGCGGTTGTGTTGGCAATTGGCACAAATGCCACCAGTTTATTGGCAACTAAAGAATATGTTTCTCACAGCACAAGAGGCAAAAGTGAGCTCACCATCAATCCGGATGGCTCATCAAAAGTTGCTTCAAGCGGTTTGTCCAAAGAATATATCACCGATTACAGTTATGGTGTTTTAGAAACATTCAACCTGTTTATTCCACGTTTTATGGGTGGTGGAAATTATGAAAATGTTGGACTTGATTCAAATATTTACAATTTTTTAAAGGACAGAACAGATCCTAGTCAGGCGAAAGAATTTGCCGAATTTGCGCCGATGTATTGGGGAAAACAGCCTATTGTTGAAGCGCCGGCCTATATTGGCGCTGTGCTGGTGTTTTTGTTTGTTTTAGGTCTTTTTCTTGTAAAAGGCAAACTAAAAAAATGGTTGGTCGGTGTTGTTGTTTTTTCAATACTGCTTAGTTGGGGAAAAAATCTAAACTTTTTGACCAACTTTTTTATTGATTATGTTCCTATGTACAATAAATTTAGGGCGGTTTCATCAATTCAGGTAATTGCGGAATTGGCTGTTCCTTTATTGGGAATATTGGGGTTAAATGAGCTTTTTAATAAATCAAATACGACTGAAATAAAATTAAAAGCTTTGAAAAACAGTTTTTTCATCGCTGGCGGCATCGCATTAATTTTCACCTTGTTAGGTACAAACCTTTTTGATTTTGAAGGTTTAAGAGATGCAAGTTACGATCAATTATTGCCAGGGTTGTTAGAGAATATTGTTGCCGACAGAAAAGCGATTTTCTTTTCAGATAGCTTACGAACCCTTATTTTTGTTGTAATTTCTGCTGGTGTCTTGTGGTTATTCATTAAGGAAAAACTTAATAAAAATTATGCAATTATCGTTTTAGGCGCCATTATTTTATTCGATTTGGTTTCTGTTGATAGGCGTTATGTAAATAATGCCGATTTCAAAAGTGCAAGGGAAATTCAAAAGCCTTTTATAGCGTCGGAAATCGACAGAGAAATATTAAAAGATAAAAGTTATTATAGGGTTGCCAATTTTATTGTTGATCCAATGAACGACGGAAGCACTTCCTATTATCACAACTCTATTGGCGGTTATCATGCGGCGAAATTGGAACGGTATCAGGAATTATATGATTTTCAGATCTCAAAAAACAATATTGAAGTGTTAAATATGCTGAACACCAAATACTTTGTTTTTGAAGATGGAAGCAATAGGGAAACGGTACAACAAAATCCCGAACCCAACGGAAATACTTGGTTGATAAATACAATTAAAATTGCTAATAATGCCAATGAAGAAATATTGGCTTTGGACAGTTTAAAAACAAAAACGGAAGCCGTGATTGATAAAAGGTTTGTTTCTGAAGGATTTAAAACCAGTTATCCAAAAGATTCAACAGCCACTATTCAATTAACATCCTACGCATTAAATAATTTGGTTTACGATTTCAATGCAAGTACCAACCAGTTTGCGGTTTTTTCTGAAATCTATTACAAAGATGGTTGGAATGCTTATATTGATGGAAAATTAACGCCACATTATCGCGTTAATTTTGTGTTACGCGGTATGGAAATTCCGCAAGGAAATCATAAAATTGAATTTAAGTTTGAGCCTACAGTTATAAAAACGGGAACCACAATCACTTTAATTTCTTACGGATTGCTTTTGGTAATTTTTGTTGGTTGGTTTTTTGTTAAAAGAAGAAAGACTAATTGATGGAATAATTCATCAATTTTAAAACCCTTAAGAAATTCGTTTTATTTCTTGAAGAAACCAGTAACTTTTTTTTGTTTGACAGCACAAGCTCACCTGTATTGTTAAATTGAATGACATGTTTAAGGTTTAACAAGGTAGAGCGGTGTATTCTAAAAAAAGTGGCTTGCGTTAAAACACTTTCTACTTTTTTTAAATTGTTTGAAATGGTATAAACTTTATTGTCTAAAGTATAAAAGTTGGTGTAGCTCCCATCAGCCTCACAATATAAAATATCATCAATATCAATAATGGTAAATTCTCCATTCTTCATTGGAAGTGAAATTTTATTCTGTTTGTTTTCGAGTTGATTTTTAAAAGCAAGGTATTTTTTGGAATTAAAAGCCGATTGTTTTTCTAAAAATTTATCCAAAACACCAAACAATTGATCTGACTGAATGGGTTTATTCAGATAATAAAAAGCAAAATAATCCATTGCTTTTTCCTTGTAATCTTTTAGTCCGGTGGTAAAAATCACTTCAAATGTTGAAGAGTTTGTAAAATAGTCCAAAATTTCAAAACCATCGCCATCTTGTAATTGGATGTCTAAGAATACGAGTTGGGGATTTAAGTCATTTATCAGTTTAATCCCTTTTTCCACACCAGTTTCATGTCCAACAACCTTTATTTGCGAGCTATAATTTGTTTCTATAATGTTTTTGAGATGTTTGTAGGCTGCAGTCTCGTCTTCAATAATTATGGCACTTATCATAATGAAATTTAAAAACTTATTAAAGGGATTTTTATGGTAACTTTTAATCCTACTAAGGTATTAAATTCGTCTGTAACATTTGAAATAATGACCAAGTTTTCTTCACTCTTAGCATTATGAATCAATTGCAGGCGTTCATTAATATTGGAAAATGAGATTCCTGAACTTTTTGGTGCCAAGGAATTTTCCATATTTTCAATTCCTACGCCATTGTCTATAATTTCACAGATTAAAAATTCTTCGTTTTCGAGATAAAAATTCAAGGCAATATGGTTGGTTTTGTTTCCGTTTCTAAATCCATGTTTAAAAGAATTCTCTATAATTGGCTGTAATATCATTGGTGGCACCAAAATATTTTCTAATTCTTCTTGGGAAATGGATTCAGTATTTATGGTGTAAGAGATGTTTTTAAGGAATCTTAATTTTTGAAGATCCAAGTATAATTTTGCCATTTCAATTTCATCCGTTAAATTAATCAAATTGGCTTTAGTAGATTGTAGAATTAAATTCACCAGTTCGGCAAATTTTCCTAAACAGCCTTTTACTTCTTCAAGTTCTCCATTGTTTGCCAAAGTATCAATGTTTACCAACAAATTGTTAATAAAATGCGGATTCATTTGCGCATTTAATGCCTTAAATCGCAAATTTGATATATTTTCTCTGATTTTTTCTTGCTGTTCTATTTTTTGATTTCTTTGGTAAAATAAATACATGATGAATAATAACGACACCAAAATTACGAGACTTATAAACCACCAGGTTTTGTATATGGGTGGTTTTATAGTAAATGTAAACATGGAAAGATTGATGCTTTCTAACCTGTTTTTTGAGATCGCTTTTACTTCAAAAGTATAGCGCTTAGGCAGTAACGAAGAATATCTAACAGTATTATTATTGGTTTCAATCCAATCGGGCTCTAAACCCAATAAGCGATATTTAAAAGTAATGTTTCCAAGACTTTTAAAAGAAATTCCAGAAAAATTAAACTGAATATTGTTGGATTGTGAATCAAAAATTTGATTGTTTGTTTTATCGATGTTTTTATTGTTCAACAACACCTCATTCATATGAATTCTAGGTGGGGATATTGAGATTTCTTCCCTTGATATGTCTATAATGTTTAAGCCGTTTGAAGTTGCCACATACACTTTGTTTTTATCAACATAACAAGCTCGCACGTCGTTGCTGTACAACCCATCAGAAATTGTATAACTATTAAAGCGAATTAAATTATTGTTGTTATCTAACTCAAGCCGGTTCAATCCTAAATTAGTGGAAAGCCAAATATTTTTTTTAGCATCAACAAAAATAGATTTTACAGAATTGCTCAACAAACCGTCTTCTTTAGAAATTATTTTAAATTTTCCGTTTTTTAAAATTCCTAAACCATTAGCGTTTGATCCAACCAATAACCCTCTTGAACTATTTTCCAGTGTGTAAATAATACTTTCATTAAATAGATTTCCGATATCGAATTTTTTGGTGACGCCAGCATTTTGAAGATACAGACCTTTAGTTGTGCCAATCCATAAACTGTCGTTCCCTGCGTAACAAATAGCGGTACTTCTCTTGTTCCATAACTTTTCTGTTAATAATGAAGTTTTCTTAATTTTACTAACCCCGTTTGAATTTGCCGTATAAATTCCATTATCTCCAATTGAAATAAATTTGAAATTTTTTAAATCGGTTTTGGAAAAATCTGCCTCATACATATTTTTAAGGCATTTGAGATCTAAGTTTGATTTTAATTGATCAATACTGTTATTGCTCGAAATATAAAGCAGGTTATCGTAGGATTTCAACTGATTTATTCTTTTCTGATTTTTACCCAATTTTATGGTAGAAATTGTTTGTAAAGTTTCTTTATTTATAATGATAATTTCACTCTGATCATTCCCTAAGATCAATTTATTTTGAAATAAGCTTATTGCATAAAAATTATTTTTACTCGTGTCATCAAATTGAACTCCTTGGATTCTAAGATTTGGAAAAAGAAATATTCCTTTTGATTGACTACCAATCCAGATGTTGTTTTCCGAATCTAAAAATGAATTTGTAGAACGAATATTTTGGAGAATTTTTTTGTTTTGATTTTTATCCGTTGAATTAATCAATATAACGCCATTATCTAAATTTGTAATTAAAAAAGAATTATCATAGGTTAGTGTTTGATAGAATAAGTTAGATGAATAATTATAACTAAAATCATCAAATATAATCTTTGAAATATATCTTGAGATACTATCAATATTTTTAAGAGCTTCCGGTTTTTCCGCTCTCAATGATAAAATTGTTTTTTGATTATATAAATCTTGATTTATAAGCTCCCATTTGGGATTTATTAATGAACTACTATATATTTGATTGATGTTTTTTTTATTGGAGGCAGACATTAATATTTTGATTTCACCATAAATGTTTTCAGTAATATTAAATCTATTTGAGCTACTTTTAAGTGGAATATTATTTAAATTATATTTGGTGATGAAATTGGACGAATCTAATTTTTTAATATCATTTAATGATTCTAAAAACCATATATTTTTATTGCTGTCTTCATATACGTCAGTTATAAAACTAGAAAATGTTAAGTTATTCAAGAAACCTAGGTTATGACTGTTGTAAATTTTTTCATTTTTAATAAATCCAATTCTGCCGTTAAACCCAAATATCCAAATACGCTGTTTTGAATCTTTAAATAGCGATAAGACTTCATTATCTGGAAGACCATCTGTAATTGTGAAATTTTGAAAAGTAAGCCCATCAAATTTACTCACACCATAATCTGTTGCAATCCAAATAAAGCCATCCTCATCCTGAACAATATCATAGATGGTATTACTTGGTAAACCATTGTTTGTGGTAAACTGTGTTAATCCAGGGATTTGGGCATATAATGTTGATTGACCGAATAAGAATATAATAAAAAAGTATCCTATTTTACGCATTTAAAAATTCTGATGATTCATCAAATATAACGCTTATAAATTTATTATGCACATTTATATATAAAATTTACACGCTTGTAAATGAAGTGTTTTGGTTAAGAAATAATTCATTTATATTCGCATCAGTCAATTCAATTACTGGAAAATTATTTGAAAAGGGTAAATTATGTTATGAAAGATGAAAAGGTGCTTTTAGGCACCTTTTTTTTGCTCAAAAGTTAAATTTCTTGAAAATTATTTTTATTGAATATGTATAATTAAATCAATACCTTGTGAAAGAATTTAATAATTATATATTTAACTGATGCACAACATTTTACCATTAAAAAGATATCAAAACACACTAAATTTTTTAAAAAGTGTGTTGCCTGCGCCAGCAACTATTTTAGATTTGGGAATTCGTAATCCTTTTACCGAAATTATGGAACAGAACGGATATACTGTTTATAACACTTCTGGGGAAGATTTAGATGAATTGCCTGAAATTGTTAAAAATTATAAGATTGATGCAGTTACCGCGTTCGAAATTTTTGAACATTTATTGTCGCCTTATGCAGTTTTAAAAGCGGTTGAAGCCAATAAATTAATTACTACCATCCCTTTAAATTTATGGTTTGCAAAAGCTTATCGGAGTAAAACGGATATGTGGGACAGGCATTACCATGAATTTGAAGACTGGCAATTTGATTGGTTGCTTGAAAAAACTGGCTGGAAAATTAAAAAGACAGAAAAATGGACTAGCCTGGTGAATAAAATTGGATTTAGGCCCATTTTGAGAAAATTCACACCTCGTTACTATGCTGTGTATGCAGAAAAATAGATTAATATGCGCATAGGAATGATTTTGGACAAAACGTTTCCGCCCGATCCAAGGGTTGAAAACGAAGCAATTTCTCTTATTGGCAAAGGCCATGAAGTCTTTTTGTTTTGTTTAAAATACGATAAAAATGGTGAGGATGTTTTAATTAAAGGGATCCAAGTAAAGCGTTATAAATCAAATAAATTGGAATACAAATTATCGGCTTTGGCTTATACATTTCCATTTTATTCAAATTTGATGAAGCTAAAAATTGTTCGTTTTTTGAAAAAATATAGAATTGAAGCAATTCACATTCATGATATGCGAATTGCCGAGGCTGTTTTTAAGGCAAATAAAACATTGAAATTACCTACGGTTTTAGACTTGCATGACAATATGCCTGAAATTATGAAACTGTACACGCATCTTCAAAAATTTCCTGGCAAACAGCTTATTTCTCCCAAAAAATGGAAACAAAAAGAGGAGGAATTTATTCATAAATCAACTAAAATTATAACCGTTTCACAAGAATTTATTGAGGAGGTTGTAAGGCGCACAAAAATTGTCCGCGATAAAATTGTGTTGGTTCCTAATACGGTACATCAATCATTTTATAAGGATGCCTTAATAGATAATATGATTGTTGGTACTTACAAAAGTGACTTTGTGATATTATATTTAGGTGATACAGGATTGCGCCGAGGACTACAAACAGCCATTGAATCGATATTTATTTTGAAGGAGAAAATTCCAAATGTAAAGTTGGTCATTGTTGGGGTTAGTTCTACAGATACAATTTTGAAACAGCAAGTAACCGATTTAAAGTTGGAAAATTATGTTGATTTTAAAGGGTGGCAAGATGTAAGTTTATTTCCGTCTTATATTGTTGCAAGTGCGGTTTGTATTTCACCTTTACACAGAAACATTCAACATGATGTTGCTTATGCAAATAAGCTTTTTCAATATATGAGTTTTGGAAAACCTGTTTTGGTGAGCAATGCCATAGCACAGAAGAATTTGATAGAAAAAACAAACTCGGGTTTGGTGCATTTGGAAAAGGATGCACATGATTTTGCTAAGAAAGTGTTGCAATTATATGTTGACCCAGCTTTGAGAGATCGTTTGGGAAGCAATGGGAAACAATTTGTGGAAGAAGAATTTTGTTGGGAAAAAACCTCGGAAAAATTAATAGCTTTGTATGCTAATCTAAGTAAATAATGAAAAAAGCGCTCATCATTACCTATTATTGGCCTCCAGCAGGAGGGTCTGGGGTGCAGCGTTGGCTTAAGTTTGTGAAATATTTTAGAGATTTCGGTATTGAACCAGTTGTTTATACCGTTGAAAATCCCAATTATCCCATTGTTGATGAATCGCTTGTAAATGATATTCCTGAAGGTGTTGAAATTTTAAAACAACCTATTTGGGAACCAAATAATTTGTTTGCTTTTATCGGAAAAAAGAAAACAGAAAGTGCCGGATTTTTAAACCCAAATCCTTCTAAATTCGGAAAAATATTGCAATATATTCGTGCAAATTATTTCATTCCCGATGCCCGTAAATTCTGGATAAAACCATCAACCAGTTATTTAAAAAAATATTTAAAGTCAAACAAAATTGATGTGGTAATTACCACCGGTCCGCCACATAGTGTGCACTTAATCGGTTTATATTTAAAAAATGAACTCAACATAAAGTGGCTGGCAGATTTCAGGGATCCATGGACAGAAATTGATTATTTTCAACAATTACCCTTAACTAAAAAAGCCATTGAAAGACATCATTCTTTAGAAAAAGAAGTGTTGAAAAATGCAGATGCAGTTTTGGTTGTTGGCAAAACTATGGGAGAGAAATTCAGCGTATTTAGCAACAATGTTATTACAATAACAAATGGTTTTGATGAAGTGATAACTGATGCTATTGTTGAATTAGATCCAAAATTTACAGTGACCCATGTCGGCTTGATGAATGCCGATAGAAATCCGGAAATGTTGTGGGAAGTCTTATCGGAAATTATTTCTGAAAACAAAGAATTTGCTGCAGATTTTGAATTGAAGCTGGTAGGAAAAGCCGATGCTTCTGTAATTGCCGATATATCAAAATACAAGCTCTCAAAGAATATTCAGATTATTGATTATGTAGCTCACGATAAAGTTGTTGAATTTCAGAAGAAATCTCAGATATTGCTCTTGATCGTTAATAATGTGCCAAGCGCAAAAGGTATCATCACCGGAAAAATATTTGAATATTTAATGGCAAAACGGCCTATTTTGGCCATCGCGCCATTAAATGGGGATTTGGCAGAAATCTTGAAGGGAACCAATGGCGGCCTGGTGGTTGATTTTGGTGATAAAAACACCTTAAAAATGGCGATATTGAATATATACTTTAAATTTAAACAGGGGAAATTAACTGTCGAATCAAAAAACATTGCTCAGTTTCATAGAAGAGAACTGACAAAAAAAGTATCTGAAATAATTTATAAGATTACAGAATGAAAAAAATTGTTACCATATTAGGTGCGCGGCCACAATTTGTAAAAGCTGCGGTATTGAGCCGGATAATTTCTAAATACAAGGAGGTTGAGGAAGTTATTATTCATACCGGTCAGCATTATGATGCCAATATGAGTGACATATTTTTTGATGAAATGGACATTCCGAAGCCAAAATACAATTTGGCGATTAATGGATTGAGTCACGGCGCCATGACCGGACAAATGCTTCTAGAGATTGAAGCGGTTTTAATGAAAGAAAAACCCAATTTGGTAGTGGTTTATGGTGATACAAATTCTACCTTGGCAGGCACTTTGGCGGCAAAAAAAATGAATATTAAGGTCGTTCATGTGGAAGCTGGCTTGCGCTCATTTAATATGAAAATGCCCGAAGAAATCAACAGAATTTTAACCGACAGAATTTCCGATTTATTGTTTTGCCCAACAGACACAGCCGTAGAAAATTTGCAAAAAGAAGGTTTTACGAATTTACCGGCAAAAATGGTGAAATGTGGTGATATTATGAAAGATGCCGTTGAGTTTTATAGCAAAATTTCTGAAGAAAAATCTTCCATTATTTCCAGCCTAAAGTTAATTCCTAATGAGTTTGTGTTGGCAACCATCCACCGACAAGAAAACACGGACGACCTTGAGAAGTTGAAAGAAATTTTTGAAGGGTTACAGTTGATTAATAAGGAAATGCAAGTGGTTTTGCCATTGCATCCAAGAACAAAAGCCATTTTAAATCAGCATCATTTAACTTATGATGTTAAAATAATTGAACCGGTTGGCTATTTTGATATGTTGGAATTGCTTAAAAAATGTAATTTGGTGGTTACGGATAGCGGCGGACTTCAAAAGGAGGCCTTTTTTAACAGAAAGCATTGTATTATTGCTAGGGAAGAAACGGAATGGGTGGAATTGGTAGCTAATGGATTCGCGAAAATTGTGGGAAGTAATAAGGAAAAAATATTGCTGTCATTTAAAAATTTCCAAGATTCAACTGCCAATTTTGAATTGGATTTATTTGGTGAAAATGTAGGGGAGAAGATTTATGAGGAAATTCTTAAATTGTTATAATGGGAATTATTTTAAAGCAGTCTTTTTTTAATACGCTCATTATTTTTTTGGGTTTTGCCATTGGCGGTATTAACGTATTGTTTCTATATACGCATTTTTTGCATGAAGATTATTATGGATTAATTACCTTTTTGCTTTCTGCTGCAAATATTATTTTGCCTTTGCTTGTATTTGGAATGCAGCATACCATTGTCAAGTTTTATTCATCCTATCAAACTAAAATAGAACAAGACGGTTTTTTGACAACCACACTTATTTTACCGTTATTTATTATTATTCCATTGGCCTTTGTGGGTACATTTGTTTATGGCGCTATTGCAGATTGGATTTCTCTGGAAAATCCCATTATAAAAAAATACACCTACCTCATATTTATATTGGCCGTTTTTATGGGTTATTTTGAGGTTTTTTATTCGTGGACCAAAGTGCAGTTTAATTCTGTTTTTGGAAATTTTATCAAAGAAATATTTCCTCGAATTTGCACAACGTTTCTTTTATTTGCAGTATTTTTTAAATGGCTGAACAATGAACAGTTTATATATGGTGTGGTCATAGTTTATGGTATTAGCACCGTTATTATGATGTTTTATGCTATTTATGTTTATAAACCAAGCTTTAAATTGATACTTCCTTCTAATTTAAAAGAAATAGTTTCTTTTTCTATTTATATCATTGTTGCAGGATCAGCGGCTGGAGTTTTGTTGGAAATTGATAAGTTTATGATTCCACAAATGGAAAAAATAGCACAGGTTGCCTATTATTCCGTAGGAATTTATATTGCAAGTGTCATTGCAATTCCATCGCGTGCCATGCAACAAATTATAAGTCCTATTACCGCTAGAGACATGAATGACAACAATATTGGCGAAGTTGAAAAACTTTACAAGCAAACTTCCATAAATTTATTGGTTATTGGTGGTTTATTTTTCTTGCTGATTAATTTAAATATAGCCGATTTATATGCCTTAATTAATAAACCAGAATTTACCAAAGGAATTTGGGTTGTGTTGATTATTTCGCTTTCAAAACTCATAGAATTGGCCTTGGGAACCGGAAATGCTATTTTGCTAAATTCAAAATACTATAAAATATTTTTTTACTTGTCATTGGCAATGGCTTTAAGTGTCATTTTTTTAAACAAGTGGTTAATCAATTTAATTGGTATCAACGGTGCCGCTATTGCAACTCTTGTTGTGGTGTTTGTGTATAGCCTGATTAAAATTATTTATTTAAAGGGCAAATTAAATATTCAGCCTTTTGATCGTAATACCATTAAATTGGTCGTTATTATTTTTGCGCTATTTACGGCATTTTATTTTTGGAATTTAAACTTTCATCCCATTATTAATATTGGACTTAAAGGCATCATTATTTCGGTATTGTATTTATTGCTTATAAATAAATTGAAAATTTCAAAAGATATCAATGGTTTTGTTAAAAAGTACGTTACAAAAAATTAATAGATTAAAAGAATTATTTTTTTAATTAAAAAAACAACTTCTTTAACTTAAGACTTTAAACATAATGATTTATATACTGCACGTTTTTTATGGTTTAATAATGGCATATTTTGGGTTGATTTCACCGGGAATGCTGAATATGACTGTGTTAAAAATTAGGTTGAATGTAGGTGAAATGGAAAGTATTAAATTTGCATTTGGCGCTGCTTTCATTGTTTTTTTTCAGGCGGGAATCGCTTTGTTTTTTGCCGAATTTCTTATAGAAAACCCTAAAGTCATTGATTTTTTAAAAATGGCAGGTGTTTTTGTGTTTTTTATCTTAGCAATTTTCTTCTTTATGCTGTCTCGTAAAAAAATGGAGGCAAAGCACGAAATAAGCAAAGGAAATTATTTTTTTAAAGGCTTTGCAATGTCATTGGTAAATATGCTGGCAATTCCTTTTTATTTGGGAATAAGCATTTATTTAGGTTCCGAAAATAAAATAATTATTGAATTTCCCTACATTATATTTTTTATTTTTGGCGCCTCTATGGGTTCCTTTTTACTATTTTACACCTATATATTTTTTGCAAAAATTATCAGTCAGAAAATTTCATTTATAGCAACGAACATTAATATTATTCTCAGCCTATTATTTATATCACTTGGGATTTTCACTTTGATAAAGCTAATTTCTTGAAAATGAAATTTTGATTAGAAGTCTTTAAATACTCATTATTAAATACTAGATTTGCTATAATATGATTGAAGCTATTGAGAAAAATTTACGCAGAGGAGTCCATCTTTTAAATTGCATTTCCGACGAAGAATACAGCAATACAACAGTTGCGCCATATTATTCAAGCATTGGCGTGCATATGCGGCATATTTTGGATGTTTTTGATTGTGTCCTTGGCGGATTAGAATCTGGCAATATAAATTTAATCAACAGAAAGCGAAATGAATTGGCAGAAAATTACTCACAACAAGGTATCGCTTATTTTGAAGATATTTTACAACGGCTTAAATTGATTGAAACTGCAGATTTTAATAAAATTATCATGGTTACTGATGATTTGGGTTTGGGCATTATTTCCACAAATTATACTTTGGGCGGAATTTTAATCCAGGCTCACAGTCATGCCATTCATCATTTTGCAAGTGTGGGGTATATAATTACACAACTCGGAATTGAACTTCCTGATGCCGATTTCGGATTTAACCCGACAACGCCTAAAAATAATTTTAAATAGTAGTATTTAGCGCATTCACTTTTTTTAGATATTTTTTATAGTTGAAGTAAACAGCAATTAAATAGCTTAAATTAGTATAGCTCCCTTTTTTCAACTTTTTGTTTTTTACGCCAATGGTATAAATGAGTTTCCAATGATTTTTGATCGATTTCAGGGCTTTAAAATAACTTCCTTCTGAAGCATCATAAATATGTGTAGGTTCAGAAATAACGCCGTTGACCTCTATTATTTTGAAATTTTCTCCTTTCAGTAATTCTTCAAAATTGTTGTATTTTACATCAATCCTTCCATAAAACCAACCTTCAATTTCGGTATTTAATTTGTTTAAAAATTTCTCCAATTCACTACTTATCAAATGATTGCCGTTGATAAATTGAGTTCCTTTGGAATGATTTCCTATAACGTTAAGCACAATCTCTTCCTTCAATTTTGGAATCATTTGAAGCCTGTCTCTATTTATTTCAGAAATATATTCTAAATAATGTTTTGATCTTTCATCATTTATAATAAGCGATAGCAGCGATGAATTTCCATCGCCAAAAACAGTTAAATATTGTTTTAGGGTAACTGATGTGATTTTTCCGGCTTTTTCTCCTGGAATTCTGTAGTATAAAATACCGCATTCATTTTTGAAGTCAACAAATTCTTGAATAATTAAATTGATAGAATTGTATTTTTTGAGGTAGGAAGATAGTTCGTTTTTGTTATTAATCTTTGTGACCAGCAATCCCCTAAAACCAATGTCTGGCTTAATAATTAACGGAAATTTTAGACCGCTTTCTACAATCTTTGGCAAAATTTCTTCAATATTTTTTCCTTTTTCAATGAAAATAGAGTTCGGACAATATTTAGCAGGCAATAATTGAATGGTTTGGTATTTTGATTCCAATCCGTTTCCAGAGCCATCAATTCCCGGATTAACGGCAGAAAAGAATCCGAAACTTCTTGCTTTTATTGCCAAATAAAAAGCATAAGGCAACAAAGGGACATAAAACATATAGGATGGCCAATATTCCCAGGTTGCTATTTTTTTAAAGCTAGGAATCAACATTTTTTGGTGTTGAATAATGCATTTAGAATTATTTTAATGCCTAAAACCCCTAAAATAATTGCTATTATGGCCAATATAATTCCAGCAACGAGCCAAATATAATTGTTTTGCTGCTTGATGGCTTTAAATCCAATGGTGATTAAAACTGGAGCCGCGATTAGAAGGGGTAAAGTGATCAATTCATATTTTAAACCTCTTATAAATTCTTTTCTATCTGTATCCATTTGTATAATTTAAGATGGCAGTTCTAACGTTTTTGTGTTTTAACAACAGTTCAATTGCTTTTTCTTCTGAAATATTCAATTCCTCCGTCAACATTTTTGTTCCCCGAATCACCAATTTATCATTTGTCAATTGCATATCAACCATTTTATTGTCTTTAATT
Organism: Lutibacter sp.; assembly: GCA_027449025.1. Lineage (GTDB taxonomy): Bacteria > Bacteroidota > Bacteroidia > Flavobacteriales > Flavobacteriaceae > Lutibacter. The sequence continues at coordinate 7,779 of DAIDMK010000031.1, read as the reverse complement.
TTTCCAAGCTGAATCATTACGCTGGTTGAAATCATATTTAAAATAAGTTTTTGTCCTGTTCCTGCTTTCATTCTTGAACTTCCAGTAACAAATTCAGGTCCCACCAAAACTTCGATGGGGATTTTTGTGATTTTGGCGAGTGGACTTCCAACATTACACGTAATACATCCGGTTAAGATACCATTTTCATTGCATTTTTTGATGCCGTTTACCACATAGGGCGTTGTACCGGAAGCAGCAATTCCAATAACTACATCATTGCTGTTTATGTGATGGATTTTTAAATCTTCCCAACATTGCGTAGTGGAATCTTCAGCAAATTCAACAGCGTTTCTGATGGCTGTGTCACCCCCTGCAATAATGCCAACGATAAGATTATGAGAAACGCCAAAAGTGGGTGGACATTCAGAAGCATCTAATATTCCAAGTCTTCCACTTGTTCCTGAACCTACATAAAATAACCTGCCACCTTTTTTCATTTTTCGTACAATTGCCAACACCAATTTTTCGATAGCTGGAATCACTTTTTCAACGGCAAAAGGAACAATTTTATCCTCGGAATTGATGTGGGTTAATAATTCCGCAACATTCATTTTTTCCAAATGATTGTAATTGGAGGCTTGCTCAGTTGTTTTTGTAAAATCCATTTTTCAAAAATACTAATTTTTGATTGGTTTTGATTTTTCGCGTCAATTTATTTCAAAAGGTACTATTAAAACAAAAAAAAGCAAGAACTAAAATTCTTGCTTTTTTATTCAAATTATTAAAACTATTCAAACCTTAAATTAATAAGCTTTTTAAGCTACATTTATTTAAGATATCGATGCGATGATAGCATTTAATGTTTTGCTTGGTCTCATTGCTTTATTGGCTAAATTATCATCAATTCTATAATAGCCGCCAATATTTACTGGCGTTCCTTGAGCACTGTTTAATTCATTTACAATAACTGCTTCATTTGCAGTCAATTCTTTTGCGACTTTGGTGAAAATTTCCTTTAATTCTGTGTCTTTAGTTTGAGCAGCCAAAGCTTGAGCCCAATAAGTTGCTAAATAAAAGTGACTTCCTCTATTGTCCAGTTCACCAACTTTACGAGAAGGAGATTTGCTGTTGTCTAAGAATTTATCAGTTGCTTCATCCAAAGTTTCAGCCAAAACCAAAGCTTTTGGAACATTATAATTTTTTCCTAAATGTTCAAAAGAAACTGCCAATGCTAAAAATTCACCCAAAGAATCCCATCTCAAATGACCTTCTTTAACAAATTGTTGCACATGTTTAGGGGCAGAACCACCAGCACCAGTTTCAAACATTCCGCCACCATCCATTAAAGGAACAATGGATAACATTTTTGAACTCGTACCTAACTCCAAGATTGGAAAAAGATCGGTTAAATAATCACGCAATATATTTCCTGTGACAGAAATAGTGTCTAAGCCCTTTTTAACGCGATCTAAAGTGTATAATGTTGCTTCTTCTGGCTTCATTATTTGAATGTCTAGGCCAGTTGTATCAAAATTGGGTAAATAAGTAGTTATTTTGTTGATGATTTGGGCATCATGCGCCCTGTTTTTGTCTAACCAAAATATTGCAGGAACATTTGTGGCTCTGGCCCTGTTTACGGCAAGTTTAATCCAATCCTGAATTGGTGCATCTTTTGCCTGACACATTCTCCAAATATCTCCTTTTTCAACTGCACTTTCCAATAAAACGTTACCGGATGCGTCTGTAACTTGCACTGTTCCATTTCCCTGTATTTCAAAGGTTTTATCATGTGAACCATATTCTTCAGCTTTTTGGGCCATTAAACCAACGTTAGGAACCGTTCCCATTGTTTTTGGGTCGAAAGCGCCATTTTTTTTGCAAAAATCTATGGTTGCGGTATAAATACCAGCATAAGTACTGTCTGGAATCACCGCTTTTACATCTTGTAATTTACCTTCAGCATTCCACATTTGACCGGAAGTACGAATCATTGCAGGCATTGAAGCATCAATAATTACATCACTTGGTACATGAAGGTTGGTAATGCCTTTATCTGAATCTACCATGGCAATGGCGGCACCATTTTGCAAGCAAGATTTGATATCTGCATCAATTTCAGCCTTTTGAGCTTCAGGCAAGCCTTGAATTTTACTGATTAAATCTCCAAAACCATTATTTACATCAACACCAAGTTCTTTAATAAGCGTGCTGTTTTTTTCAAAAACATCTTTAAAGAAAGCTGTTACGGCATGACCAAAAATGATTGGGTCAGAAATTTTCATCATCGTTGCTTTCATGTGTAATGAAAACAATACATTTTTAGCTTTCGCATCTTTAATTTGTTCTTCCAAAAATTTTACCAAAGCCTTTTTACTCATAAAAGTAGCATCAATAATTTCACCAGGCAATAGTGTTGTTTTTTCTTTTAAAACGGTTACAGATCCATTTTCACCAACAAATTGAATTTTAACGTCTCCAGCTTCGGCAACAGTGATGGATTTTTCATTGGAGAAAAAATCGCCACCTTTCATGGTGGACACATGTGTTTTTGAGTCTGCCGACCAGGCGCCCATAGAATGTGGGTTCTTTTTGGCATAATTTTTTACAGCTTTTGGCGCTCTACGATCAGAATTTCCCTCACGCAATACCGGGTTCACAGCCGAACCTTTCGCTTTATTATATCTTAATTGAATGTCTTTTTCTTCAGCTGTTTTAACTTCATCAGGGTAACTTGGAATTGCGTAACCCAATAATTGCAGTTCTTTAATGGCTGCTTTTAATTGCGGTTCCGAAGCTGAAATGTTTGGTAATTTTATGATGTTTGCCTCAGGTTTTTTTACCAATTCGCTTAATTCAGTCAAGGTATCTGGAACCTTTTGTTCTGGCGTTAAATAATCTGGGAATAAAGCTAAAATTCTTCCTGATAAGGAAATATCTTTGGTTTCTACTTCAATACCAGCCGGTTTCGCGAAAGCTTCAACAATTGGCAAAAACGAATAGGTAGCTAAAGCAGGCGCTTCATCTGTTTTGGTATAAATTATTTTAGGTGTTTTACTCATAATTTTTTGTGTTTTAAAAACTATAATTATCGAGATAGCCAGAAATTATAGCCGGGTAAATTAATTTCGTTTTACGTTGTGCAAATATAGTGAATATTAGAGAAAAAATCGCCCTCGAAAACGTTATAAATAACGGGGTAATTTTGTGTTTAATCTAAAAAAAGAATTGAAATTTTACAGAAATTGCAAAGGAAAAAACAAAAGCCATAATATCGATTTCTCACTATTATGGCTATTTGCTGAAACATTTTTTTTAATAAGTCTCAGTTAAATTTTTTAGATGTTTTGTTATTCTCCTTAAAGAGCAACCTACACTTAAATTTTTTTTACTGTACCCCTTTTTCTTACGAATCAAGTTCTTATTAAATTAGACGTTTCTTTTAAAACAGTCTCTAAAACTTTGTCGTAATTCCTAAAAACTACTTGATTTAAAATGCTGTTTTAAAATGTGCTTTTAAAACCATGTTCCATTTATTCATGCTAAATACTTGGGCACATTACTTATTACAGTGTGGTTTTAAAAACTATGTTCAAGAACATAAGGAACTTTACATTAAGGTTTTTTCGTTCAACTTTAAAATTCTCATTCTAAGGTTTATGTTAAGCACTTATGCTAATTCCTTTCGTAAAAATAGAACCTAAATTCCAATATGCCAAATTTATAATGCTTTTGTTTTCAACATGATATGAACCTAACTTATTAACAAATGTTAATAACAAAAAACCCGTTTTGAACTTCAAAACGGGTTTATATTTTTTAAGCAAAGCGGACTGCTAATGTCTTTTTTCTTTAATTCTTGCTTTCTTACCTGTTAAACCTCTAAAGTAGAATATACGTGCTCTACGTACGCTACCTCGTTTGTTAACTTCAATTTTTTCAATTGCTGGTAAGTTTACTGGAAAAATACGCTCTACACCAACTGTTCCCGACATTTTTCTGATGGTAAATGTTTCAGAAGCACCTGCGCCTCTGCGTTGAATTACAGTACCTCTAAAATGCTGAGTACGTTTTTTTTCACCCTCTCTAATTTCATAATATACAGTGATGGTATCTCCTGCCTGAAATTCTGGTAACTCATTTACAGTAACAAATTTGTCTTGTACAAATTTTAATAAATCTTCCATTGTTAAATTTTTAATGGGTTTTTCAATGACCAACATTCACGATTTTCGTCAGAGGTTGATTTTGAGTGTGCAAATTTAATAAAAAAGATCAGTCTTCCAACAAATCTGGTCTTATTTTTTTTGTTCTTTCAAGCGCTTGCTCATTTCGCCATTCGTCAATCTTTGGAAAATTGCCCGATAATAGAATTTTAGGCACTTCAAGCCCTTTATATTCCGCAGGTCTTGTGTAAACTGGAGGTGAAAGTAGGTTGTCCTGAAAAGAATCAGTTAATGCCGAAGATTCGTCGCCCAAAACTCCCGGTATCAGTCTAATAATGGCATCGCATAAAACTGCCGCGCCCAATTCTCCACCGCTCAAAACGTAATCTCCTATAGAAATTTCTTTGGTGATTAACAATTCACGAACACGTTGATCCACGCCTTTATAATGCCCGCAAAGAATCAATATGTTTTCGGTCAAAGAAAGCGTATTTGCCATTTGTTGATTTAAAGTTGGCGCATCGGGCGTGAGATAAATAATTTCATCATAGTTTCGTTGCGCCTTTAGTTTCGAAATGCATTTGTCAATAGGTTCAATCATTAAAACCATCCCTGCGCCGCCGCCAAATTGGTAATCGTCAATTTTTCCGTAGTCATTTAAAGCGTATTTTCTTAAATCATGAAAGTGAATTTCCACCAAATTTTTGTCGATGGCACGTTTAATAATGGAATATTCAAACGGACTTTTAATCAGTTCAGGTGAAACGGTAATAATATCTATTCGCATTTGGCAAAGATAATTAACAATTATTAATTAAAAATAATATTTTGGGCCTGCCCGTATTTTTGGTGGGCGTTTCCCCCCGCCAACTGGCGGGGGGTCGTGCTTTCCGTTTCAATCTTTTTTTCGGAGAAAAACCTCAAAAAAGGATTTTCACTGCAATCACTAACGCAAATTGAATGAATAATGAATAATTAAAAATTAATAATTTATGATTGACAATCCTAAATACAATAAATTATTTTTTTATTTGCGCACTTTGTAATTATTTCTTTGCGTTCCTTGCGGTTCAGTTTTCCCAAATCTACTTTGGCAAACCTATTATAATCTTAACAATCCATAACATAAAACTTACAACTAAAGACTCACAACTATAAAAAGCATTTCACCATTCTGTCAAGGCCATAAATATCTTTTTTAAGCTCAATATGCTTAAATCCTTTCGATTTTAGCAATTCGACGGTTTCTAGGCCTAAATACTGATTGATTTCAAAATACAAAACACCATTTTTGGTCAGATGCCTTTTGGCCAGTTCTGCAATTTTATCGTAAAATAAGAGCGGATTTTCATTTTCCACAAATAAGGCAATAGGTGGTTCGTTACACAATACGTTTTGTTGCATTTGCGCTTTTTCCAATTCACGAACATAAGGCGGATTGCTCACAATAATATCAAAATCATTTTCTAATTTTTCTAAAGTTAGAATGTCGGTATTTATAAAATTCACTTTTACCTTGTTAAAATTCGCATTGTTTTTGGCAACATTTAGCGCTTCCGCAGAAATATCAATGGTAGAAACTTCAGCATTTGGCAAATTTTTAGCCAATGAAATGGCAATACAGCCACTTCCGGTTCCTACATCCAAAATTTTAATAAATTCGTCTTTTTTGTGATTTTGAACAATCCATTCCACCAATTCTTCCGTTTCAGGTCGGGGAATCAATACGTTTTTATCGACTTTAAATAGAAGTCCGTAAAAGGTGGTTTCCCCAACAATATATTGAATGGGAATTTGATTTTTTAATTTAGACAGTGCATTTTTCAGAAAATCCAGATCGTCATTGTCAAGTTCAAAATTGTGTTCCAACGCCAATTGAATCCGTGATAAATGCAATTTAAATTCAACCAATATCGTAAAAAAGGACTGAATTTCCGTTTCCGGATACAAAATGGAAAGTTCTGAAAAAAAATATTTTTTAAACGCTTGAATCAGCATTATAAATCTTTAAGCATCCATAAATTACAGGAATAATGTCCGGTATCGCCCATCGGGGCATCCAAATCCACAAAACCAACTTTCCGGTATAATTTTCTGGCATCTTCCATATAAGGCAAGGTTTCCAAATAACACTGTTCAAAACCGAACTCCTTTGCTTTTCTTAAACAAGTTTCCATCATTTTACTTCCCAAACCAATGCCTCTCGATTTGGGCAAAAAGTACATTTTTTGCAACTCACAAATATTTCCTTCATAATTGTCAAGCTGTTTGATACCTGCACCGCCAAAAATTTCACCTTCTTTTTCAATAACATAATAAATGGCCTTTTCGGTGTCATAAGCTTCAAATAAAGTATCCAAAATTTTATCGGCATACGCAGTTCCAACTTTTGGAACCCCAAATTCAATCAAAATTTCACGAATTACTTTGGCTATTTTCGGATTGTCTTTAAGTTGAATTTCTCTTATTTTAAAGTTGTTATGAGTCATTTTATTGTGTTATTTTTGTGGGGTGAATATACACGAAAAATATATAAATCGCTGCATCGAATTGGCGAAAAATGGCTTGGGCACTACCTATCCCAATCCGCTGGTTGGCAGCGTCATTGTTTTAAACGATAAAATAATAGGCGAGGGTTGGCATCAAAAAGCTGGTGAACCGCATGCAGAAGTAAACGCCATTAATTCGGTTAAAGACAAATCGTTATTAAAACAAGCTACTATTTATGTAAATTTAGAGCCATGTTCGCATTATGGAAAAACACCGCCCTGCGCAAATTTAATTGTTGAAAACCGCATCAAAAAAGTGGTCATTGGCAGTATAGATACTAACAGTAAGGTAAGTGGAAAAGGGATTTTGCATTTACAAAATAATGGCTGTGAGGTGATTGTGGGGGTTTTGGAGCATGAATGTTTAAATTTGAATAAACGATTTTTTACTTATCATAACAAAAAAAGACCATTTATTATACTGAAATGGGCTGAAACACAAGACGGATTTATTGATAAATTGCGCGATAAAAATTCAGAAAATTCCCCAAACTGGATATCGAATGTTTATTCACAGCAACTGGTTCATAAAATGCGAGCCGAAGAACAGGCAATTTTGGTGGGAACCAATACCGCTTTAAATGACAACCCGAAATTAAATGCCAGAAATTGGCTGGGATTGGATCCGGTTCGAATAGTGTTGGACAAATCCTTAAAAGTTCCTGTCCATTATAAATTATTTGACGGAAGCGTAAAAACAATTGTTTTTACAGAAAAGGTTCCAGATAAAAGTCCAAATGAAAACACGCTTTTCGAACAAATAGATTTTAGCAAAAATCTTCCAAAACAAATTTGTGATGCTTTATACAATCTTGAAATACAATCGCTCATTGTTGAAGGCGGCGCAAAAACCCTGCAAACTTTTATAGCTGAAAATCTATGGGATGAAGCCTGCGTTTTTGTCGGAAATACAATATTTGAAAACGGTTTGTCAGCACCCGATTTAAAAAAAGTGCCAAATGAAATTCGGAAAATTTCAGATGACACCATAAAAATTTATGTGAATTATTAAGGCATAATACTGAAAAATAGTTGGTAAATAGTCTGTTAGGCATTATTACCATTGAGATTCCAAGAAGTTTGAT
>DAIDMK010000030.1 GCA_027449025.1 Lutibacter sp. | reverse complement strand
ATTTTCAACACATTAAATATAAAAAACTATCTCTTCTTTTCCAAATATTTTATGCTTTTTTATATCGAACTCACGTTCTTTAAATAAAATTGGACCAATATTCAGTTTGGCAAATTCGTTGATGGAAAGTCCGTGTTCTTGAAAAAAGCGCACCCTAACTTCTGCTGCATAATCGTTATACGCCGTATGTCGCATATGGCGGTTTGGGTCAAAATCCGACCATTTTGTTTTGAAGGTAATTTCGAAATTCATTGAGTTTTTTTTGAAAGTGCTAATTTAGGGCTTAACTTTTGTTTTAATAAAGCGATTGTAAAAAAAGGTTGAAATTATTATTGGTTACCTAATTTTTATCATCCAAAGTATCGTGTAAAATATTTCCTGTCAACACAGAATCATCGCCAAACTCATAATGGCAAAAGTTGAAATTTTCTACAAGGGCTTAAAATTTTCTTTAGAATTGCTTGCTGGATATAAATTGAATCGCACTTCAGCATTTAATTATTGCCAGTTGATTATACTATAAACTCGATACAGTAAAATCTTTAATTATATTTCTAGCTTGGAAAAAATTTAGTTATAAATAGATTACTCAACCGTAAAGCTGTAGGAATATTTCGGAGCAACCATTGGCTTGTGCATTACTTTGCCATTATTATTTTGAATTTTTATATAGTAATTAATTGTTGTTCCACTTTTTGCAGGAGGAATAATGGCTTCAAAAACATCATTTTCAATATTTTGCATAAAAAGAGATTGATAGGGCATAGTTTCATTAGTTTTCCAATATAAAATTGCTTTTTGAATGCCGTCTTTTGATTTTGTAACCAGACTTATAGGAAATCCACTCTCATTATTTTTCTCAATCCCTTGATACCATTTGTGTTTTATATAAATAGGATTTTCGGCATAAATTTCATGTGTTAAGCAATGTATTGCACCCGAAAATTGCGCGTAGTGTTTACAATTTACGCCAATTATTTTATATCCGGGCATTGCTTTTTTATAAGTATCTAAAGCTAATGAATCAAAAGGAGCCATATTATATTGAGGCACCAAAACAGTTTTATTCAAAATTAAAGAGTTCGTATAAGTTGCTTTTGAAGTACCTAAAATAGTTTCAGTTTTTTTATCATAAGTTGTTGGTGCATTTTGTATTGGAATAAGTTTTAACTCTCTGCCATAAGCAGATTTTAAATATTGGGATATTGAAATTGCAGCTTGGTCTATATAATATTGATGGTCATAATATTCATCTATTGATATGTCATAATTATTATTTGGAATATAAGAAATAATGGCAGTTTCTTCGTTAATTAATTTTAAAAAATAATCAATATGAACAAAAGGGATAAGTACATTTAATGTTTTTCGTATCCCGAAATATTGATAAAAGTAATCATATTCAAATTCTAAACTGGTTGGTATATCTTCTGTGAGATCAGTTGCAGCAATATTAAATGTTCCGTGCCCGTCGGTTAAAAAATTACCACCGTCTGTGTAATACTCACTAGTTATTTTTGGTGTTATAATAGCATTTGGGTAACGCATTCTATTTGCAATAAAATCTCCGGTATAATCTTTAGAAAAGTTATACAAATAAGCTTGCTCAACATCGTTTTTATAAACAAAATTCATGCCGTGGTCTCTTACCCAAGGGAAAGAACCTAAAATGGTATCTTTTGAAATAATATGCACAAAAGGTGAGCTTATATTTCTATTTTTAAAAATGGAATCTAAATTGGCTTGATAAGGATATTTACTGTTGTTAGAGGGTTTTATAATATATAAATTAATACCTTCTTCAATACAAGCTTTGGCTGTTTTTATATAGGGATCTAAAACTTCATCCCAATTTATATTCGAATTTATAAAATAACGATACTCCATAACAACACTGCTTATTTCTTCCCATTCTGCTGGATGTCTTGGATTTGAAGTTTGACTATAACCAAACCAAGAAGAAAAGAAAATAAGTAATGGAATACTTAGCTTTAGGTTCATATAATATTATTTTTAATCACAAATAATATTGACATGAAATGGATTTAGATTTTTGTTGTTAATTACGGGTATTATTTCAATTTCATAAGTGCCACTAACATCAAAATCATAATTAATGGTTTTTCCAGTAAATTTAGCTACTTTATTTTTTATTTTATTTTTAACCGCCCAATTATAAACAATGAGTTCATTTTGATTATTGCTTATTAAAAGTGGGGCTGTTAATTGGAATTTACTTTTTGATATTTGGATGGTTTCGTTATTTTGAGCTTTTAAAAATCTAGTACTTAAATTATTCGAAGGATTTACCTTATTATTTTCTTCAGTTGTTATTTGTACAGGCTTATCAATCTGAATTGTGTTTTCCTTATCTCTCACACGATGTCCACTTATTTTTTCACTATATCTTTTGTCCGCCGTTCTTAGTGCCCTAGCTTTTACTCTTTCATCGCGTATATCACTGTATCTTTTATCCGCGGTTCTTAGTGTTCTTGCTTTATCTTGTGAAGTGCTTTTAGACATTCTTTTATCATTGTCTTGAACAAGCTTATTATTAGGGATTTTTGTATTTGAATTTCTTAAGGAAGTCTCATCTACTTTAACAAATATCATGGCTGATTCCTTTGTGTAACCTTGTTGATTTTTATTGTTAGGTAGAACAGTTTTTCCATCTTCTCCAATTCCTTTATTAATAGCAACAGGAACAATTAATTTCACACAATTTCCATTGTTTATTTCTTTAGACATATTGGCCATAAAAGCATTTAAAGCCTTGCCGGCATCCGTCTTAGATAGATTGGCATCTTTAGCAATAGCATCAACTAGTTCTCCTTTATTCATTTGAATGTTGTCGTTATTTCCTTGTGGGTTTTGAGAATTGTCTGTTCTTTTAACGGTATCGGCCAATTTTTTACCATCATATTTCATGGTTGCCTCAGTTTGAGGATTTTTTATTGTTTTATCATTGTCTGAAACATTAGGTGAATCAATTAATTGTATAGATTCATCCTTTTTTAAGGAAGTCAATAAATTGGTTGTTATGGCATTTAAGGCCTTTCCGGCATCAGCCTTAGATAAGCCGGCATCTTTAGCGATGGCATCAACCAACTCCCCTTTATTCATTCTTTTTGTTGAAGAAGTATCACTGTCACAATTGTTATCTATGCCATCAGATATTTCTAAACTATCTGATAGTCCATCATCGTCAGAATCATCATCAATATAACCTCTTTCTAAGGTAATATTAGAATATTTAATCCTGCCAGGAGCTTTTCTTTTTAAAATTTCATCTACTCCCGGATCAACTGTTTTTCCGCCTTCTCTAATTCCTTTATTGATAGCAACAGGAACAATTAATTTGACGCAATTTCCATTGTTTAATTCTTCCGATAGAATAGCTATAAAAGCATTTAATGCGTTACCCGCATCCGTTTTAGTTAAATTAGCATCTTTAGCGATAGCATCAATTAGTTCTCCTTTATTCATTTGAATTTCGCCATCATCTCCTTGTGGGTTTTGAGAATTATCAATTCTATTTACCAGTTCATCAGCCAAAGCTTTTCCAGCTTTAAATTTCGCTACTTTTTTAACTGCAATTTTAATTGTTGCCCCCGTTTGAGGATTCCTTCCAGTTCTTTCAGTACCTGAAACACCAGGATCAGGAGGACTAAGTATAAATATAGGACCGGCCTGTAGTTTAAAAGAAGTCAATAAATTAGTTGTTATGGCATTTAAGGCCTTTCCGGCATCAGCTTTAGATAATCCTACATCTTTTGCAATAGCGTCAATCAACTCTCCTTTATTCATTCTTTTTATTGTAGAGGTATCACTGTCACAATCGTTATCTAATCCATCAGATATTTCTAAACTATCTGACTCTTCTAGCTTTGAAATTTGTGAATAACCAATAGGTATCACACACATAAAAAAAATAAAAAAAATTGTATTTCTCATATCATTTTGTTTGTAGTTAGTATTTCAATAAAGGGGCTAAAAAAAATTAATACGTTAGCATTAAGGGTTTTATATTGTAATATAAGTTACAATGTACAAAAATATATATAAGATTTATATATAAAGCATCAAAAAATTTAAACAAAAATCAGCTTTTTGAAGCTTTTGCCTAATTTTTGATTTAATTTTTTACATCCAATGCATCACGAAGGGCATTACCAATAAGCATAAATGCCATCACCAAACTCATAATGGCCAAACCGGGAATGATGGCCAAATAAGCTTTTCCTAAAATAATATAACTGTAATGGTCTTTAATCATAGCGCCCCAAGAAGGTATTGGCGGCTGGGCGCCAATTCCTAAAAAACTCAAGCCGCTTTCCATTAAAATAGCACTGGCAAAGTTTGCAGCCGAAATCACAATCACAGGTGCCATAATATTGGGTAAAATATGTTTAAAAATGATTCTGAAGTTTGAAAACCCCAATGCTTTTGCAGCTTCCACATATTGCATTTCCTTTGCGCTGATAAGTTGTCCGCGCACCACCCGTGCAACTTCAACCCACATCGTTAAGCCAACTGCAATAAAAACTTGCCAAAATCCTTTTCCCAAAGCCAAGGTGATGGCAATTACCAAAAGCAGTGTGGGAATTGACCAGGTAATGTTGATTAACCACATGATAAACGCATCAATTTTTCCGCCAAAATAGCCTGCAATGGCGCCAATGGAAAGACCAATGACCAAGGAAATGAAAACAGCAATAAATCCTATGGAAAATGAAATTCTTGTGCCAATTAACATTCTGCTTAACAAATCCCTTCCGTATTTATCGGTTCCTAAATAGAATTTTTTTGTTTTAATAAAGGTTGACATGTCCTTTCCCTGAAATTTTGAAAGCGGAAATGTTTTTGTCAAACTTATCGCATTGTTTTCGGTATAGGTATGTATGGTTAATTTGGTAGTGGAAATGCTGTAATTTGAAATTGGAATTTCAGTTTTTTGATTTTTTTTACCGAATAAAACAGTGTTGAAGAATGATTGTTCGATTGTTTTTTCAGATGGAATGGTCAACATTAAAACTTCAAAACCAGGTTTTTTAGAATGAATTTCCAGATGCATCTGATTGGCATTGCTGCTGTTATCGGGTGCTAAAACATAAGCAAATATGGCTGCCAAAGCGCATAAAATAACAAACCAAAAAGCAAACACTCCAGCAGTATTTTTTTTAAACTTCTGGAGTGCTAGTGTTGATAATGAATTTGTCTTCGTTTTCAATAGTTATTTCTTTACACGTGTAAAGTTACACTATTTTAAAATTAATTTTTAACCAATTGAAACTGGGACTTAATTTTTAATTCACTTAAAACATTTATGGCTTCTTCAACATAAATATCTTCTTTCAAATTTTTATGCCAAACTTCGCGTTTTTCTGCCAAATCTTTATCGGCATCAAGCAAAGGTTGTTCATATAGCGGCGATGTATAGGTCAAATCAGAAGTGTATTCTCCAAGGGCTTTATATTTTAAAGATTCGGTTTTACGACTTTCCAAATCATTTTTATAAGCTTCATAACTTAAAGGAACTAAACTATCATCTTGTGAACTTTTTAACCATTTCGCATTTTCGTCTATTAATTTGAAATATTTGTTGTTTTCAATTCTTTTTTTACTGTTGTTGATGGTAAGGTCATAATTTTCGTAATTGTTCCAAAGCGAATAAGTGGCTGCAGGAACTTTATCAAAAGCCAAGGCGTTTTTCATATCGCGTTCTCCAATTTCCATATAACTGTATCGGCTTGGCAACATAATATCAGAATGTACACCTTCCATTTGTGTGGAACCACCGTTAATTCTGTAGAATTTTTGAATGGTTATTTTTAGAGCACCCAAATCTTCATTTAAATTATGGTATTTATTTAAGTCCAATACACTTTGAACTGTTCCTTTTCCATAGGTTTGTTTGCCCCCAATAATTATGGCTCTATGATAATCTTGCATGGCTGCGGCAAAAATTTCTGAGGCAGATGCGGAAAGTTCATTCACCAAAACCACCAAAGGACCGTCCCATTGAATTTTAGGATCGGTGTCATTTTTTACATCAGGTTTTGCGTCTCTGTATTTTACTTGAACTATTGGCCCTTTGTTGATGAAAAGTCCACTAATTTCAATGGCAGTTTGTAAAGATCCGCCGCCATTATTTCTTAAATCCAACAAAATTCCTTCAACGTTTTCTTTTTTCAAACGCTCAATTTCCTGAGCCATATCAGTGGCGGAGTTTCTGAAGTTTTTTTCGTCAAAATCAATATAAAACTTTGGCAAATTGATGACGCCAAAAGTTCTGCCATCTTTTTTCAGAATACTCGATTTTACAAATGTTTCATCCAGCTCAACAATGTCTCTTATAATTGAAATGACTTTAATGGTACCATCTATTTTTTTGACGGTCAATCTAACCTCTGTTCCTTTTTTTCCTTTGATAAATTCAATTGCATGGTCTAAACGCATTCCCACAATGTCAATTGGTATTTGGTTTCCCTGTGCTACTTTTAAAATAATATCGCCAACTTCCAATTCACCCGATTTCCATGCCGGACCGCCTGAAATCAATTCATCAACCCGGGTATAATCATTTTTCTTTTGAAGGCGTGCGCCAATGCCTTCTAATTTACCAGCCATGGATATATCAAACTGTTTTTTTACGTTTGGATCAAAATAGGTGGTATGCGGATCAAATGTTTCGGCAATACAATTTACGAAAGTTGAAAACCAATCTGAATAAGTAAGTTCGTCAATTCTTTCATAAAGATCGTTCATACTGGTTAGTGTTGCTCCCCGCGCTTCAATTTCAAGAGATTCTGTAGGCTTTTTAATATAAGTGCTGTCGGCCTTAAATTTGTCTTCCTCATCATTCATTTTATCATACAAACGTGTAAGTACATTATATTTTAATTGTTTGTTCCAATTGTTTACCAAATCATTTTTAGTTTTGGCGTAAGGCACTTTATCGGGATCTACTTCTAAATTTTCTTCCGCTTTAAAATTAAATTTATTTGCCAATAATTCTTTATAGTAGATTTTTGATTCTTCAGTACGTTGCATAAAACGGTTGTAAACCAAAAAGAAAAAAGATAAATCTTCATTGTTGATTTGGTCATCTATTTTTGTTCTGAAAGCGGAAAATTCATCAATATCCGATTGCAGAAAATATCTTTTTGAAGGATCCAATCTTTCCAAAAACTCATCATAAACTTTTATGGAAAAAGCATCGTCAATTTTTTGCGGCTCATAATGCCCTTGCACCAACACATATTTTAAAATAGTTAATAAAACTTTATCTTTCGGGTCGTTGGTTACATTTGTTTGGAAGCTTGTAAATAAGCTAAAAACAAAGAGTAAAGGCAATATGAATTTGAATTTTCTAAACATCATCTGTCGAGTCATTAATTGTTAATATGTTTTTGATCTGCTAAAATAGTGCCATTCATTAGTTAGACGTCTAAATTAACCTTTTTTTATAAATTTATAGGGAGGCTTACCATGTTTTATCACTAATTTAACAAAAATATTCCGAATGCTTAATTACCGTGCATTGTTTATTTTTTTTATGAATTTTTTATTGGATAGGGCAATATTAATCAAATACGAGTTTAATGATACTGAAAAAAATGTTAATTTTTTATTTATTGTAAGCAAATAAAATACCCTAAATTTGTTGCTTAAATGGAGAAATATGAATAAAAGACCTTTGATTTTAGTGACCAATGATGATGGTATAACAGCTCCTGGAATTAGAACCTTAATTTCAGTGATGAATGAAATAGGCGATGTGGTGGTCATTGCACCCAACAGTCCTCAAAGCGGTATGGGGCACGCAATTACTATTAATGAAACTTTGTTTTGCGACCTCGTAGAAATTGATGATGGACCCCAAAAAGAATATCAATCGTCCGGAACACCAGCCGATTGCGTAAAGTTGGCTGTAAGTGAAATTTTAGATAGAAGTCCCGATTTATGTGTTTCCGGAATAAATCATGGATCAAATTCCTCTATCAACGTTATTTATTCAGGAACAATGAGTGCAGCTGTGGAAG
This sequence comes from Lutibacter sp., assembly GCA_027449025.1. Lineage (GTDB taxonomy): Bacteria > Bacteroidota > Bacteroidia > Flavobacteriales > Flavobacteriaceae > Lutibacter. Next base: position 26,613 of record DAIDMK010000030.1, on the reverse strand, counting down.
CTGGCATAGAAGGAATTCCCGCCATCGGGTTTTCATTGCTCGATTATTCTTGGAATGCCAATTTTGAACCCTTAAAGGCATACATCAAAAAAATCGCATTGAATGTCTTGGAAAACGGATTGCCAGATGGCGTTGTGCTCAATGTTAATTTCCCTAAAAGTGAGAGCTTTAATGGACTTAAAATCTGCCGTCAGGCACGGGCAAATTGGGTGGAAGAATTTGATAAACGAATCAATCCGCAAGGAAAAGCTTATTATTGGCTTACAGGAAAATTTGTAAATGGGGACAAGGGAGAAGATACTGATGAGTGGGCGCTTGCAAACAATTACGTTTCAGTTGTTCCCGTTCAATTTGATTTGACCGCCCATCATTTTTTGCAAAAATTAAACAGTTGGAATTTGTAACTTAGCGTTAATTAAATAAATTGAAGGTATGAAAAAGGAGATTTTTATTGGCTTTTTAGTTGCTTTGGTCGCAACTTCTTTTGGCTGTTTTCTGTTTATTGAATTCTTTTCTCCTTTAGATTTTTACGAAAGTTTGGAGCGCATAAAAGAAGGGAATTTAGAAGGAAAAGTATTGGTATTGGGTGCCATTGCAAACTTTTTTGTATTTTTTGTATTCTTAAAAAAGAAACAAATTTACAGGGCTAGGGGCGTTTTAATGGAAACATTTTTAATCGCTTTTATTGTTTTATTGTTAACACTATTTAAATCGTAAAAAACTCATGAAGTACTATATTATTGTTGGAGAAGCTTCGGGAGATTTGCATGGATCCAATTTAATGAAGGCATTGCTAGAAAAAGATCCTGCGGCCGAAATTAGATTTTGGGGTGGCGATCTAATGCAACAGGTTGGCGGCACTTTGGTAAAACATTATCGCGATTTGGCTTTTATGGGTTTTGCCGAGGTATTTATGAATTTAAGGGAAATATTTAAAAATATAAGCGTTTGTAAAAATGATATTCAACAGTTCAAACCCGATGTTTTAATTTTGATTGATTATCCCGGATTTAACATGCGAATTGCTGAGTTTGCAAAAAAAGCGGGGATTAAAGTGCATTATTACATTTCACCCCAAATTTGGGCCTGGAAGGAAAACCGCATCAAAATTATTAAACGCGATGTGGATCAGATGTATGTAATCTTGCCTTTTGAAAAGGATTTTTATGAGAAAAAACACCATTTTCCAGTCCATTTTGTTGGCCATCCATTAATTGACGCCATTGCCAGCAGAACCCAAATTGATGAAAATAAATTTAGAGAAATATACCAACTCAATAAAAAACCAATTGTGGCTTTATTGCCAGGAAGCAGAAAGCAGGAAATTAAAAAAATGCTTTCGGTGATGTTAAATATCGTCCATAAATTTCCCGATTTTCAGTTTGTGATTGCCGGCGCACCAAGTCAGGATTTTGAATTTTACCAGCAATTTATCACCAAAAATAACGTGGAATTCGTACCCAACAAAACCTACGATTTGTTGTCGGTTTCCTACGCGGCCATCGTTACTTCTGGCACGGCAACGCTAGAAACGGCTTTGTTTAAAATTCCACAAATTGTATGCTATAAAACCAGCAATATATCCTACCAAATTGGCAAGCGTTTGGTGAAATTGAAATTTATTTCACTGGTAAATCTTATTATGGACAAAGAGGTGGTGAAAGAGTTGATTCAGGATGATTTTAACGAAAAAAATTTAGAGAAGGAACTTCATAAAATTATTGATGGTTACCAACGCGCCGTGATGTTTATAGATTATTACGATTTAGAGAAAAAACTTGGCGGTAAAGGTGCTTCTAATAAAGTGGCAGAACTGATTATCAACAACAAATAAAAAGCAATTTATTTAAAGAATATTATTGGTATGCCCGTTATTTCGGTGGGCGTTCCCCTTTGGGTCGGGCTTTATTCGCTATCTATATTTTGATGATAAGGAATTTATGAATACAGGTATTTCACTACGTGTTTTTTTGCGAAAAGCAAAAAAGAGGTCAAACAATAAGTTTACCCTAAGCGCAGTTGAAAGGCTAATTAAAAACCTGTTAGGTTTTTAGTACTCTTAGCTAATTTTCATTGCGTTAAAATATAGGAAAGAAAATAGGGTTTAGAATTTCATTAAAACGCTAAACCCTATTAAAAATTTCAATTAAAAGTTTACTTGCAAATTGCTTCCAAAGTATCTTCTATATTTCCCGGAGTACTCACAATTTTCATAAAAGTACCCATACTTAATTCTGGCCAACTCACAGCCAATCGGTATTTTCCAGGAAGCATCGTTGCTTTTTTATCCTGTAAAATAATTTCATAAGGCATGGCGGCAATATTGTCTTCTCCAATAATTGGTAAAAAATGAGATTCTCCATTTTCTTTATCTTGAAGTCCAATGCCAAAAACAGCAATATCTTCTTTTTCATAAATCAGTTTATAAACCAAAACAGTTGCTCCTTTTTTGGCTTTCAAATTGGCTTCTATGATTCTTACACCTTCTTCAAACGATGAAAATTCATTAAGTGTAACAGGATCTGTAAAATAAGGCATCATTATTTTATAATGATATTTTTTTAAATTTTCTGCTTTTACAGTTCCGCCGAAAGGCTTAAATTCATTACCAATTGCAGCAAAAGAAGTTTTTAAATCGGTGTCAAATTTTTGAAAAGTGCTTTTAAAGGTGTTGTAGTTGTCACCCAAATAAGCTCTTAAAATATATTCTGGATTGGTATATGACATAGTTACTTTTCCGTTTTTTTCCACCAAACCAACTTTAAATACCGCGGCAAGAGCACCTCTGTCAGTAACTTTTACAACAGTGTTTTTCAAATCTGTTCTTGTAAAAGCAATCACTTTTAATGAACTTTTATTTGAAGGATTGTAAGACCCTAAAATTGTAAAGGAATTTTTTTGTAAAGCTTCGGTAATTTTTTCCGATGCTTGTTTCATGTTTTCGGTTGTTTCACCAATTTTAATATAGGGCGATATAGCTTGTCCGAAGGAACCCGTGCTGAAAATTAAAATAAATAAAAGGCTGATAAAGATATTTTTCATAATGTTATAATTTATTAATCGATCAAAATTACAATGAAACGAAAGCGACAATAGTGATAAAAATCATACTGTAACAATTGTTACTGAAAATTTAATTTAAAATTGATATGATGAACGAGCATTACAAATATTGATACACAAAGGAATGATTAATGGCGAACTGCATTTGTGCCAGCTAAAAAATAAAATATAAACAGAGGAAATTCTTTTTCTATTGGTTTTTTATTAAATTTATCCTGCTATGATAAAATTCCTGAAATTTATTCCCGCGCAACTTACTGTCTTTTTGATGGCTGGAATTCTTTTTGGACATTATTTTAACCTGCAGCTAGTTTATTTGCTTGTTGTTTTTAGTGCATTAATCCTGCTATTTACAGCTGTTTATTTTTATGCAAACAAGCAATTTCAAACCCCATTTATATTTCCCGTACTAGTTTTTTTGCTTTCCTTTTTCATTGGTTTGGGTGCCATTACGCTCAAAAATCAGCTAAATAATAAACATCATTATTCAAAAGTGGTAAATTTTTCTGATGAAAATCCTGTAACAGCATTAATTACCATTGAAAGCGTACTGAAACCTACAGCCTATTACGATAAATATGAAGCTGAAGTATATCAATTGAACGGCAAAAAATCTATCGGTAAAATCTTGGTAAATATTTATAAAGACAGCACAAAAAATCAATTGCGGATCAATGATCGTTTGGCGGTTAAATTGGTTTTCAGCGCAATTGCTGAACCGTTAAATCCGTATGGTTTTAATTATAAAAAATACTTGCAGCAACAACAAATTCACCATCAAATTTATGCAAACAATTCTCAATATTTGAAATTGAAGAAAACCAATCTAACAGTAAAGGGAATTGCCGCAAACATTAGAGAAAGAATTAATTCGTCATTAATTCAAAACGGATTTAAAGATGATGAATTGGCGGTAGTTAAGGCATTGATTTTAGGTCAGCGGCAAAATATTACAAGTGAGCTGCAACAAAGTTATGCGGGTGCTGGAGCCATTCATATTTTGGCGATTTCTGGGCTACACATCGGGATTATATTGCTGATTTTAACGGCAGTATTTAAGCCTTTACATTATTTTAAACATGGAAAAATATCAGCAACTATCATTATTATAATTCTTTTATGGATGTATGCCATACTTTCGGGCTTGTCTGCTTCGGTAGTAAGGGCAGTGGCCATGTTTACCGCAATTGCAATTGCAATGCAAGTAAACCGACCTTCAAGCACCTATAAAACCTTGGTTATTTCTATGTTCTTTTTGCTGTTGTTCAATCCGTATTATTTGTTTGAAGTCGGATTTCAGTTGAGTTATTCTGCGGTTTTTTCTATTGTTTGGATTCAGCCAAAATTTTATAATTTATGGAAGCCACGGTTTTGGGTTTTAGATAAATTATGGCAATTATTAACGGTTTCAATAGCTGCACAAATTGGCGTTTTACCATTGAGTCTCTATTATTTTCATCAGTTTCCCGGATTGTTTTTTGTGTCTAATTTGGTAATCATTCCGTTTTTGGGAATTATTTTAACTACCGGAATCGTTGTCATCATTTTGTTGGTTTTAAAAATTGAACCCCAGTTAATGGTAGATGTTTACATTTTTATCATTCAGCAAATGAATCATTTTGTAGCTTGGATTGCGCACCAAGAATTTTTTATCATAAAGCAAATTTCAATATCGTTTTTGCTGATGCTGGCATTTTATGCCTTGTTATTTTTTGTGCTAAAATGGACAGAGAAAAAAGAATACTATCGATTTATACTCGTTTTAATTTCAATTGTATTGCTTCAAACAATTTTTATTTTTGAAAAACAAAAGCGACAATCTACGAAGGAATTTATTGTTTTTAACGAAAGTAAGGCAAGCACGGTTGGAATAAGAAACGGGTATAAGATTCGATTCGATAGTTCAACAGATTCTATTAGACACAATGCTAATTATAAGTTAGCCTATATGGTTGGTGCAGGATTGGATGAAATGCTGCCTTCAGATAAAATAAAAAACCTGTATAGTTTTAACAAAGAAACTATTTTATTAATCGACAGTTTAGGGATTTACAAGGTTAATTCAGTAAAACCAACAATTGTAATTTTGCGACAATCTCCTAAAATAAATCTGGAAAGATTGATTGAAAAATTGAAACCAAAAATAGTGGTTGCGGATGGCACAAATTATAAAAGTTATATGAAAGATTGGGAACAAACCTGCTTGAAAAATAAAACTCCTTTTCACAATACATTGCAAAAAGGAGCTTTTGTCCTTAATAAATAGCTATAAAAAAAGCACTTAGAGCCTTCTGTTTTTGTGAATGGGTAACCCAAGAAAATTTCATTATAATTTCAATTAACTGAGCCTGCATTTCATTCATTTTTAATAGGATTTTTTCTAATAATGTGATTCCGGTAGATTGATTCCTATTTGATACATGTTGTGATTGCTTTCAGCTGCTTTTTCAATATGCTAAAGATTTTTATAATTCGCAATCACCATTTCATTATTCTACTAGGTGTCTGTTATTTAACCTTTGAGCCCATCCCAAATATTGAAAACATTGATTTTAAGCACGTGTATTTCAGGCGCTTATAAAATGTTAAAAATAAAGTGATGAAAATAAGAAAAGCCGAATTAACGGCTTTTTTTAAAACTTTTCACCTGTTTAATCTCTGCCTCCTAAAATGCTTATACCCCAATAAAGTAGCATAGCCAATGATCCAATTGCCGCAACCAAATAAGTTCTGGCAGCCCATTTTAAAGCATCTTTTGCGCCATCTTGCTCCCTGTTTGTAAGCATATTATTTGTTTTTAACCAAGCCAAAGCCCTGTTACTGGCATCATATTCAACAGGCAAGGTGATAAAACTGAACAAAGTTGCGACAGCCATCATTGCAAGACCAATCACCGCTATGGTAAAACCAATGCCCGACTCTCCCGATGCGGCACCCAAAATTAATCCGCCAATAACCAGCCATTGTGAAAATTTAGAAGAAATATTCACTGCCGGCACTAAAGATGACCGCAATTGCAGCCATTGGTATGCTTGTGCATGTTGAACAGCGTGTCCAACTTCATGGGCAGCCACGCAGGCAGAGGCGGCGTTTCGTTGAGAATAAACCGATTCACTCAAATTGACGGTTTTGTTTTGTGGATTGTAATGATCGGTCAATTGACCTGGTGTTGATATGATTTCTACATCATAAATGCCATTGTCATTTAACATTTTTTGGGCAATTTCCCTTCCGCTTAAACCGTTTTCTAGTTGAATTTCTGAGTAATACTTAAATTTGTTTTTTAGCTTTTGGCTAACCAGCCAACTAACCAGAGAGATCAAACCTATTATAATATAAAATCCTATCATATTTTTCCTTTTTTAATTGTTGTATTTTTTTGGTAAATTTACATCATAAATTATTCCAAAATACAGGAACAGACAAAATGGCAAAAATCCCTCATATCCTATTAATATATACAGGAGGAACCATAGGTATGGTTAAAGACTATAAAACAGGTGCTTTAAAAATATTTAATTTCGACAAACTTTTAAAACACATCCCAGAACTTAACCAATTAAATTGCACCATTCAAAGTATTTCGCTTGATGAACCCATCGATTCATCTAATATGAATCCAGATAATTGGGTTTTTATTGCAGAAATAATTGAAAAAAACTATGAAAAGTTCGATGGTTTTGTGGTCTTGCATGGGTCAGACACCATGTCTTATACAGCTTCAGCAATAAGCTTTATGTTCGAAAATCTTTCAAAACCTGTTATTTTTACAGGTTCGCAATTGCCAATTGGCGATTTAAGAACAGATGCCAAAGAAAATTTAATAACATCAATTGAAGTAGCAGCATCACAAGAAAACGGTGATCCAATAATTACGGAAGTCTGTCTGTATTTTGAATACAAATTATATCGTGCAAACAGAACCACAAAAATCAATGCCGAACATTTTGAAGCATTCACTTCACCTAATTTTCCACCGCTTGGAGAAAGTGGTGTTCATTTAAAACTATATAAGCAATTAATTAACAAGCCAAATAGAACAAAACCCTTTACAGTTCGAAAACGGTTGGACAATAATATTGTAATCTTAAAAATTTTTCCAGGAATCACAAAAAATGTTGTTGCTACTATCTTAGCTATTGATGGTCTTAAGGGCGTAATTCTAGAAACATTTGGCTCAGGAAATGCTCCCACCGAAAAATGGTTTATTGATTCGTTGAAAGAAACAATTGATAAAGGGATACATATAATTAATGTTACCCAATGTATTGCGGGCAGTGTTATTATGGGTCATTATGAAACCAGTATTGAATTAAAAAAAGCAGGAATTATCAATGGGGGTGATATCACAACGGAATCAGCTTTGGCTAAATTGATGTACTTATTGGGTGAAAATATATCAAAAAACAATTTTAAAGCTACTTTTGAAGCCCAACTTAGAGGAGAAATGAGTGAGCTTGAATAATTTTTTTTTAATTAAATGTGGTTTTATTGATATAATTTTTAATATTTTATGCTAAAACGCAATAATTTTTGTAAATTATAAAAAAAATATACAGTAAAAATAATCATTTTAATTTTGTCAGAAAATTTTTAGAACTCAACATTTTTTTGTTACTTGCCATACGCAAAAGATGTCTGAACGTAGAGGTATTAGATAAGTTAAAGACTTTAAAATCTTTCTCTTCGCTGACTTGTTTGTTTTGTAAAAATTATTATATATTTAACCCGTGAAATTAATAAATTAACTATTAGACAATGAAAAGACTATTTACTATCCTTGCAATCACAGGATTATTGTTATTTGGAGCAGCACCTAAAGCTATTGCACAGGATGCAGCTAACACAGAACAAGTTGCAGATGCAACCGAATCAAAAACATTTCATCAAGAATTAAAACAACGTTTCATAGAAGGAGGTCCTTTCTTTATGGGAATCGTATTGGTAACCTTAATTTTAGGGTTGGCAATTGCAATTGAAAGAATTATTTACCTTAACATGGCTACTACCAACACCAAAAAATTAGTAGGTCAAGTAGATGAAGCATTAGCTTCAGGTGGTGTTGAGGCAGCAAAAGAAGTTTGCAGAAACACCAAAGGTCCTGTTGCATCTATATTTTATCAAGGATTAGATAGAATGGATGAAGGAGTTGAATCAGCTGAAAAAGCAGTTGTTGCTTATGGCGGCGTTCAAATGGGATTATTGGAAAAAAACATTTCTTGGTTATCTTTATTTATTGCTTTGGCACCAATGCTTGGTTTCATGGGTACTGTAATCGGTATGATTAGTGCTTTTGACTCTATTCAAGCTGCAGGAGATATCTCTCCAACTGTTGTTGCTGGAGGTATTAAAGTAGCCTTGTTAACAACTGTGTTTGGTTTAGTTGTTGCAATTATTCTTCAAGTTTTTTATAATTACATTATCTCTAAAGTAGATAGTATTGTAAACAATATGGAAGATGCTTCAATTTCACTAGTTGACCTTTTGGTTAGACACAAAAAATAATAATTATGAATACGAAAACATCAAAAATATTAACTTTTGTTACTGCTTTTATTGGATTGGTAGGGTTCTACTTTTTCGTTAGAATCGTAATGGAAGGTGATGACGCAATAAAGGAAGATGGAGCCTTGCAAGCTAGTATTTTATCTCCATTTATCTCATTTTCTAAATTTTTATTGATTGCTACAGCATTAATTGCAGTAATTTTTTCATTGCTCAATTTATCCAAACATCCTGAGGTTTTAAAAAGAACCTTGTTGGGCGTTGGAGCAATGGCCCTTTTATTGGTGCTGGCTTATGCCTTTGCAACTGATGAAGCTACAACAGACGCTATGGGTAAAGTATTAGCAGATGGTGAAGCAGGAAGTGTTTCTAAATGGGTAAGCACCTTAATTAATTACAGTTTTATATTAGGAACCATTGGTTTAGGATTCTTTTTGTATGACTTTGTAAAATCACTTATAAAAAATTAAGATAATTATGGCAAGAAGAGAAATTGGAGAAATTAATGCTGGTTCAATGGCAGACATTGCGTTCTTGCTTTTAATATTTTTCTTAGTGACTACTACGATGGATGTTGATTCAGGTATTGCGCGTAAATTACCTGAGAAAACAGATCAACAGTCTGACGTAATCGTAAAAGAAAAAAACGTTTTGGATATTGTTGTCAATAGAAACAACCAGTTGTTGGTTGAAAATGAATATGTAAAAGTAACTGACGTTAAACGTTTGGCAATGAAATTTATTGATAATGGAGGTGGTTTAGGAACTCCCATTGACGGTAAACCAGGTGAGCCTTGTGATTATTGTGGTGGTGATAAAGATCCAAATTCTTCAGATCATCCATCAAAAGCAATTATTTCCTTGCAAAGTGATAGAGGTACCTCTTATGGGATGTACATCTCTGTACAAAATGAAATTGAAGGCGCTTATAACGAGTTGAGAAATAAACTTTCTAAAAGATTATACGGCAGAACTTATGACGAATTACTTAATGATTACAAGGACAACCCTTCAAAAAGTTTACAAGAGAAAATTGACAATTTGAAAGATAAATATCCTCAAATTATTACTGAACCTGAACCGATAAAATAATAACATATTATGAGTAAATTTAAAAAGAAGAAAAAAGGTTTACCTGCAATTTCTACGGCATCTTTACCTGATATTGTATTTATGTTATTGTTCTTTTTTATGGTATCTACCACGATGCGAGAAACTGACTTGTTGATTAAAAAGCCAGCACTTCCTGTAGCTAGTGAAGTGAAGAAGTTGGAGCTTAAGAGTTTGGTAAGCACTATTTATGTTGGTAAATCAAAGGATAGTCGGATTTCTGGAGATAAAATACAGGTAAATGATAAAATTGTGGAGGTTAAAGACATTCCAAGTTTTATCTTTTCTGAAAGAGCTTTAAGAAAAGAAGATGAAGTTAAGTTTATGACTACTTCTATTAAAGCAGATAAGGAAGCCAGTGTTGGTACAATTTTAGACATTAAGGAACAATTAAGAGATATAAATGCATTAAAAATTAGTTTCTCAACTTCAAAAGGAAGCGATTTAAGAGGTAATTATAAGTAGCATTATCATAGTTTATAATGCTATTGAAAATAATAAAAAGGCAATCAAGTAATATTTGATTGCCTTTTTTATTTTTATTCCTACCTTTGAACTATGGGTAAATATTGGTTGGTAATTTTTTTGTTGTTTAGCTTTGTCAAACCGCAGGCTCAGGTTAATAATGACTCAATAATTGATTTTAAATATTTGGAAGATCAGTTATATTTTTCATTAACCTACACAATTTTAGTTGACAAACCAGCATCAATTTCGCAAAACGGATTTTCAGGTGGATTTTCTTTAGGATTTATAAAAGACATTCCGTTAAACGAGCGGAGAAATGTAGGCTTTGGAATAGGGGTGGGATACGCCTATAATGTATATGTTCAAAATTTAAAAATCTCCAGAGAAAACCAAACTACTTTATTTGAATTGGCGGAAGATTATAAAACAAACAGATTGGGGATTAATTCCATTGAGATGCCTATCGAATTCAGATGGAGAACTTCAACCCCTGAGAAATATAGCTTTTGGCGTGTTTATGGTGGTGTTTTATTTTCTTACTTGGTAACTTCAAAAACTAAATTTATCGATTCTGAAGTTGTGGTATCCACCAAAAATATTCCTGAAATTGATAGAATTCAATATGGTGCAACTTTAGCAGCTGGCTATGGAAATTGGAATCTTTACTTTTATTATAGTTTAAGTCCTTTGTTTAAAGATGCTGTATTTAAGGAGCAAGGTATCGATTTAAAAGATATTAGAATTGGTTTGAAGTTTTACATTATGTAGATAAAATAAACTAGAAACTGAGCTCCTAGACCAACTAAACCTCCCAATAGCACTTCATTTAGCTGATGTGCTCGCAAGCTTAACCTTGCAGATGCTACCAAACCTACCAAAACGAATAAGATAGCCAAAATTGTTATTAGATTTATTTTATAGAAATAACTAAAATAAATTAAAAATCCTATAAGGCCAGAAATTGCCAATGTATGCAGACTTATTTTAATCTTTAAGTATAAAAATAGCGAAACACCTATCAAACTTAAACCATAGCCAAAAAAGAAAAGAGATAATAAATCAACTATTGTAGACTTGTACAGCCAATGTCCTAAAATAAAGGTTATAGAAATAAAAAGCAATAAGGGGAATTTTCGTTCTTCAATAGTTACCATATAATAACTTTTTATCATTTCAAATCGTTTCAATAGCCATAATAACAATATTGGAAATATATAGGTACCAATAAAAATAACCGTTATAATGATATGTTCCTGAGGTTTAAAAATAAATTTCGGAATATAAAGAAAGAATAAAATGGTTCCAATTATGGGGAAATTTATTGGATGAAAAAAATAGGAAATAATTTTTGAAAATTTCATAGTCATTTTTAGGCAATTTGCTAAAATATTTTTCTTAATCGTGCGACGGGAATATCTAACTGTTCCCTATATTTCGCAATTGTTCTTCTTGCAATGGGATAGCCTTTTTCTTTTAAAAGTAAGGCCAATTTATCATCAGTTAGAGGTTTCTTTTTATCTTCTTTTTTTATGACTGTTTCTAAAATGTTTTTTATTTCTCTTGTTGAAACGTCTTCCCCTTGGTCATTTTTCATAGATTCGGAGAAAAATTCTTTAATTAATTTTGTTCCGTAAGGTGTTGATACATATTTGCTACTTGCAACGCGGGAAACAGTTGAAACATCCATAGCTATTAAATCTGCAATGTCTTTTAATATCATCGGTTTTAATTTGCGTTCATCTCCCGTTAAAAAATATTCTTTTTGGTAATGCATGATGGCGTTCATATTTAGTAGCAAGGTTTGCTGACGTTGCTTTATGGCGTCAATAAACCATTTTGCAGCATCCAATTTATGCTTGATAAACATGACAGCCTCCTTTTGCGCTTTAGATTTTTCGCTAGAATCCTTATATCCATGCATTAGATTGTTATATTCATTTGAAACATGAAGTTCTGGTGCGTTTCTGGAATTAAGTGTTAGTTCCAACTTGCCATCAGTAATTCTAATGGTAAAATCCGGCACAATTTGTTCAGTTATTTTGCTGTTGCCAACAAAAGAACCACCGGGTTTTGGATTTAGTTTTTCAATTTGTTTTATAGCCTCTTTCAATTCTGTTTCAGATACATGGAACTTTTGTAATAATTTGTTGTAATGTTTTTTTACAAAATGTTCAAAACCATTTTCTAAAATGTCAATGGCTAGATGTATTGATGGTTTTTCTTCTTTTCGTTCCAGTTGCAAGATCAAACACTCTCTTAAATCACGTGCTCCAACACCAGCAGGATCTAATTCCTGAACAATTTTAAGCAAACGATCTAATTCTTCTTTCGTTGTAAAAACATTTTCCGTAAAGGCTAAATCATCTAAAATATCGCTCAAATCTCTGCGAATATAACCGCTGTCATCAATACTTCCTATTAAAAAATCGGTGATGGTTTTTTCATCATCAGTTAGGCGATAAGTATTTATTTGATTTTTTAAATGTTGCGTAAATGAAGGGCCGGATGCAAATGGAATCTCCTTTTCTTCATCATCTGAAGAGTAATTATTCGCTTGTGTTTTGTAATTCGGAATTTCATCATCACTTAAATATTCATCAATATTGATGTCTTCTGTGTTTATGCTTTCATTGCCGGTGTCATCATACTCATCATAGGTATCGTTTAATTGCGAATTGTCGTAGTCTTCCGCATTTTCATCTTTAATTTCTAAAGCCGGATTTTCTTCTATTTCCTGTTTAAGGCGTTGTTCAAATTCTTGCGTAGGTAGCTGAATCAACTTCATCAGTTGAATTTGCTGCGGAGATAATTTCTGCGATAATTTGAATTGTAAACCTTGTTTAAGCATAAATTAAAATTGCTTTTTATAAAAATACGAAAAAAACATCGCATTCACCAAATGAATTCTACTTTGATAAAAATTCACTAGAATTCTGCATTTTGAGGTGTTCTTGGATATGGAATTACATCTCTTATGTTGCCCATTCCAGTAGTAAACTGTACCAAACGTTCAAATCCTAAACCAAAACCGCTATGAACTGCTGTACCAAATTTTCGGGTATCCAAATACCACCATAATTCTTTTTCATCAACACCAAGATCTTTCATTTTTTGTTGTAGCACTTCCAACCGTTCTTCTCTTTGGCTCCCACCGACAATTTCACCGATTCCTGGGAACAAAACATCCATAGCTCTTACGGTTTTTCCGTCATTATTTAAACGCATATAAAAAGCTTTTATTTTGGCTGGATAATCATATAGAATTACTGGACATTTAAAGTGTTTTTCAACCAAAAAACGTTCGTGTTCACTTTGAAGATCGGTGCCCCATTCTTCAATTAAATACTGGAATTTTTTCTTTTTGTTTGGCGTTGAATTTTTTAAAATATCAATGGCTTCCGTATAACTTACGCGAATAAAATTATTTTCAACAATGAATTTTAATTTTTCAATAAGGCTCATTTCATTGCGATCCGATGCTGGTTTAGATTTATCTTCTTCAGCCAATCTATCGTTTAAAAATGCCAAATCATCTTTACAGTTTTTTAAAACATAGGAAATAACAGATTTTATAAAATCTTCTGCTAAATCCATATTGTCATCTAAATTATTGAAAGCAACTTCAGGTTCAATCATCCAGAATTCAGCCAAATGACGTGTTGTATTTGAGTTTTCGGCTCTGAAAGTTGGTCCGAAAGTATATACTTTCCCTAAAGCCATCGCATAGGTTTCGGCTTCTAATTGACCAGAGACGGTTAAATTCGTTAATTTTCCGAAGAAATCTTTAGAATAATCAATTTTTCCTGCTTCATCTCGTGGCGGATTGTTGGCGTCAAGTGTGGTAATATTAAACATTTCTCCCGCGCCTTCTGCATCTGATCCTGTAATTATTGGTGCATGAAAATTATAAAATCCGTTTTTGATAAAATATTTATGCACGGCAAATGACAATGCGGATCGCACACGCATTACCGCACTAAAAGTATTTGTTCTTATGCGTAAGTGCGCATTTTCACGCAAAAATTCGAAACTGTGTTTTTTGGGCTGAATAGGGTATTCTTCAGGGTTCGAATCACCTAAAATTTCAATTTCCGAAATTTGGATTTCAACATTTTGTCCTTTTCCTAAACTTTCTGCCAATATTCCTTTTATGGATACGGCAGCACCTGTAGTAATGCGTTTTAAAATACGTTCATCGGTATTTTCAAAATCAACAATACATTGAATGGTATTGATGGTTGATCCATCATTTAACGCAATAAAACGATTTGCTCTAAATGTTCTAACCCAACCTTTAAGGCTTACTTCTTGTGAGAAATTGGTTGAATTTAAAAGTTCAGCCACATTGCTTCTTGTCATATTCTATTATTTTTTGCGATGCAAAGATACGGTTTCAGATGATATTTAAAAAGTCAAAAGTTAAAAAGCCCCTCAAACTTCGTAGTGTGAATATATACCGAAATTTCAAGAGTTTTTAATGCAAGTTAATGTGAAGTTTGCTTTATTGTAATTGTTGAAAAGGTAAATCCATAGCATTAAATTATATGTTTTCCCTTCTTGGGTTAAGTTTTTTTATTCCTATTTAAATCCATTTTCATCTTCAGGGTCAAGAATAGGAATAGTTGGTTCTTTAAAATCCTCTTTGTTTGCAATTGTCTTCTCTAATGAAAGCAACAACGACGGAAGCAATAATAAGTTAGAAGTCATAGCAAATAACAGGGTAATGGAAACTAAACCGCCTAAGGCAATGGTTCCGCCAAAACTTGAAACGGTAAACACTAAAAAACCAAAAAATAACACAATGGAAGTATAAAACATGCTTACACCGGTTTCATGCAGCGCCTTGTAAACGGATATTTTTATTCTCCAATTATTTGCTATTAATTCTTGCCTGTATTTGGCCAAAAAGTGAATGGTATCATCGACTGAAATTCCAAAGGCAATGCTAAACACCAAAATAGTTGAGGGTTTTAGCGGAATTCCTAAATACCCCATTAGACCTGCAGTTATCAGTAATGGAAACATATTGGGAATTAAGGAAATTAGGATCATTTTGAATGACCGAAATAGAAAGGCCATAAAAATGGCTATCAGTAAAATGGCTAACGAAAGTGAAATCACCAAATTATGAATTAAATAATTGGTTCCTTTTAAAAACACCAAAGCTTTACCCGTCATAGAAACATGGTAATTTTCTTTAGGAAATTCTTTGTCAATTTTTTGCTGCAAACGCTCTTCAATAACTTCCATTTTATCGGTGCCAATATCCTTCATAAATGTTGTGATTCTAGCGTATCTTCCTGTAGAATCGACATAACTATCCAGTAAATTGTTGTTTGAAGTTACATTCTTGGTATAAGACAAAATCCAATTTTTTTCCTGATTGGTCGGTAACTGATAAAACTTCGGATTTCCACCGTAAAAAGCTTGTTTTGAGTATTTTACAATATTAAGAACAGAGATTGGTTTTGAGAGTTGCGGAATTTCATCAATGGTTTCTTCCAGTTCATTCATTCGCTTCAGCGTAGCCAAATTCATAACACCTTTTTCTTTTTTGGTGTCAATAATTATTTCTAAAGGCATAATGCCACCAAATTCTTCTTCAAAAAACACGATGTCTTTAAAAAATTGCTCTCCTTTTGGCATATCTTCAATCAAACTTCCCGAAACTTTTATCATAAAAACTCCGATCATACTAACAATAATTAATACAATTGTTGTTGCATAAACGGCAATTCTATGATTTTTGACAATGTTTTCTATCCTTTTTACAAGTGATTCAATCCATTTTCGTTCCAAATGTTTTAGGTGTTTTTCTTCCGGTAGAGGCATAAAACTATACACAATTGGAATAACGAATAAAGCGATCAAAAATATACCTATAATGTTGATGGACGCAATAATCCCAAATTCTCTTAAGAGTTGACTTTTGGTAAAAATAAATGTTGCAAATCCGGATGCAGTGGTAACATTGGTCATTAATGTGGCATTTCCCACTTTTGAAATTACCCTTTGTAATGATTTTGCCTGATTTCCGTGTTTTTTTACTTCTTGTTGGTATTTATTTATTAGAAATATGGCATTTGGGACACCAATTACAATAATTAATGGCGGAATTAAGGCCATTAAAACCGAAATTTCGTAGCGGAATAAACCAATAAATCCGAATGCCCAGATTACACCAATGGTTACCACCAAAAGCGTAATCAGTGTTGCTCTGATGGAACGAAAAAAGAAAAAGAAGATTAAGGAGGTAACACCCAATGCCAAACCAACAAACATTCCAATTTCATCAATGATATTTTGGGAATTCATGGTGCGGATGTAGGGCATTCCTGAAACCCGCACATCTATATTACTTTCTGCTTCAAATTTTTCAATGGCTGGATTTAGGATATTGAAAATAAAATCTTTACGGGCGGGTGTGTTTACAATATCTTTCTTTAAATAGATGATAGATCTTATGGTGCCTGTTTTTTTATTGAATAATATATTGTCGTAAAAAGGAAGATTTTCAAAAAGTTCGTTCTTTATATGTACGATTTCTTCCTGGGTTTTTGGCTCTTCTGTATAAAGTGGTACAAAATCGAATATTTCTTTGTCAACGTTTTTTTTCAGTTCTTTAATATCTCCAATGGCAACAGTAAAGTCAACTTCTGGAAAATTGTTCAATTTTTTGGTCAAACGATTCCAATCGTTAAAGTTTTTTGGCGTAAACAGCGTAGAATCTTCAACCGCTAAAATGATTAGATTACCTTCTTCACCAAAAAGTTTTAAAAACTTATTGTATTGGATGTTGACGCTATGATTTTCAGGAAGTAAATTGGCTTCAGTGGAAGAAATGCGCATATATTGCATTTGTGTAGCCAAAAAGTAGGTGAAACTGGCAATAATGGCCAAGATTAGGTACCTTCTTTTTAAAATAAACCGCGTAAGTCTTGTCCAGAAATCCATTCAAAAAAAATTTCTGCAAAGGTATAAAATTAGATTGTTCTAAATTGATTTGATTAATTAAATCCTAGACTAATTTTATAAGTTAATTTCACTGCTAAGTTATCGCTCCATTCTGTGTTGCTGTTGGCGCCATACCTATAAAATGTGCTTACCCCGAAACCTTTAAATAAACTTTTTAACTCAAGCCCGCTTTCAAGATATCCTTTTTCTAAACTTTTAAACGCCAATCCATTATGGTACATTGAGTTGTAAATGTCTCCAATGGCGGCACTTGTTGCAAAAATTAATTGCGGTTTAAATTTTGGTCCGAAAGAGAAAGGTTTTAAAGCATGTTTGATATGAATTGCGGCAAACCGATCTGAAATAAATTCGTTAAAGCCCATGGTTTCAAAGCTGTTTTTACTTGCAAATCCTATTCTTTCTGCCCAAGGATTTTTGAAAGAGCCATTTGGAGTTGCATTAAATAAATGTGAAATGGGCGCATCACCAAGAACAATTCCACCTTCTGCCACTATCAAAGTTGTTGCTTTTTGAAGGCGTTTAATTTGATGTGTTGCCCTAAAATTTACTTGTGTAAAGTCGAAATCGCTGTCCAACACATTTTCAAAACTTTTTGTTACCTGAAACGTAAATTGCGGAAATTCATTTTTGATGGTTAATTTCCCAATTGGCGAGTTCATGTAGGTGCTTTTGGGATTGAATTGAAAACCAAAAATAGCAGTTGTTAAATTATATTCTGATAAGTTTTTATCAGAAGAAATATATTGATAGTTGAACATTGGCTTGTAATTGCCAGTGCCTAATTGAAATTCTGCTTCTAAATTAGGGCGAATGTCATGCTTTAAATATAAACTCAGCGTTTTATAATTGTAAAACTGGTCGATATAGATATTTCGTAAGTTCAACAAACTAAAAGTAGTGTTTATTGCGATAAAGTCTAAGGAAGCCGCTTCTTTTAAATCGTTGGTGAAGTTTGCGCCAAGCCAAGTATTTGTATTTTTATTTAGGCGAAAAGAACTGCCTAAAGTGTACTTAAAATCGGTGTCTTTTGTCCCATAGGCCACATAAGATTCCAGTTTAAAAGTATTTGAAAAGTTTGAATTTGTTTCACCACCAAAACCAAGTCTGAATCCTTCATAATTATTGAAATTGATTATTTTACCCAAATTTAAATTGATATATTTTGTTGGATATATGCCTTTTAGCAAATTTCTGGCAATATTAATTTTATTCTCAATATCCTCGCCTTCAACTTTAACAATGCTATCTAACCTTATATATGTGTTTTTTCCTCTTATGGTAATTGAATCCGTTCTGTAGCTGTCCCAAAATTCATCTTTTTTTTTCGCCGCATCATCATCAAATTGTATCGTTGGAGCAGCACTTTTTACAACAATTGGCGTATTTATTTCTATGCGTGTATTGGTGGCTTTTGAAATAAAATAGGTAACATCACTTTCACCTTTTGTTTTGGTTGTTACAATTGAGTCATTTTTTTTTGATGTGCCAAATTTCATGGTGCCACCAAATAATGTAATATGCTCATTATTGTCTCCCTTTCTTAAAACCACATCCATATCTTGCGGAAACCAAATGTTGTTTGGTTTTAGATAACTGTAGTTTTGGGTTGCTTTCACATTTACGATACCTTTTAACTCAGCAACGGCTTTTGTTAGGGCAAAACTTCGGGTATCAATATATAAAACACCTTCAATTCCTATGGCTTCTTTACGTTCTTTAGGTTTGAAATAAATTAAAATTGAATTTCCAGACTCCGTTTTTACGGTATCCAGTATTTTATAATTGTAAGTTTTTAAGGCATTCTCAGCAATCGGATTGATATATTTTGTTCCTGCCAAAACGTAAAACTCATTATAAAACGAAAAATCCTGAAAAGTAATCGCCAATAATTCATAAATTGGTTGTTTTAAACCCGCCATTCTTGAAGCTAAGACCACTTCTTTCTTTCCTTTTCCTTTTTCAAATCGAAATTCAGAAATTTTTTCTGAAATGTATAAGTGTGATTTGTCAAGCTCTTTTTTGAATTTGAAATTTGAAGAATCCAATTTTTTAAATTCTTTCTGGCCATTTTTTAAAACAAAAATAGAGTCGATTTTCCCAATAATTGAGTCGGGGTTTGCAGTGACCAATATTTTATTATAGGTATTAAATTTGAAGGAATTTAACGATTTTTCAATATCGTTTTTCGATTTGTTTTTAATGGTATTTCTTATAATCTGAAGTGCCGGATTTTCTCTGGCTACTATTTGAACTTCTCTTAAACTTTCAATTTTTGGGTTTAAAGCTATTTTTAAATACTTCTCATTTTCAGAAATCGGGATAATTACTGCTTCATAGCCAATATATGAAATGTTGATTTGAGTTATTGTTTTTTGTGCTTTTATGGAAAATTTCCCATCAATAGCTGTTAATGTCCCAAAATTTGAAGAAGTTGTGATTGTGGCAAACGGCAACGGCTGGTTGGTTTTGCTGTCGAATACAATTCCATGAATTTGTGTTTGGGAGATAGACAATAATGGAATAAGCAATAATAAGAAAAGCAATTTTTTCATTTAATATTTTTTCGAGAAGCATTACAAATATATCTTAATAACAAAGCACTCGAAAGAGTGCTTTAATTTTTTTGATAAATTTAACTTTTTTTTGAAGATTAAACTTTCATGATTTCCTGATCTTTAATTTTATAATGATTGTCAACTTCAACAATAAAGTTATCAGTTAATTTTTGAATACTGGTTTCAGCATTGGTTTTCATGTCTTCAGAAGCTTCTGTTTTTTTAATTTCATTCATCGCTTCCCTGCGGCCATTTCTAATGCTCACTTTTGCAAATTCAGTGGCAACTTTAGCCTGTTTAGAAAGTTCTTTTCTTCTTTCTTCAGTTAAAACAGGAACATTAATAATAATAATGTCACCATTATTCATAGGGTTAAAGCCTAAATTAGCCAACATAATTGCTTTTTCAATACCGTGCAACATGTTTTTTTCCCATGGTTGAACAGTAATGGTGTGCGCATCCATAGTGCTAATATTTGCAATTTGGGTTAATGGTGCTTGTGAGCCATAATAATCAACGGTAACATTTCCCAACATAGCCGGACTTGCTTTTCCTGCCCTAATATTTCTGAACTCTTTTTCTAAATGCAGAATAGAATTTTGCATTAATTCTTCCGCGCTATCAATAATAAAGTCTAACTCTTCTTTCATAATTGTTAAAATAAATTATACGATTATTTATCAACTTTTGTCCCAATATTTTCTCCTGAAATCACTTTTTCTAAATTTCCTTCAACATTCATATCAAAAATAATAATTGGTAAATTATTTTCCTGACTTAGAGTAAATGCGGTGGTATCCATTATTTTTAACCCTTTGCTCAATACATCTTTAAAGGTAATGGTATCAAATTTAATGGCGTCTTTGTCTTTTTCTGGATCAGAGGTGTAAACGCCATCAACGCGCGTTCCTTTTAATATAACATCGGCACCAATTTCTATAGCCCTTAAAACAGCAGCGGTATCAGTTGTAAAATATGGATTTCCGGTTCCTCCGCCAAAAATAACCACACGACCTTTTTCCAAATGGCGAACCGCCCTTCTTTTAATAAATGGTTCTGCAACCTGTTCCATTTTAATGGCAGTTAGCAATCTTGTTTTTATGCCAATAGCTTCAATAGCACTTTGAAGCGCCAAGCCGTTGATAATAGTGGCAAGCATTCCCATATAATCTCCCTGAACCCGGTCTATTACACTATTTGTGCTCGATACGCCTCTAAATATATTACCTCCGCCAATAACAATAGCGACCTCAATACCATTTTCAACAATTTTTTTAATTTCTTCGGCATAAGCTGATAAACGAGAAGGATCTATGCCATATTGACGATCACCCATAAGTGATTCGCCACTTAATTTTAGTAGAATTCTTTTATAAGCCATAATTTTTTTAAAAGTTATGCAAATATAAGAAATATTGTAGAAGTAAAAAGGCATTGTTACTTTCGCATAAAAATAACCAAACAAATAGGTTTTTTATTGATAGAATTCAGCTTTTTGCTTTGGTCAAAATATTTGCTAAAAAATGTTTTAAAAAACAGGTTTTTTAATAAAAAATAATAATTCAAGAAAAAACAATTTGAAATAAACTAAAATTTTAATTTTAAGTATATTTGCAACCTTAATAACAAGGTATTTGCTCTATGGATAAAAGCATATTAATTATTGGTGCATGCGGACAAATTGGCACAGAATTGACGTTAAAATTACGTGAAAATATTGGAAAAAATGCTGTAATTGCCTCCGATATCAGTCGGGGAAGTGAAGAATTAATGCAGTCAGGACCTTTTGAATTAATCAATGCGCTGGATTATGACCAGATTGCAACAGTTATTGATAAATATGCCATTAATGAAGTATATTTAATGGCCGCCATGCTTTCTGCAACAGGAGAAAAATTCCCTGCAAAAGCATGGGAACTCAATATGAACTCACTTTTTAATGTGCTGAATTTGGCCAAAGAAGGGAAAATTAAAAAAGTGTTTTGGCCCAGTTCTATAGCCGTATTCGGTCCCACCACCCCAAAAGAAAATACACCACAAGAAACAGTGATGGCGCCAACCACAGTTTATGGAATAAGCAAACTTGCCGGTGAACGCTGGTGTGAATATTACTATAATAAATTTGGCGTTGACGTAAGAAGCGTTCGTTACCCGGGAATCATCAGCTGGAAAACGAGCCCTGGCGGCGGAACAACAGATTATGCCATTGAAATTTATCATAAAGCTCTGCAAGATGGCAATTATGATTCGTTTTTGAACAAAGACACCAAATTGCCTATGATGTATATGGATGATGCTATTGATGCCACCCTGAAAATTATGAATGCGCCTGCGGAACAAATAAAAATAAGATCTTCCTACAATTTGGCGGCCATCAGTTTTACGCCCAAAGAAATCGCCAAAGAAATTAAAAATTTCATTCCGAAATTTGACATTTCTTATCATGACGATTTCCGACAAAGCATTGCCGACAGCTGGCCTAGCAGCATTGATGATTCCCAAGCCAGAAAAGATTGGGGATGGAAACATCAATTTGATTTGGAAAAAATTTCTGACAATATGTTAAAGAATTTGCAAATTAAATACCAAACCTTATAATCTATAATAGACCTATTACAAGAAAGCCCCGAAATTTATTTCGGGGCTTTCTCTTTTAAAATAACCTTGTTTTCTTCGTTTAAGTTGATGCAAAAATATTGCAAAAAAAGACGAAACATTATAAAATTAAATACCTGATGGTTAACTACTTAAAAAACTAAAACGTTTTAGCAGTTTAATCAATTATATGACATCGGTCATCTTTTTAACTTTAGGTATTAATTAATTTTACTGTATAATTTAAGAATATTTAAAAATTAACATCCTATTTTAGGATTAATTAAAATTTAATATCTAAAACGACTATATTAATGAATATTTTACAAATAGAACATATAGGAATAGCTGTAGATAGCTTAGAAGAATCCATTAAATATTATGAAGATGTATTGGGATTAAAATGCTATGCTATAGAAGAGGTTGTGGACCAAAAGGTGAAAACAGCCTTTTTTTTGGTAGGTACCACAAAAATTGAATTGCTGGAAAGTACTTCGCCTG
This sequence comes from Lutibacter sp., assembly GCA_027449025.1. GTDB lineage: Bacteria > Bacteroidota > Bacteroidia > Flavobacteriales > Flavobacteriaceae > Lutibacter. The sequence continues at coordinate 3,841 of DAIDMK010000030.1, read as the reverse complement.
AAGGCCCTATTGGCAAATTCATCGCCAAAAAAGGACAAGGCATTCACCACATTGCTTTTGCAGTTGAGAACGCTACAGAAGCTTTAAAATTGGCTGAAAAGCGCGGAGCGGTGCTTGTGGACAGGGAATCGCGTAAAGGAGCAGAAGGATTGAATATTGGTTTTTTACATCCAAAATCAACCCACGGCGTATTAACAGAGCTTTGTTCAAAACAAAAATAGCAACAAGCAGCCACACATTGAAGGCAATGAAAAATAAATTAGTTTAAAAAGATAAGAAAATTATATACTAATGGCAAATCAAGATAAAATTAACGAACTCATCACAAAAAGAGTCGAAGCAAAATTGGGAGGCGGCGAAAAACGCATTGAAGCACAGCACGCAAAAGGGAAATTAACCGCGCGCGAACGAATAGATATTCTTTTGGATGAAAACAGTTTTGAAGAATTTGATATGTTTGTAACCCATAGAACAAAATCATTTGGACTGGATAAAGAAATTTACCTGTCTGATGGTGTTATTACGGGCCACGGTACCATTGACGGCAGAATCGTTTATGTTTTCTCGCAAGATTTTACTGTTTTTGGTGGATCGTTATCTGAAACGTATGCCTTAAAAATATGCAAAATTATGGATATGGCCATGAAAATTGGCGTTCCCGTAATTGGATTGAATGATAGTGGTGGTGCACGTATTCAGGAAGGCGTTAGATCTTTGGCCGGTTATGCCGAGATTTTTCAAAGAAATATTATGGCTTCGGGCGTTATTCCACAAATTTCTTCCATTTTAGGACCTTGTGCTGGCGGTGCCGTATATTCTCCCGCATTGACTGATTTTACCGTTATGACCGACAAAACAAGTTATATGTTTGTTACCGGACCAAAAGTGGTGCAGACAGTTACAGGAGAAGTTGTAAGTGCCGAAGAATTGGGAGGTGCTCAAATTCATTCCACAAAATCCGGTGTTTCACATTTTCTTGCTAAAAACGATGAAGAAAATCTGTTGCTGATAAGAAAACTAATCAGTTACCTTCCTTCAAACAATTTGGAAGATCCGCCAAGTATTAAATGCGACGATCCTATTGATAGATTGGAAGATGTATTAAATGAAATTATTCCTGAAAATCCGAACCAGCCTTATGATATCCTTGATGTGATTACAACAATCACAGACAATGCCGAATTTTTTGAAGTACACAGGAACTATGCCCGAAATATTGTTGTTGGATTTGCAAGATTCAATGGCCGTTCTGTTGGTATTGTAGGAAACCAACCAAAATATTACGCTGGGGTTTTAGATTGTGAATCTTCAAGAAAAGCAGCGCGATTTGTTCGTTTTTGCGATGGTTTTAATATTCCTATTGTAACCTTGGTTGATGTACCCGGATTTTTGCCTGGAACTGGACAAGAATATGGCGGGATTATTCTTCACGGCGCAAAATTATTGTTTGCTTACGGCGAAGCAACCGTTCCAAAAGTGACCATTACACTGCGAAAATCTTACGGTGGTGCGCACGATGTGATGAGCTGCAAACAATTACGTGGCGACTTAAATTATGCCTGGCCAACTGCTGAAATTGCCGTTATGGGTGCCAAAGGCGCTGTAGAAGTATTGGAAGGTTCCAACATTAAAAAGATAGAAGATGCAGATGAAAAACAATTGTACATCGAGAAAAAGGAAGAGGAATATACCGTTAAGTTCGCCAATCCTTATGTAGCAGCTAAATATGGTTTTATTGATGATGTGATTGAACCTAGAAATACGCGTTTTAGAATAATCAGGGCGTTGGAGCTGCTTTCCAACAAAAAAGAAGTAAATCCACCTAAAAAACACTCAAATATCCCACTATAATGATGCCTAAACTATTATACATCGATCAATTAAGCGAAGGTTACGTTATTTTGATCACCGGATTGCTCATTGTTTTTGGTTCGTTGATAATCTTATCCCTCTTTTTTAAATATGGGGTTCCTATTTTACTTTATGGGTATAAAATCATTACCAAAGGAAGAGATAGAAAAATTAAAGATATTTCGGTGGCTGCCGATGAAAAGTTTACGGGCGAAATTGCCGCTGCCATCGCCACAGCCATTAATCTTTACCTTTATGAAAAACACGATCACGAAAACGCCATATTGACCATCAAGCAAGCACGGAAATTATACTCGCCTTGGAGTTCAAAAATATATGGTACACACAACAGGCTTTAACGAATTATGGATTATATGTTGCCAGAATTTATTTAAAAATAATCCTTGCAGTGAAAAACAACAAACACAATGAAAAATTTTAAATTTAGAATACACGAAAATAATTACATCGTTAAAATTATTTCTCACGAAGAAGATATTATAGAGTTGGAAGTAAACGGAACTTCATATTCTGTAAAAATGAAAGAGGAAATAGCGAAAACCAAAACACCTACAATGGTGCTGGAGAAGTCAAGAAAATCAATTGAACCAATTAAGGTGAATCCCGCTTCTGCAAAAACAAAAATTTTAGCGCCCATACCAGGCATCATTTTATCTATCGACATAAAGATTGGAGACACCATAAAAGTAGGAGACCGATTGTTGGTTCTTGAGGCTATGAAAATGGAAAACAACATCACTTCAGAAAAATCGGGCGTTGTGAGCGCTGTTAACGTAAAAGTAGGACAGCAAGTGTTGCAAAGTGAATTGATGATAGAATTGGCCTAGAAATATAAAAGTTATTGGTTCTGAAATTATTAGATTTTAAGAGCCAACACTCGTAAAAAAAGAAAAAATGAAACGAGCACAACAAATTTTGATACACGAACGAATGATTAATGGCGAACAGCAGCTGTTACCGCTAAAAAATAAAATTTAAACAGATGAAACGAGCATTACAAATCTTGAAACATAAAGGAATGATTAATAGCGAACAGCATCTGTTACCGCTAAAAAATAAAGTTTAAACAGATGAAAAAAATATTAATAATATTTGGCGTGCTGTCACTTTTGATTTTCATAAGACCTGCACTCGGCTTAAATTCGGTCCAAACTACTACTGAGTCAACAACAATTGTTCAAACTGAAGAAGTAACCAGTGAACGTTTTATTGATGAAGCTCTCGGTGGAATTAAACAATTTTACTACTACACCGGATTTGCAAATTCCTCAGCAGGAAACCTAATTATGATTTTAATTGGGATTATATTTATTTATCTGGGCATTAAATTTGACTATGAGCCACTGCTGTTAATTCCCATTGGCGCAGGGGTTATTATTGGAAACATCCCGTTTGTTGCCGGAAACCAGACAGGCATTTACGAAACTGGATCGGTATTAAATTACCTGTATTTTGGGGTGGTAAAAGGAATTTATCCGCCATTGATCTTTTTAGGAATTGGCGCCATGACCGATTTTTCGTCGCTCATCGCCAATCCGAAATTAATGTTGTTGGGCGCAGCAGCGCAAATAGGTGTTTTCGCCACATTTATAGGCGCGCTTTACCTTGGTTTCAATCTTCCTGAGGCCGGAGCGATTGGCATTATTGGCGGCGCAGATGGTCCAACCGCAATTTTCCTTTCCTCAAAATTAGCAAATGGCGTGAATATTATGGCCGACGGCACCGTGGTTAAAAACCTGATTGGCCCAATCGCCATCGCCGCTTATTCCTATATGGCATTGGTTCCCGTAATTCAACCGCCATTAATGAGACTGCTCATTTCCAAAGAGGACAGAAAAATTAGAATGAAACCACCCAGAGCAGTTTCCCAAAAAGAAAAAATGCTTTTTCCTATTGTTGCATTGATCTTAACCACTTTTATTTCACCAAGTGCTTTGCCTTTATTGGGAATGCTTTTCTTTGGAAATTT